>NZ_JBBYHS010000015.1:0-170143 GCF_038290035.1 Flavobacterium calami
TCAAGAAAATGTTTCCTAGAACAATACATGCAGTTACACTTGAAGGTTTTCTAATAAAGTTAACTCTGTTTGTGTTTGGACTCCAATTAAACAAATCAATTAACTAGCAACTTGAATTAAATATTAAAAGTCACACAAGTTGGTATGAGGTAATTAAATTTTACAAGGCACGAAAGTTGTCAAAAAAAGTGAGAAAGAAAATTACTGAATTTAAGTCACAATTATTACTCCCGGATAATTATGATGAGAGTATAAAAAGAAGCGGTTCTGATAAATCTGGTGCTTCAGTTAAAGTTAGTGCTGCTGGAAGTGAATTAAATGCTTCAAATGAAAATGTTTATGCAACGGAAACGCAAAAATCTTTGCAAATTAACAAGCTTAATAATTTGAGAAATGAACTTACTGAATTAAAAAAGATAGTAATTGAAATTTCTAAGTTTCTTGATAATAAACATATATATTTAGTTTTAGATGACTTTTATTTTGTTAAAAAATCAGATCAATCAAATTTTGTGGATTTTTTTCATAGGCTATCAAAAGATACTCCTATATATTTGAAAGTTGCTACAATTAAGCATAGATCAGCTTTATATAGTCACGTAAATGGAATTATTAGTGGAATTGAAATAGGGCATGATGCTCAACCAATAGAGTTAGATTATACACTTGATCAATTTCAAGCGTTATCAAATTTCATGTGGGATTTATTGATTCAAGCAAATAGAAATTCCAATGCAGGAGTTGATTTAAAAACACTTATTTCTGATAATGCTTTTAAGCAACTTTGTTTAGCTTCAGGTGGAGTTCCCAGAGATTTTTTGTCACTCTTTATAAAGCTCTGTAATAATATTATTTCAGGTAAATCAATAATCACAAAAACTGATGTTAATGAAATTGCAATAGAAAATTACCCTATTAAATTGGAAAACTTTAAAAGGGATACAGCAGAAGAAAAGGATCTTCTTGAATATTATCTTAAATTTCTGCGTAATTTTATGCTAACAGAAAAGAATACTAACATATGTTTAGTATCAAATAATGATTTGGGAGATTATAGTCAAATAAAGCAAGCTGTCAAAGAATTAGTTGATTTGCGATTATTACATCTTGTAGATTCAAATACAAGTTCAGCTCCATCTGATGGAAAGAGGTATAGTGCATACATGATAGATATTGGTTTGTATCCAAATTCAAAGCCACGTAATTTTAATCAAATTGAGCCAGGAGTAGTAGATGAGGCAGGGAGAAAGGATCAGATAAGATCATCACCAAAAGTTAACTTAGAGAGATTTAAGGATTATATTGATGATTTAAATCTATCGCATCAATTAAAGGAAACTGAATAAGTTCTGATAATATTTTATAAACACCCGATAGCGCGGATTTGCAATCCGTGCCCACAAAGTATGTAAAGCAATAAAAATCAAAATACTGTAACAAACCCCAGATAGCGCGGATTTTTAATCCGTGCCCGTAATGATAATCAAACTAAAATTGTTTTTAAAATGATTTTTGATACGCCGGAAGAGTGCAATAAGCTGAAACCATTTGTAGTTGATAAAAACGAAGAGAACTTTGATAAACTGGAAACTGAATTATCTAAAATGATATGACTTTTTTGCCAAATGGCAAATCACGTAAAAACAACTTTGATTAACTTGCCGTTATGAAAGCATTTATAGACTACATTTTGCAGTTTGGTGATTTAAACCAACAGCAAATTGACTTAATTACAAAAAAGGCTGGAGAGCTGGAACTTTTAAAAGACGAATATTTTTCGGAAGCAGGGAAAATTGCCCAGCAGGTTGGTTTTGTTTTGGAAGGTGTTATTCGGGTTTGTTACTACAATAACAAAGGCGAAGAAATTACCAAATATTTTATTGACGAAAATAATCTGGTGGTCGATTTAGAGAGTTTTAATAATGATATTTGTTCAAACGCTTATGTGCAGGCGGTGACTGATTGCAAAGTTTTGGTTTTTTCTAAAAAAGACTGGAAAGAACTTTTGGATATTATCATTCCGTGGCAGGCGATTGTAAATAAAATTATTTCAAGAGCGTTGATGCAGAAAGTAGAAAGAAGAAGTCCTCTGGTTTCAGAAGATGCTACGACGCGTTATTTGATGTTTCTAAAAATTTATCCTAATGGTGTAAATCGTATTCCGCTTTCTTATATTGCTTCTTATTTAGGTATGACACAATCTTCTTTGAGCAGAATTAGAAAAAACATCCGTTAAATTGCTTTTTGCCAAATGACAAATGATTTCATTTTTAAAGGAATCACCTTTGTATTGTTAATTTAAAACAGTAAAAAATGAAGTCAGTATTAATAACAGGAGCCAACAGAAGTATTGGTTTAGAAACAGTAAAACAGCTTTCGAAAAAAGGATTGTTTGTTTATTTAGGAAGTCGTGATTTAGAAAAAGGAAATGAAGTTGCAGACGAGTTAAAAAAGAATGGATATGAAAACGTCAAAGCCATTGAAATTGATGTTACAAATTCTAATTCAATTTTCGCAGCGAAGAAAATTATTGAAAGCGAGCAGGGAAAATTGGATATTTTGATCAATAACGCCGGAATATTGGGAACAAATCCACAGCACGCATCAGATACACCCATTGCTGATATTCAAAAAGTATTTGACACTAATTTCTTTGGTGTAATAAACGTTACTCAGACTTTTTTAGAATTGCTTAAAAAATCCGAAAGCCCAAGAATCAGTAATATTACTTCGGGTCTTGGTTCTTTAACATTGCACAGCGACCCTAGCTGGAAATATTATGGAATCAAAACAGCCGGTTACGGGACATCGAAAGCAGCTTTGAATGCTTATACTATTGCGTTGGCTTATGAGTTAAAAGAATTGTCTTTTAAAGTAAATGCAATTGATCCGGGCTATACCGCAACAGATTTCAATCACCATAGCGGACCCGGTACGGTTGAAAGTGCGGCGAGTTTTATTGTAAAACATACCTTAACGAAGGACAATGCGCCAACAGGAAAGTATTTCAGTAACGACATTGAAGATGAAACGGAAGAAAGTCCGTGGTGAGAAAATTTTTCAATCTTAACAGTGAAGTTTGAAAAACAAAAAACCGAAGCAGAGAATTTTTTCTGCTTCGGTTTTTGGAATTTGGATTTTTTTATTGGAATTTAGTTAATCCACCCATTTATAATAACGCGCCCCAACCAAAGTTGGAATATCTTTTTCGATTCGTTCTAAAATCCATTCGTTTTTTGGAGTTCTGACACTTTGTTTTTGTTCTTTTTTGTGAAGACTTTCGTAAGTGTTGAAGTCAATTTCTACGCTTTCTGCTAAGTTTTCAAAAAGTTTCACATTCACTAGAGCTGATTTCCATTCCGGTTGAATTGTACCTTCAAAAACTTTCGATTTCGATCCGCTTCCGTAAGCTAAGAAACCGAATTTAGTCTCTGCAACTTCTTTGTTAGTATCATAAAAATGAGCCAGAGTCGACAATAATCCCATGAAGATAGATCCGGTGTAAAGATTTCCAATTAAAGAAGAAGCCAATTCAGCAGGCTGTAATTTTTTGGTAACAAAAGTTCTGTAATCATCAGATTTTGCAACTTCTTTAATTTTTGCCTGATAATCAGCAGGCGCAATATCATCAGCAATAATTTTCCCGGCACTGTCTAAAGCGTAGATTTCAGACAACATTCTTCTTCCCTGGAAAGAGTAAGGCAAATGCATCACAATACTGTGCCAGGTGTTGTATAAAGTTTCGGTAGTATTTTTTAGTTTCTTGAATGAAAAGTAAGCGTTTCGTGTACGATCCATATAACACTGATTTGAATATTGTCCGTCAAAAACCGGCTGATCTTTATGGATTTCGATTTCGGCTTCTAAATTGTCAAACCAGGAGTCGTTATTTGTGTTTTGTGTAATGGCTTCTTTTGAAATCGTTCTGTATGGTTTAAAGAAATCAAAAACACCTTTTGTGCTGGTTGCCCAATTGTCATCAAAAGCAATGATTTTTGGATCTGCAGTAATCAGCATGGCAACAGCACCGGCGCCCTGAGTATATTCTCCGCCTGAATTTAAATCGTATTTGGCAAAATCACTGGTTACGACAATTGCTTTTTTCTCCGGATTTAATTTTACAAAATCAAGACAGTTTTGTAAAGCGTCAACTCCGCCAATACAAGCGAATGTAAAATCGACCACGTCACATTCTGCCAAAGAATCTTCTCCAAACTTTTGCTCCATCAAACTAATCAGATAAGAAGCAATTGGTTTTGAACTGTCAATGCCGCTTTCTGTACCAACATAGATTCGGCTGATTTCGTTTAGGTTTATATTATTGTCAATGATCAATTTTGTCAAGGCATTTGCTCCAAAAACTACAGCGTCCTGATGAACGTCAGGGAACGTCATTTTTAGTAAGCCTAGACCTTTTTCGAGTTTTTCGGGTTCAATATTTCTGGCAACAGCCAATGTTTTTATGGGTAAATGTATGTTGGCTACATCAAAAGAAATAGCATCAATTCCTGTTTTCATTCTCATTTTTTTTGAAGGCGGTAAAGGTAAAGTTATTAGAATGGAATGGCAATTTTTTAGGAATATAAAATTCCTGTTTAACGGTACATTTGTAGAAAACAAGCCAAAAGTTGAAGTAAAATAATAATTTAGTAAATTTTTGTTATTTTTTTACGGGATGCATATTGTCTGAAATAAATCGACTTAATTATAGATATGAAAATTTTTATAATAAATTAATGAGTAATCTGTTTTTTTTTATACGTAAAAGTACGTATACGTAGTCTATTTTAAAATGATTATAAATAACAACGAAATGGTTGTAGTTGATGTGTATTTGAGTTATTTTTGCTTAATTTTTAAAACAAAACTACTTAAACACTTATGGCACAATCTGCACTATTGAATGCTTCCATCTTAAAGAAAGTAGCTATGGCTCTTTCGGGAATATTCTTAATCACGTTTTTAGCGCTGCATGTTACCTTAAACTTCATTTCTGTTATTAGTGAAGACGTTTTTAACGAGGCTTCACATTTTATGGGTTACAATCCGCTAATACAATTTGTAATGCAACCAATTTTGGCAATAGGAGTAATTTTCCATTTCGTAATGGGATTTGTACTTACTGTTCAAAACAGAGCTGCAAGACCTATTGCGTATGCGAATTACAATGGGGCTGCAAACGCATCATGGAGTTCTAGAAATATGATTATTTCTGGATTGGTTATTTTAGCATTCTTAGGATTGCATTTTTATGATTTCTGGTTTCCTGAAGTTACGTATAAATACATAGCAGGAACAGCACCAGATGCTACTAGGTATTATGGAGAGTTAGTTCATAAATTTCATGACCCGATCCGTACAGGATTGTACTGCGTGTCTTTTATCCTTTTAGGATTCCACTTATGGCACGGGTTTGCATCTTCTCTTCAGTCTGTAGGGATGCACAACAAATACTCAAGATTTTTGGCAAAAGTGGGTTACTGGTTCTCAGTTGTAGTTCCGGCACTTTTCGTAATTATCGCTTTATTTCATCATTTCAATAATTAATATCAATTATAATGGCATTAGATTCAAAAATTCCAAATGGTCCTATAGCGGACAAATGGACAAATTATAAAGATCATATTAATTTAGTAAACCCGGCTAACAAACGTAATTTAGATATTATCGTTGTTGGTACAGGTTTGGCTGGAGGTTCTGCTGCGGCTACTTTGGCTGAGTTAGGATATAACGTAAAAGCATTTTGCTTTCAGGATTCTCCACGTCGTGCGCACTCTATCGCTGCACAAGGAGGTATCAATGCTGCAAAAAATTATAAGGGTGACGGTGACTCAGTTTACAGATTGTTCTACGATACTGTAAAAGGGGGTGACTACCGTGCACGTGAGGCAAACGTTCACCGTTTGGCTGAGGTTTCTGCAAATATTATTGACCAGTGTGTGGCTCAAGGGGTGCCATTGGCTCGTGAATATGGCGGATTATTAGATAACCGTTCTTTTGGAGGAACTTTGGTTTCCCGTACATTTTACGCACAAGGACAAACCGGACAACAATTATTGTTAGGAGCTTATTCTGCAATGAACCGTCAGATTGGTCGTGGAAAAATAAAAATGTACAACCGTCATGAAATGCTTGAATTGGTTGTCATTGATGGAAAAGCAAGAGGAATTATCGCCCGTAACTTAATTACAGGTGAAATCGAAAGACATTCTGCTCATGCTGTAGTAATTGGTTCTGGAGGATACGGTAATGTATTCTTCCTTTCAACAAATGCTATGGGAAGTAACGCAACAGCAGCCTGGAAAATTCATAAAAAAGGAGCGTTTTTCGCAAATCCTTGTTACACACAAATTCACCCAACATGTATTCCGGTTTCTGGAGATCACCAGTCTAAATTGACTTTGATGTCTGAATCGTTACGTAATGACGGTCGTATTTGGGTTCCTGCAAAATTAGAAGATGCTCAGGCAATTCGTGAAGGAAGAAAAAAAGCAACTGACTTATCTGAAGAAGAAAGAGATTATTTCTTAGAAAGAAGATATCCGGCGTTTGGTAACTTAGTGCCTCGTGACGTTGCGTCCCGTGCAGCAAAAGAAAGATGTGATGCCGGTTTTGGAGTTAATAAAACCGGAGAAGCAGTTTACTTAGATTTTGCTGCGGCTATTGAACGTTACGGAAAAGAAGCGGCTTATGTAAAAGGTTTGGATGCTAATGATAAAGCATTAGTGACTAAATTAGGAACTGCAATCGTAAAAAGTAAATACGGAAACTTATTCCAAATGTACCTGAAAATTGTTGACGAAGATCCTTATGTAACACCAATGATGATTTACCCTGCTGTTCACTATACAATGGGGGGAACCTGGGTTGATTACAACTTAATGACTACAATTCCGGGATGTTTCTCAATTGGAGAATCTAATTTCTCTGATCACGGAGCAAATAGACTAGGGGCTTCTGCTTTGATGCAGGGATTAGCTGATGGATATTTTGTGTTGCCATATACTATCGGGGATTACTTAGCTCCGGATATTAAAATGGGACCAATCTCTACAGACTTGCCGGAATTCGTTGAAGCTGAAAAATCAGTAAAAGATCTAATCAATAATTTTATCAATAATAATGGAACTCATTCTGTAGATTATTTCCACAAGAAATTAGGTAAAATTATGTGGAATAAAGTAGGTATGGCTCGTAATGCTAAAGGTTTAGCTGAAGCTATGGAAGAAATTGCCGCTTTACGTGAAGAGTTTTATAAAGATGTAAAAGTTCCTGGAAGTGCTAACGAATTTAATCAGGAATTAGAAAAAGCAATACGTGTTGCCGATTTCTTAGAGTTAGGAGAGTTGTTTGCGAAAGATGCTTTACACCGTAACGAATCTTGTGGAGGTCACTTCCGTGAGGAATACCAGACAGAAGAAGGAGAAGCACTTCGTGACGACGAAAACTTTGCATACGTTGCAGCCTGGGAATACAAAGGAAAACCAAGTGATGCAGTGTTACACAAAGAACCTCTTAATTACGAAAACATTAAATTAGTACAGCGTAGCTATAAATAAGAATTTGGTCGAAAGCCCAAAGTCTTAAAGTTAAAAGGCAAAATGTGCCAGGCGACTTTCGACTTTCGACTTTATGACTTTCAAACTAAAAAGGTATGAAACTTACATTAAAAATATGGCGTCAGAAAAACGCCCAGGATAAAGGAGGAATCGTTGATTACCCAATTGACGGAATCGAACCAGACATGTCTTTCCTTGAAATGCTTGACGTTCTTAATGAACAATTAATCAATAAAGGAGAAGAACCTGTTGCATTTGATCACGATTGCCGTGAGGGAATCTGCGGAATGTGTTCTTTATTTATCAACGGTGAAGCACACGGTCCGGACAGAGGTGTTACAACTTGTCAGTTGCACATGCGTATGTTTAAAGATGGTGATACGATTTTTATCGAGCCATTCAGAGCAAAAGCTTTTCCTGTAATTAAAGATTTAGTTGTTGACAGAAGTTCATTCGACAGAATTCAGCATGCAGGTGGATTTATCTCTGTAAACACTTCAGGAAATACAATCGATGCCAATACAATTCCAATTAACAAAGACGATGCAGATAAATCATTTGATGCTGCTGCGTGTATTGGTTGTGGTGCTTGTGTAGCCACTTGTAAAAACTCTTCTGCAATGTTGTTCGTTGGTGCAAAAGTATCTCAATATGCTTTATTGCCACAAGGTAAAGTTGAGGCTACAGAGCGTGTATTAAACATGGTTCACCAAATGGATTTAGAAGGTTTTGGTAACTGTACTAACACCGGAGCTTGTGAAGTAGAATGCCCTAAAGGAATTTCTCTTGAAAATATTGCACGTATGAACCGTGAGTATTTAGCAGCAAGTTTAAAAGGATAATTTAATTTGTCATTTAGACTGAATAATATAAAAGCTTCCCAAGTAATCGGGAAGCTTTTTTTGTAGTATAAATAATCTTAATATTTTATTTATATTTGAAAAAAAATGCTTTCGCATTTAATAAAAAAGCATTTGTAAAATCAATTAAATATATATGAAAAAAAAATTACTACTATTGATGCTAACTTCTTTTCTGATTGCTTGTTCTAGTGATTCAGCATCAGATGATTCCCAAAATTCATCTTCCAACAAAATAAGAAAAGTTGAAGAAATTCAAAACGATTTTGTAATAAAAACAAGTGAATATGAATATAACAGTGCAGGAAATATTTCTAAGCTAACTATAAAAGATCAATCAAAATTTTACCAGACAACTTTTAATTATGACACATCTAATAAAATGATTAGCTGGAATTTGAAAGAATACTATATATCTAGCCCTTCTGACGTAATACAACAATTGAATACACTGGAATATACAAACGGACTGATTACTAATATTTGTATTGACCGAAAAGAAACCGAATCAGATTATGTGACAAATTCAGCAGACAGAATTAGTCAGAGCTATTCAGGATTTGGTCTGACTTCTATAAAACATTATATCCAGATCACTGGTGGTGAAAACACATCATGTGATGAAGTTACAGATGTTGATACTGAGGAATTTTTTCAATACGCTAATGGAAATTTAATTCGTTATGAAGCACCAGGGACGGGATTCTCGGATGAATATTATAAAATAGAGCATGACGAGGGGAATAATTATTTATCAGGAGTAAAACCAGATGCATTTAGATATTCCATGGGTAGTCAGGTATCTGTCAATAATTTAAAAAATATAAATATATATAGTTCGTATAATGATAAATTGACGGCAACTGTCAAATTTGAAAATACGTATGATAAAAATAAAAATCTTATAAAAGCCGTAGAAAAATATTATTATGCTGGAAGTACAACTCCGTCTAATACCACAACAATGAACTACTATTACTATTAATTCAAAATTAAAGGAGAAAGACCAAAGTTGGTTTATGCTTAAAAAAGTTTTCTTAAAAGCGCATTCATTAAATTTTGGATGCGTTTTTTTTATCTTTATATAAAATTAAACAACATGAAAATCGCACTTATTCAATCGAATCTGATTTGGGAGAGCCCAAAAGATAACAGAACTAATTTTGAGGCTAAAATAAACGAAATAAAAGCTTTAGTTGATTTGATTGTACTTCCGGAAATGTTCTCGACAGGATTTAGTATGAATGCCTCAAAAATGGCAGAAACGATGCAGGGGGAAACTGTTTTGTGGATGCAGGATTTAGCGAAAAGCAATAATTGTGCGATTGCAGGAAGTCTGATTATTTCTGAGGAAGATAAATGCTATAATCGGTTATTGTTTGTTTTTCCGACTGGTGAAATTCATTACTATGATAAAAGGCATTTATTTACACTGGCAGGAGAAGATAAAATTTATACTGCCGGGACTAAAAAACAGATTGTTGAGTATAAAGACTGGAAAATTTGCCTTCAGGTTTGTTATGATTTGCGTTTCCCTGTCTTTATCAGAAATGTAGAAAATTATGACTTGCTTTTGTATGTTGCCAACTGGCCTAAAGTAAGGATTAATGCTTGGGATATTCTGTTAAGAGCCCGTGCGGTTGAAAATCTTAGTTATGTCATTGGAGTCAACAGGATAGGGGAGGATGCGAATAACTTCGAGCATAATGGTCATTCGCAAGTTGTTGATTTTTTAGGAAATTATATTCTACAGCCTCAGGAAAATGAAGGTGTTTTTTTAGTTGAATTAGACAAAAATATAATGCTTGAAACCCGTGAAAAAGTGAATTTCCTGAATGATAAAGACGGCTTTGAAATTAAAATTTAAAATGCAGTTTTCTTTTTCTTTTTTTCTGCTTTTATTTTTGCTTCTTCATTCTTCTTAGCCAGTTCCGGACTGTAGGGAATGCTTAAATCTATAGATTCAACTTTGTCCCAGTTCGCATGCAAATCAATTTCTTGCTGATAATAAAAAACTTCTTCGGCATATTTTTTTTCTAAATAGCTACCGGTATCGTATGCTTTGTTTTTATTGTCGTCATAAATAATTCGTACAGTATATACACTTGGCTCTAAAAGTAGAAAATCAAATTGGGTCTGTTTTTCAGAATAATCGCTCGCCATTACAACGTCTCCTTTTTTATTGGTTAATTCAACTATAATTGGAAAACGTTTTGCATTTTGTAAATTCAGTGTAAGATTGCCGTATTCTTCCACTTCTCGTGTAGTGAGTTTGTATGATAAGGTATCATTCGATTTTTCATAAAAATCGGTTAATGCACCCGGTAAAAAAGTAAAATTGTACTTTTCGGAAGGCTCTTTTTTAAAATCGATGTATAGTTTTTGTTCAAATTCATCATATTCAGTTGTATAAGCAACTGCAGCAGAATCTTTGTTAACTAATTTTATTTTTGATTTGTCAAATTTGACAAGCGGTGTAGCTGTTTCCAGTGTAAAGCGATCCCTGAAATGTATGATTCCATTTTGTAAAGCTGTAATGTTCAGGGTGTCTTTCTTTTGGTTTTTAATTTTGAATGTAAATTTTTTATCATAGTTGTCCTTGTTGATTTCTAATGATAATGAATCTGCTTTTAAAGGTTTATACCAAACTTGCAAAGAGTCCTTTTTTGGAAATTGAGTTATAATGGTTTCAAGAACTTCATTGCCGTTTTTAAGTACAATTTTAGGTTTTGAATCTTTAAAGTTTCGTTTTCCTTCATACGGAAGCAGTAATCTGTTTCCGGAAGCCTGGATTGGTTTGAATGCTTTTAAAGGAAGTTGTTCTTTGAATAATTCCAGTTCAAATACGGTATCGTTTGGGATGGTTATAGGTTGTTTAAGGAAGCCTATTTTATCATCCTTTGGGTTAAATTTATTATTGCTTCCCTTGTCTTTTAATGCAACCAAAAGATATTTTCCTGCTTTTAGGTTTTCTAAACGAAAAGTCGTTAAACTGTCTAGAGTATTGGTAATGTATCGTGGATTTTCTTTATAAATAACAGAATCTTTGAATTTGTCATTAACCTCATATAGCATTACAGATACAAAGTTATCGGCATTTTTTTCATAGGAATCTTTAATTTTTCCGTTTAACGCAAGTGAATCAATGTAAGAACCTGTTGAAAATACGTATTTGAATTGATTTAAGGGGTTTCCTTCGTTATTGTCAGCAATGCTTTGCCCAAAATTGAAGCTGTAAGTAGTATTAGGCTGTAAAGTATCTTTTATTTTTATACTGATAAATTTACTTGCATTAGTTGGCTCAATAATTGGCGGATTTTTCAAAGGGGGAGAAACAATTAGCTGTTTATTGGCGTTTTTAAGTTTTACATATTCATCAAATGTCAGAATGATTTCGTCTGCCTTGAAATCGGTGCTGAAGTTTTTAGGAGTGCTTGATTTTAATATTGGAGCAAGTGTGTCTTTTAAACCTCCTGTTATACTGCCGCGTTTTGCGCAGCTTAGCATTAAAAATACAAATAAAAAAGAAAAATATTTTAAACTGTTTTTCAGCATAACGATTTGTGATTTAATTCCACAAAATAACAATTATATTTGCTTTAATCGAAATTTTTTATCGTTTTATTGGCTTTTCAAACATCGTTTAAATTCCATAATTTTTTTTCTGACAATCTGCAATCAGACTATAATATTCTTACATTTGAGTTAGAATTTAATATTGCAGGTTTGAAAAAGAATTTCTTTTTGGTGTTGCTCTTCCTTTTGTTGGTTTCTTGTAATGAAAAAGCTAAGCCAGTTGTTTCATTTTATTACTGGAAAACCATTTTTAAATTATCAGAAACTGAAAAAAAAGCCATTCATGAAAATAATGTCAGAAAAATTTATATCCGTTATTTTGACATTGATTTAAATCCGAATGATGAAAATCCAATTCCTCTTACGCCGGTTCGTTTTCAGGAAAAAATGAATGATTTTGATATAGTTCCTGTGGTTTATGTCAAAAACAAAGTGATGCTGAAGCAAAATATCAATTTAGAAGATTTGGCTCAAAAAACGATTAAGCTGGTAAACGAAATCAGTTTAAAAAATAAAATATACAACAAAGAAATTCAAATCGACTGCGACTGGACACTTTCTAGCAAGGATAATTATCTGAATTTTATTGAAGTTTTGAAAAAGCTTTCGCAGAAGAAACTTTCGGTGACAATACGATTGCATCAGGTAAAATATTTCAGAAAAACCAAAATACCAAATGCTGATTCTGGAGTTTTAATGTATTACAACATGGGTAAGATTGCTCCTGACTCGTTAAATTCTATATATGACAGGAAAGTGGCAGAACGTTATCTTAAAAGTTTAAAAAGATATCCGCTGCATCTTAACTTTGCTTTGCCTATATATTCCTGGGCAGTGCATATCAGAAATCAAAAAGTGATTGGACTGCGTTCAAAACTGCATGTTTCATCGCTCAAAGAAGATGAAAATTTCGAGCAAATGAATTCTGTTTTTTTTAAAGTTAAACACTCTAATTATAAAAATGGCGTTTTTTATGAAGAGAATGATTTGCTAAAAACAGAGTCTGTTTCTTCTGAAGATTTAAAAGAAATGGCTCAGGATTTACAAGACAATCTGGCTCAGCCCCCAAATGAAATTATTTTTTACGACCTTGATGAATTCAATATAAAAAACTATGAAAAGAATATTTTTAAACAAGTTGTTTCTTGTTTCTAGCGCTTCTTTGCTTCTTGCTTACGGAGTGATATTTGCCTGTGCAGATGGAGATTTTGGTTATTTTGGAGGAGATTCTAATTTTACACCTGAAACATTTGTTGACGAATCCTATACGCCGCTTTTTTTGTCCGGTGATATTTTTTATGGAATTGGTTTTGATACTGAGCATAATTCCAGATTTAATAATGAAATCAAATCTGACTGGAATAAATATTTGAAAACAAAAGTTGATACAACTACAGTTAATTATTTTTTGATTGGAGAAGTAGAAAGACGGTCTTATTCTGAGGAAAAGAAAGTTTCGCAAAATAAAACGGATGTAACCCAGCTGCACGTTTTTCTTAAAACCAAAAAGCAAAATCAGGCAGCTACAAAATGGAGCAAAAAGATGGATTTGAAAGATGCGAAAGTTAAAAGCTTTATCGAATTTTTGTATTTGGCACAGAAGATTGAAACAGTTTCAGTAAATAAAGATTATTGGAGTTATGAACCTGTAGTGGCTAAAACGTTTAACGATTTGAAAATGATTCAGTCTATTGAAAATGTTTACAACACAACTTCTGATCCGTTTTTGAAAAACAGATATTGGTTTTTGACTATGAAGGCTTATTTTTATAGTAACAACAAGCAAAAAGCAATTACATTCTTTAATAAAACCGAAAAATCAGTACCGAAAAACAGTTTGTATTACAGGGCCTTGGCTTATGTTGCCGGAATTCAGCATAAATCAAAACAATATGCGGTTTCAAATTATTTGTATGCTTTGGTTTTTGATAAATGTCCGGAAATGCGAGTGGTAACAGCCTACAGCTTTCGTCCAAAAAACGAATCAGACTGGAATAAATCGTTGACAATGGCTAAAAGTAATGATGAAAAAGCAGCGCTTTGGGCTATTCACGGATATTACAAAGATGAAGTTCAGGCAATAGAGAAAATATATGGATTAGATCCTAAAAACCAGCATCTGGATTATTTGTTAACACGATTGGTAAATAAACAGGAACAGCAGGTAAATAATGAGTTTTATCAAAGGTCAGACGATTACAAAATTTCAAAATATCTTACTGTAGCAGAAAATAAATTAGAAAATAAAAGCAAAATAAATACAAAAGCTTTTGATCTCGTAACCAGAATTGCTGCATCCGGAAATGCAAAACAGTCTTATTTGTGGGATATTGCGTTGGGATATTTACAAATTTTAAAAGCAGATTACGCAAAAGCAGATGCAAATTTTGATAAAGCAGAAAAAACAATGCCGAAAACTAAACTTTCTATTAATCAGTTACGATTGCTTCGATTTGTAAATAATCTAAGTAAAATTGACAAGCTTACACCTAAAAACGAGAAAACAATTTTAGCTGATTTAAATTGGCTCTACCAGGAATTGCCTAAAACATACAAAGGGCAGGAATTTCGTTATCAAAATGCTTCGGCATGGAGTAAGCGATATCTGGCGGCGCTTTACAAAGAAGAATCAAATCCGGTTATGGCCGAATTGTTCGGCAATTCACAGGATTATTATTGGGGAGAAGGAAATTCTTTTTATGATAATGAAAAAGATTTACTGGCTATGAAAAAGTTTCTGACTAAGACTAATAAATCTGAAATTGAAAAAATTGGTTCAGAAATTTATAGCTTGAAGCTAAAAGATATCAATAATTTTCAGGCAGTTCAGGCGACTTTCAAAAATAAAATTCCGGAAGCAATTGCTTTTATGAAAGAAACAGATTCGATTCAGAATATGCTCTTTTTGGGAAATCCTTTTAATGGGAGTATAAAAGATTGTCATGACTGTGATCACGCTGCTTATCAAAAGAAGAAATATTCGTTTAATGATTTTTTAAATACTATAAAAATAATACAGGATAAAGTAGCTCAAAAAGAGGATGAGTATACTAATAATTTACTGCTTGGAAATGCATTTTATAATATTACGCATTTTGGAAACGGAAGAACTTTTTATGAAACGAATATTGTAGGATATGGATCAAGTCCTTATTCATTTAGGGGGCCAATGAAGGAAATGATAACCAATTGTAGTGTTTCCAAAATGTATTATCAAAAAGCATTTGAAGTAGCTGCTACAAAAGAACAAAAGGCAAAATGTATTTATTTGATGGCAAAATGTGAGCGCAATCAATATTATAATAATAAATACAGTACAGCTAAGAACTGGTGGGGAATTCAGGATGATAAAATTAATTTTATAGCATGGAACGGATTCAAAACACTGCAAAAGGAATACTCAGACACAAAATACTATCAGGATGTAATTGCAGAATGTGGTTATTTTAACACTTACATCAGTCAATAAAAAATTGTAATATTTATGGTAAATAAAATTGAGCATATAGGAATTGCAGTCAAAAATATGGATGAGGCCAATATTTTGTTTGAGAAATTATTAGGTGTTGCGTCTTATAAAACAGAAACGGTAGAAACAGAAAAAGTTGTTACTTCTTTTTTTCAGACAGGAGCTAATAAAATTGAACTTTTGATGGCAACCGATCCGGAAAGTCCAATTGCAAAGTTTTTAGAAAAAAAAGGAGAAGGGATACATCATATTGCTTTTGATGTTGAGGATATTTTTGCAGAAATGGAACGGTTGAAAAAAGAAGGTTTTGAGCTGATAAATGATATTCCTAGAAAAGGTGCCGATAATAAATTAGTGGTTTTTTTATATCCAAAAAGCACAAATGGTGTTTTGATAGAGCTTTGTCAGGAAATCAGATGATTTTTTTTATTAAAATAATTGATTGATAATCAATTTGATTTGAGTGATAAATGTAAATATTTAAATTTATATACAAATCATAGCGCAAAATATTTGGAGCAAATAAAAAATAGTAGTAATATTGCAAACTCTTAACCGGTCCTATAGCTCAGCTGGTTAGAGCACCTGACTCATAATCAGGTGGTCCCTGGTTCGAGCCCAGGTGGGACCACAGAAAAAAGCTTCATAATTTTTATGAAGCTTTTTTTGTTTTGGTTTGATGTTTTTTGAATAAAAAGCATACATTTGTAGCAGATTTTTGTGAAAGAACCACGCTTTTGTAGAAATTCAAACAAAACATTTTTAGTATTATTCTAAGATTTTAAATTGTCCCATTCTATGAAAATACCAGGTAAAATTGCAATTTTGTTACTGATGTTGTTTAATGCGGTAATGGTTTTTGCTCAGCCACCCTGCCCTACTTGTCCTGTTGCACCTCCTTCTGTGCCAATTGATGGCGAGTTTTTAGCTGTGTTAATTGCTGCCGGTTTTCTGTTGGGAGTGTATACTATATATATAAAACAAACAAAAACAAAAGCTTCAGTGTAGAGTGAAGTTTTTGTTTTTTGTGGAAGCGTTTTAGGGCTATTTATTTATAGCATACAATCTTGAAATGTATTTTCCGACAACGTCAAATTCTAAATTAATCTTAGTGCCAACTTTGAAATTTTTGAAATTTGTATTTTCAAAGGTATAAGGTATTATCGAAACACTGAATTCGTTTGTTTTTGAGTTTACAACAGTTAAGCTGACGCCATTTACGGTTATTGACCCTTTTTCGATGGTGATGTTGTTTAGGTTTTTGTCGTATTCAAACGTGTAATTCCAGCTTCCGTTTGCTTCTTCAATGTTGGTGCAGGTTCCGGTTTGGTCTACATGGCCTTGTACTATATGTCCGTCAAGACGTTCGCCAAGTCTCATTCCTCTTTCTAAATTAACAATGTCATTAATTTTCCAGTCTCCAATATTGGTTTTCAGAATGGTTTCATTAATGGCTGTCACAGTATAAAAGGAATCTTTTATGGCGACTACTGTCAGACAGATGCCATTGTGTGAAACACTTTGGTCAATTTTTAATTCATTTGTAATAGAAGAGTCTATTGTGATATGAAGGTTGTTCTGGTCTTTTTGTATTTCGTGAATCCTTCCTAAGGTTTCTATAATTCCTGTAAACATTGTTGGTTTTATTTTACTAAATTTGCACATCAAAATTAGTAATAAATAATTGGAGCTCATGAATAAAAAAGCAGAAAATATAATTGTTGGAATTTCAGTCGGAGATTTAAACGGTATTGGAAGCGAAGTTATATTGAAAACATTCGAAGATTCCCGTATGTTGGAATTATGTACGCCGGTTATTTTTGCAAATGCTAAGATTCTTTCCTTTGTAAAAAAGAGTTTTACCTCTACAGTTCAGTTTCATGGAGTAGATAAATTAGATCAGGTAATTCCGGGGAAAGTAAATGTTTATAATCTTTGGAAAGAAGGAGTCGATATTAATTTAGGTACTAATGATGAGAAAATAGGTCAGTATGCTATAAAATCATTTGTTGCAGCTACAAAAGCACTGAAAGAAGGTGAGGTTGATGTGTTGGTAACAGCTCCAATTAATAAATATAATATCCAGTCGGAAGATTTTAAATTTCCGGGGCATACAGATTATCTGGATCAGGAGCTGGAAGGCGATGCGCTAATGATGATGGTTCATGATGATTTGAGGGTAGGACTGCTGACCGATCATGTTCCTTTAAACGAAGTGTCTTCTTATCTGACAGAAGAATTGATTAGGAGAAAAATAAATACCATTTGTAAATCCTTAATTCAGGACTTTAGTATTGTAAGACCGAAAATTGCGGTTTTAGGATTAAATCCACATTGTGGAGACGGAGGTGTTATTGGTAAGGAAGAAGATTTAGTGTTAAAGCCTGTCTTGAAAAAAATATTTGACGAAGGGACAATGGTTTTTGGGCCTTTTCCTGCAGATGGTTTTTTTGGAAGTGGGCAATACGAAAAATATGATGCCGTCGTAGCAACATATCATGATCAGGGATTAGTTCCGTTTAAAACTTTATCTTTTGGGAAAGGTGTAAATTATACAGCTGGTCTGAATAAGGTAAGGACTTCTCCGGATCACGGTACGGCTTATGATATTGCCGGAAAGGATATGGCAGATTACAATTCTTTCAAAGAAGCCGTCTATCTGGCAATTGATGTGTTTCGTTCACGTAATCAGTATGAGGAGATTAGCAAAAAACCTCTTAAAATAAAAGAAAAACAGTTATAAACAAAAAAAGGTCAATAAGATTATTAGTTTTATAATAATTTTATATCTTTGCACCCCAATTCAGGTATCTGAGTTTTAGAACCTAATTGTACAAATTGATGTTGAAATGAGCAAGACAAAAGAATTTTTAATTCCTTTCGTGGGGTTAAAGCTAGGAAAACACCATTTTGAGTATCAAATAAATAATAAGTTCTTTGAGGACTTTGACTATGATGAATTTCAAAATTCAGATATCAAAGTCAGTTTAGTTTTAGATAAGAAAAGCAATATGCTGGAGTTGGATTTCAAACACAAAGGTACAGTAAACGTTCCTTGTGATCTGACCAGTGAAGATTTTGACTTGCCTGTTAAAGGGAAAATGAAGCTCATCGTTCGTTTTGGAGAAGAATTCAATAATGATAATGAAGAGTTGCTCATCTTGCCTCATGGTGAATTTGAAATAGATGTAGCGCAGTACATTTTTGAAATGATTGTATTGTCAATTCCGCAAAAAAGAATTCATCCGGGTGTAAAAGATGGAACTTTGAAGACAGAAGCGCTTACAAAACTAAATGAGTTAAAGGTTAAAGAACAAAAGCAAGAGAGTAAACAAGAAGAAGATATTGACCCGCGTTGGGAAAAATTAAAAAAACTATTAACGGATAAATAATATAGTAAAATGGCACATCCTAAGAGAAAAACCTCGAAAACAAGAAGAGATAAGAGAAGAACACATTATAAAGCTACTGTAGCTCAAATCGCTACATGTCCTGTTACAGGTGAAGCGCATTTATACCACAGAGCTTACTGGCATGAAGGTAAAATGTACTACAGAGGGCAAGTTGTTATCGATAAATCTGAAGCGGTTGCTTAATACATTTTTGTAAATGATATTGGAACTCTCACTATGTGAGAGTTTTTTTTGTTGGATATAACTTTATTTTTTAAAGAATTTTACGACAATACGTTTAGATTTTTTTTTGTAATTTTCACGTCTTTTAAAAATTTTTCAAATAGAAATATTTGAGAGGAAATAATAGAATATAATGAATACAATCACAGCCGCAATTACCGCTGTTGGAGGATACGTTCCTGACTTTGTACTTTCTAATAAAGTACTAGAAACAATGGTTGATACCAATGATGAATGGATTACTACCCGTACCGGAATAAAAGAAAGAAGAATTCTTAAAGATGCTGATAAAGGGACTTCTTATCTTGCTATAAAAGCAGCACAAGATTTAATAGCAAAAGCCAATATTGATCCGTTAGAAATTGATATGGTAATAATGGCAACAGCAACACCGGATATGATGGTGGCTGCTACAGGTGTACATGTTGCTACAGAAATTGGTGCAACTAATGCATTTGCCTACGATTTACAAGCGGCCTGTTCCAGTTTTTTATACGGAATGTCTACAGCAGCAGCTTATGTACAATCAGGTCGTTATAAAAAGGTATTACTAATTGGTGCCGATAAAATGTCCTCAATTGTAGATTATACAGACAGATCTACCTGTATCATTTTTGGTGATGGAGCTGGAGCAGTTTTATTCGAACCTAATTATGAAGGTTTAGGTTTACAGGATGAGTATTTACGAAGCGATGGCGTAGGACGAGATTTTCTTAAAATTCCTGCAGGAGGTTCTTTAATTCCTGCTTCTGAGGAGACCATTAAAAACAGACAGCACAATATTATGCAGGACGGTAAAACAGTGTTTAAATATGCTGTTACTAATATGGCTGATGCAAGTGAATTAATTTTGCAAAGAAATAATTTGACAAAAGAAGAAGTAAGCTGGCTGGTGCCACATCAGGCAAACAGACGTATTATAGATGCTACAGCAGGGAGACTGGATCTTGATGAGTCTAAAGTACTTGTAAATATCGAAAGATATGGTAATACAACTTCTGGAACTTTACCATTAGTATTGGCTGATTTTGAGCACAAGTTCAAAAAAGGAGATAATGTTATTTTTGCTGCTTTCGGAGGTGGATTCACTTGGGGATCTATTTACCTGAAATGGGCTTACGATAAGAAATAAATTAAAACTAAAAACGAATCATTATGGATTTAAAAGAAATTCAAAACCTAATCAAATTTGTAGCAAATTCGGGTGTTGCAGAGGTAAAGTTAGAAATGGATGATGTAAAAATTACCATCAGAACAACTTTAGAGACAAATACAACGGAGGCTACTTATGTACAGCAATTACCAGCTCAGACCGTTATACCTCAGACTGCAGTTCCTCAGGTTACTGCTCCGGTAGTTGTAAATGTAACTTCGGAAGCACCAGCTGCCAACGATTCTAAATATATTACAATAAAATCTCCTATCATTGGAACATTCTACAGAAAACCATCTCCGGATAAACCAGTTTTCACTGAAGTAGGAAGCACAATCGCTAAAGGTGATGTTCTTTGTGTGATTGAAGCAATGAAATTATTCAACGAAATTGAATCAGAAGTTTCAGGTAAAATTGTGAAAATTCTTGTTGACGACATGTCTCCTGTAGAATTTGACCAGCCTTTATTCTTAGTTGATCCATCTTAATTTTAGATCGTTAGATCGTTACATTTTAGACTTTTTCGAAAGTGCTTGAAATCTAATTATCCAATTATCTAATTATCTAATTATCTAATTTTAAAAAGATGTTTAAAAAAATATTAATTGCGAATAGAGGAGAAATTGCACTACGTGTAATTCGTACATGCAAGGAAATGGGAATTAAAACTGTAGCAGTTTACTCTACAGCCGATGCGGAAAGCTTACACGTTAAGTTTGCTGATGAAGCGGTTTGTATTGGTCCTCCTCCAAGTAACTTATCGTATTTAAAAATGTCAAATATTATTGCTGCTGCAGAAATTACAAATGCAGATGCAATACATCCGGGATACGGATTTCTTTCAGAGAATGCTAAATTCTCTAAAATTTGTCAGGAGCATGGAATCAAATTTATTGGTGCAGCCCCTGAAATGATTGACCGAATGGGAGATAAAGCTTCTGCAAAAGCGACAATGAAAGCTGCAGGAGTACCTTGTGTACCAGGTTCTGACGGATTATTAGAATCTTTTGAACATGCACAAAAAACAGCCAAAGAAATTGGTTACCCAGTTATGATGAAAGCTACTGCCGGTGGTGGTGGAAAAGGAATGCGTGCGATCTGGAAAGAAGATGAGCTTTTAAAAGCATGGGAAAGTGCCCGTCAGGAAGCAGCTGCAGCTTTTGGAAATGACGGAATGTACATGGAGAAACTTATCGAAGAACCACGTCATATCGAAATTCAGGTTGTGGGAGATTCTTACGGAAAAGCATGTCACCTTTCTGAAAGAGATTGTTCTGTTCAGCGTCGTCACCAAAAATTGACAGAAGAAACACCTTCGCCTTTCATGACAGATGAATTGCGTACAAGAATGGGAGAAGCTGCTGTAAGAGCTGCTGAGTTCATTAAATACGAAGGAGCCGGAACGGTAGAATTTTTAGTGGATAAACACAGAAATTTCTATTTCATGGAAATGAATACCCGTATTCAGGTAGAGCATCCAATCACAGAACAGGTTATTGATTACGATTTAATTCGTGAGCAGATTATGGTTGCTGCAGGAATTCCGATTTCAGGAAAAAACTACTTACCAGAACTACATGCAATCGAATGTCGTATTAATGCTGAAGATCCTTACAACGATTTTCGTCCTTCACCTGGAAAAATTACTACACTTCATATGCCGGGAGGTCACGGAGTTCGTTTAGATACTCATGTTTACTCTGGCTACAGTATTCCGCCAAATTACGATTCGATGATTGCGAAGTTAATTACAACAGCACAGTCCCGTGAGGAAGCTATCAGTAAAATGAGAAGAGCGCTTGACGAATTTGTAATCGAAGGAGTGAAAACAACAATTCCTTTTCACAGACAATTAATGGATGATCCGAAATACATTGCAGGAGACTATACGACTGCTTTCATGGATACTTTCAAAATGAATAGTCCGGAATAAATAATATTAAACCTCATTGAAAAATGAGGTTTTTTTATGCACTGATTTAACTGAAAAATGCCAATTATTTAATCTGGATTTAAAATTATAGCCAGCTAAAGGAAATATTTTTGCAGACAAAAAAATATGAAATCCTTTTTGTTTCTCGGTATTGCACTTTTTACAGGTTTTGTAATAATGTCATTTAATCCCGGAGATAATGAATATATCACTACAAATGCAATAGTCAATCAGGGTTTAAAAACTTTTAAGGATGAATTGACTGTTTTAAAATCAGACACCCATCTGTTTCAGCAGCATAAAATCTCAAAAGAAGATTTACAGAAATCTTTAAGAAATACCAGAAATTCATATAAAGAAATAGAATTTTATGTTGCGTATCATTATCCTGAATTTTCAAAAACACATCTGAATGCCGCCCCATTATTTCATATTGAAGGGACAGGGACCGCTTCTAATACCTTGCCTCCGGAAGGATTACAGGTTTTGGATGAACTTATTTTTTCAGATGAAGTTGGTACGCAACAGGATAAGATAGTGGAAATAACAGATTTTCTTTATAATAGTTATAATGATTTTTATCTAAGCACATTAAAAAATGGGTTTTCAGAAGAAAATAATAAAACGCTGCCACTACGAATAGAACTTATTAGAATTTACACAATGGGTGTTACAGGATTTGATACGCCGGGATCACTTAACGTTTTCGAAGAATCTATCCATGCTCTTAAAGGAATTGATAACTACATTAAAAAAGATGATTACTTTAAAAAATTTGACACCCAAAAAGCTGAAGACTTATTAGCGGGTAGTATCAAGTACCTTTCTGAAAACACCAATTTTGATTCTTTTGACAGAATAGAATTTTATAAAGATCATCTTCAGCCTTTGTATGAAGAACTGGGAAAATGGGACAATACTCCGGATGATTTAAAAGAAATTTCAGGCTGGAATATTAATAATAAAAACTTTTTTAGTGATGATTTTCTAAATCCTTATTTTTATACACTCTTAAAATCATCTGAAGATAATGCTGAATTGAGGTCTTTGGGAAAAGCAATTTTCTATGACGAAAGTTTAAGCAAAAATGAAAAAATGAGCTGTGCTTCATGTCATTTGCCTGAAAATGCTTTTACCGATTTAAAAACAAAATCCTTAAGTAATGTAGAAGGTAAAACTGTTTTAAGAAACTCTCCTTCTCTGTATAATGCTGTTTTTGCTAAAAGATTCTTTTATGATTTACGCGCTTTTTATCTTGAACAGCAGGTAGAACATGTAATCTATAATGAACAGGAATTTAATACCAGTTATGAAAGTATCATTAAAAAACTAAAAACAAATCCACAGTACAAAAGAGGTTTTAAAAAAGCCTTTAAAAATGGAGATGTCAATAAACAGAACTTCTCTAAAGCCTTAAGTTCTTATGTTGCTTCGTTATATTCTTTCAATAGTGATTTTGATAAATTCATGAGAAACGAAAAAGAAATTTCTGAAGATGCCAAAAAGGGTTATAATCTTTTTATGGGAAAAGCTGCCTGCGCGACCTGTCATTTTGCGCCCCATTTTTCAGGATTAGTGCCTCCTTTTTATAATGAAAATGAATCTGAAGTTTTGGGTGTAACAAAACAGCCATTACAAATATTGCCTATTGAGATTGATGATGATAAAGGAAGAATAAACAGCAATGTAAAAAAAGAAAATTCATGGATTTATGAAAATTCGTTTAAGACAATGACTGTAAGAAATGCGGCTCTTACAAAACCGTATTTTCATAATGGAGCATTTACAACTTTAGAAGAAGTGATCACTTTTTACAATGAGGGAGGTGCTGAAGGAATGGGGCTGGAAATTAAAAATCAGACATTGTCTCCGGATAAACTGAATCTTGATCAAAAAGAAATAAAGCAGCTTATCGCATTTATCAATTCCCTGACAGACATCAGTAAAGTGCAATACTAACTTAATCTTAACAGGTTAACATTTAGTTTAAGATTTGCTAATTTATAACAAGAGTTATTTAAAATAGACTTAATACAAAGTCCGGCAGAGGAAAATAACTTCGCACTGTATAACAAAACACACTATACCGTGAAAAGAAAATTACTTTCAGTTGCCGCTTTTTTATTGATGACTAATTCAGTTATTCAGGCTCAAACTACAATTTTTGATAAAGCTTCATCATGGAGTTATGATGACAAAGGAGTACAATTGGCTGATGAATGGAAAAAACCTGCATTTGATATTTCAGCCTGGAAATCAGGAAATGGGCCATTAGGATATGGTGATCCAGTAACTACTACCATCACAAAACCTTTAAATGCAGCTTATTTTACTAAAGATTTTACCGTGAATTTAGCTGATCTTACCGAGACAGTGGAGCTAGGTGTGATGAGAGATGATGGTATTCTTGTTTTTTTAAATGGAGTAGAAGTAGTAAGGGATAATATGCCTGCTGGAACGATTACCTACGCCACACTTTCAAGTACGACAATTGACGGGACAAATGAAAGTATTTATAATGTTTTCTCCATCCCAAAAGCAAATTTTGTACAGGGAACAAATAGGATTTCCATTGAATTACACAACCGAGGAGCAAGCAGTTCTGATTTGAGAATGGATGCTTATCTTAAGAATACAGCTCCACCAGTAGTTATTCCACCGGATACTTCGTGTAATGACGGAAACCATATTAGCTGTTTTACATCTATTGTACCTACAGCACAGACTTCAAAATTAATTATTCCTACACAGCATAAATTTCAATTGATTCTTAAGGAGGGTGATTCTTATACTGAAGGAGGAGGGTTTGTTGGAGGGCAAAACGATTTTACAGGTTATGTGGCTAAAAAAGTAGGTGGTACGCCAAGCAGTACAGATGGATATCTTTCTGTAAATCATGAGACAAATCCGGGTGGGGTTACGATGGCAGAAATTAATTTCAATGCTACTACCAAACTTTGGGAACTTACAAAGTCAAGAGCTGTAGATTTTTCATCGGCGAGTTTAGTACAAACTATCAGAAACTGTTCAGGAGGAGTTACACCTTGGGGAACTATTGTTACTGCTGAGGAATCTGTAACAGGTAACGATACAAATGGCGATGGATATAAGGATTATGGCTGGTTAGTAGAGATTGATCCTGCTACTGCAGAGGTTTCTTCAAAAAACACCAATGGAACGAAAGGTAAGCTTTGGCAAATGGGGATTATGAATCACGAAAATGTAGTGGTTAATGATGCAGGAACTTTGGCTTATTATGGTGAAGACGGAGGAACACACATGGTATACAAATATGCAATGGATACTCCAAATGATCTTTCGTCTGGGAATTTATATGTTTTAAAACTGGACCAAGGTATAGTAAATGGAGATCCAGTAGGTTCTACAGCGACATGGATTCAGGTTCCGAATAAGACACAAGCGGATCAAAACAATACAACTTCTTTGGCTGAATCTTTAGGAGGAACTAAATTTAACGGAATAGAAGATGTAGAAATAAGTCCGTTAGATGGTAAAATCTATTTTACAGCAAAAGGACTGGATAAAGTATACCGTTTAAAAGATAGCGGAACAACAGCTTCAGAAGTAGAAGTTTTTGTTGGAGGCGGATCAACGGTTTACAATTTATACACAACAGACGGAGTTAAAACAGAAGCCTGGGGAGATGGAAATGACAACTTGACTTTTGATGAATTAGGGAATCTTTGGGTGCTACAGGATGGTGGAAAAAATTACATTTGGGTAATAGCTCCGGATCATACTCAGGCAAATCCTAAAGTTAAACTTTTCGCTTCAATGCCAGCTGGTTCTGAACCGACAGGACTTACTTTTACTCCTGACCATAAATTCGGGTTTTTCTCTATTCAACATCCAGGTTCAGGTATTGATACAGATGTGGATGCAACTGGTAACACGATTGATTACAAAGGAAAATCTGCTACAATAGTTATTGCGCTCAAACAAAATCTGGGTAAAGACGGCTCTTTAGGTACTATTGGTCACAACATACAAAATGATGGTATTGTTTCTCCTAATCCAACTTCAGGAGTTGTAAATATTAATTCGGAGAATCTTAAAAACCTAACGCTTACTGCTTATAACTTGCTGGGACAGATTGTTTATAAGAAAGCTTTCGCCGAAACAAGCTCTGTTTTAGAATTAGATTTCACGGCTCAACTGCAATTTTCAAATATGTTGATTTTAAATATAGAAGCAGATGGTTTCCAAAAAACTGTAAAACTTCTTAAAAAGTAAGTACTAATTTTATTTTTTAGCTGCCGGCATTTACTGTCGGCAGCTTTTATATTTATGAAAAAAATACTTTTATTTATTACAATTATTTTTTCGTTCTCTAATGTAAAAGCGCAAATTGATCCCGTCAAATATCCAACATATACCGATATTGATGCGGCACTTTTAAGCAAAAAAACAGTTTACAGTATGAGTTTCAGGAACAAAGGATTATATAATCTTCCTCCTAATCTTGTAAAAATGGATTCTCTTTTTTTTCTAAATCTAATGGCGAATCATTTAGAGAAAATGGATAGAGTAATATTCTCTCTAAAGGAGCTCGAAATTTTGAATGTAAACGAAAATAGTATCCGGTTTATTCCCTGTGAAATTAGTGAATTGAAAAAGTTAAAAACGTTATCGATGAATCTTAATAGCCTGACGGTTGTAAATTCGGAAATTTCAAAACTCAATAACTTAAAGATTGTACATTTTGATTCCAATAATTTAAGTGTTTTTCCTGAAGCGCTTTTAAGTATACCATCTCTGGAAGAAATAAACCTGCACAGTAATCAGATTAGCAATGTTTCTAACCGGTTAGATAAAATAAAAAACTTAAGATATCTGAATCTTTCGTCTAACCAAATTAACGATTTGGGCGAAATGAGATTACCGAAATATCTAAAATATTTAGAATTGCAAAAAAATCATATTGTGAAAGTCCCTGAAACCATATTTCAGTCTAAAAATATCGAATATCTCAATGTAAGCGATAATGCTATTACTCAGATTTCTCCAAAAATAGGTCAATTAAAAAATGTCGTAAGTATGAATTTGGCCAATAATAAACTAAAAGATCTCCCAGAAGAAATTAAATATCTAAAACAGCTCAAAACTCTAATTCTGGTGGGCAATCCGATGACTAAGGAATCTATTGCTAAATTGAAAGTTTTGATGCCTGAAACCACTATTTATTTTTAAAGTCATAGTTTCAATTCAAAAATATTCCGATAAAATTTAAACCGCAGATAATATGCGGTTTTTATTGTTTTCAATTAAAATTCAATTTTCTAAAAAAAAAGCCACATCAGTAAAGATGTGACTTTTTGATTGTAAGCTGTAATTAACTAATATTTAGTTCTTAATTTTAAAAGTAACTCTTCTTGCTAATTTTCTTGCCAAAGCAGAATCTTTATCAACAGAAGCATCTATACCTCCGCTGGTAATAGTTATTCTTTCAGGAGCTATCTTAGCTTTAGTTAAAATGTTTTTTACATTGTCTGATCTTTCATTAGCTAATTTTTCGTTGTATGAAGAGTTGCCAATCTCATCTGCATAACCTGTAATTTCAACAGTAGCCGAAGGGTTGTTTCTTAAGTAGTTCAATACAAAGTTAATTCCGTCTAAAGAAGCTTCTGTTGGGGTAGATTTGTTGAAATCGAAATAAGCAGCAACATAACCTCCGTTAACTAATTTTGTAATTGATTCTTTATCACTTACAGGATCGTCACCACTAGTAGCTTTTGGATAAGTTTTGGTTAAGTAACGCTCTAATTCATCTGGAATTGCATTATTGTTCGTGTCAATAGCTCTTCCTTTAGAATCTACCATAAGTCCGGCGATGGTATTTGGTTCAAGATCCAGATAATCAGCCACACCATCTTTATCAGAATCAATCAGCATTTTTTCAAGTTCATCAACTCTGTCTTTTAAAGCTGTAGCTTCTCTGTCGGTAATTATGATCCAGTCTGCATGTTTTTGGCTTTTACCAAGATAAACAGTTAAACCTAATGTCCCATTAAATAAAGCTCCTGCAAAACCTTTTT
This sequence comes from Flavobacterium calami, assembly GCF_038290035.1. Taxonomy (NCBI): domain Bacteria; kingdom Pseudomonadati; phylum Bacteroidota; class Flavobacteriia; order Flavobacteriales; family Flavobacteriaceae; genus Flavobacterium; species Flavobacterium calami. The sequence goes on from NZ_JBBYHS010000015.1 coordinate 28,242, forward strand.
CAGGGTTTTTAGCTGCGGCATCGTAAGTATTATCCTGAAGAGCGTTAACTATTGTTGTAAAATCTGCTGTAAGTGCTAATTTGTCTGATAATTTAATTTGTGTAGTTACACCGACCATGTAATTGATCATTTTGTCATCTAATGAAGAATTTTTATCTTCAAAGTAAGCACCCCCAAATCCCGTATGTAACAATAAACCAATAGTATTAGTCCAGGTTTGAAAGTCCATAATACGGCCCAAATTAGCTACACCCTGAATGTCAAATCTGTAATATTTGGTATCAAAAGGCTTTGAGCCTTTTCCTTCCTGAAAACTGTTGAAACCAAAATCAGCTTTTAAACCGAATTTAGTGTTGAACATGTATCGCGCACCCAAATCTACAACGTACGGACTTACTTTTTCCGTGTAGTATTTCATAGGCTGGGTTGGTTTGTTAATTCCTCCAGCAAATTCGATAGACCATTTATTGAAATCTACATCTGTTAAACTTTCACCAATGCTTGTCTGAGCGGTAACATCCCCCAATGTCGCAATTAGAACAAGTAATAGTATAATTTTTTTCATTTTACAATTTTTTAAATTTTGTGCAAAAATAGGATATTAATGCTAAAAATTAAGAAGTTGGGCGCAATTCTGCCCAGATGAAGAACAATTATATGAAAAAACAGGTTACTCAATATTTTTATTGATAATATTCGGTTTTAAGGCACGTTTTTTTCAATAAAATGAACTGATTAAATTTCTGTTTATCAAACAATTGACCTGAAAAGTAAGGTTAGTATTTCAAATTAAGTACAGCCAAACTGATGATGCGTTAGATTGTTTCGCTGATCTGTCTAAATCGAGGAAAAATCTTGTGGATAAATTCTTAATTTTTGGATTACAGAATAAAAATCATGTTCAGAAATCCTTTTCTCGAAATTACATATAATTGATAACAAACCTTTGTTTTGTATACTTTTTACACACTATGTTTTTAAAATTACACACAAACAACTCTTTTTAAATCAGAACGTTTTCTTGGTTAATTCCTTTAAAAATAGTACTTTAGGTGGTTTTGAAAGTGTATTTTAAGTTACGGCATAATAATTTCTTTACCTTAAGCGTAGAAAACTATTAATAATTTAAAATATACACATTATGAAAAATTTATTTTTATCAGCCGCAATCGTTTTGGGAGGTTTAACTTCTTTCGCATCAACCTCTCCAGTTTCAAATACTATTGTAAAAACAATTTCTGTTCAGGATGAATATACAGAAGTAAAATTAGAAGAAGTACCAACTGCTATTACTGATGCTCTTAAAAAAGCATATCCGGATGCAGTACTTTCAAAAGCCTATAAAAATGCAAAATCAGAATATAAACTGGATGTTACTGTAGGAGACAAGGTAGGTAATCTTTTTGCAAATGCAGACGGTACCTGGATCAAAAAATAATCACAATAATCTTTAAAAAAATATTATTATGAAAAAGTTAATCTTATCGGCAGCTATCCTTTTAGGAGGGTTGTCACTTCAGGCAGCTACACTGAGTTCAATAAATCCTGTTATCAAATCAGTAGATGTTCAGGATGAATATAAAGAAGTTGATGCTGTACCTGCAGCAGTTAAAACAGGTTTAGATAATGCGTATCCAGGTGTAAAACTTGATAAAGCTTATGTGAACGATAAAAAAGAGTATAAAATCGAAATAACAGTAAGAGGAGAAAAATCTACTGTTTATACAGATGATAAAGGAAATATCATTAAAAAATAATCCGAAATAAAAACCAATAATTATGAAAAAGCTAATCTTATCTGCAGCAATTATTCTGGGAGGATTATCGGTTCAGGCAGCTGCTCCGGTTATAACAGCTTCAGTTCTTCCTGTAAATATTCAGGATGAATATACAGAGGTTACTGCAGATGCAATTCCGGCAGCTGTAAAATCTACAGTTGAAAAATCTTTTCCAAACACTAAGCTTGAAAAAGCGTACAAAAATCAGAAAAACGAGTATAAACTTGAGATTTCCAATGGAGATAAAAAGTATACTATTTTTACAGATGCATCAGGAAACATCATTAAAAAATAATTTTTTAAAATCAGTATTATGAAAAAGTTAATCTTATCCGCAGCGATAATCCTTGGAAGTTTATCAATTTATGCATCAACAGCTAATGATGCAGAACCAGTAAAAACTACTGTAAATTTTCAGTCAGCATATACTGAGATTAAAACAGATGAAGTACCTGCTGCCGTAAAAACAGCACTCGAAACTGCTTATCCAGGTGCTAAACTGGAAAAAGCTTATGTAAACGAAAAAAAGGAATACAAATTAGACATAGCAGTTGGAGACCAGAAGGCTACTGTTTACTCAGATGCCAATGGGAACTGGTTAAAAATATAATTAGGTGAATTAGATTTATGTTTTTGGTGAAAAAGAGATTGCTACGGCAGTCTCTTTTTTTTTGCATAATTTTGTGAAAATACTGTATTAATAGTGGTATTTTAGCAAAAAAGTCCCAAAAAGTAATGCCAAAGATATTATTAATAGAAGACGATATTTCGTTTTGCAAATTATTAGAAAAGTTTCTGATAAAAAAGACGTTTGATGTAACTATTGCTTTCTCAGCAGAAGAAGCCCGATCCTATATCAAAAAAGAATCTTTCGATTTGATTTTGACGGATCTTCGTTTGCCAGATGCTGACGGTATTGTTTTGATGACCGAATTCAAAACTTCCTATCCTGAAATTCCTGTTATACTTATGACAGGCTACTCTGATGTAAATACGGCCGTAAAAGCAATTAAAAACGGCGCCTCTGATTATATTTCGAAGCCATTTAATCCTGATGAAGTTTTATTGGTGATTACAAACGCATTGCAAACTTTTCCGGTTGAAAAAGAGGTTGTAAAAGAAAAAAAACTTCCCCAAAAACTGGTTTCTGCTGAAAACGAATTTGTAAAAGGAATTTCTGTTGCCTCCAAAAAATTATTAGAGCATATTAAACTTGTCAGTCCAACAGATATGTCTGTTTTGATTATTGGTGAAAGCGGAACAGGAAAAGAAATTATTGCCAAAAGTATTCACCAGCAAAGTCATCGTAAAAACAATAATTTTATAGCTGTTGACTGCGGTGCAATTCCGAAAGAATTGGCTGCGAGTGAGTTCTTCGGTCATTTAAAAGGATCTTTTACCGGAGCAATCAGTGATAAAACAGGTTATTTTGAAGCGGCAAACGGCGGAACTATTTTTTTGGATGAAATAGGAAATCTTTCGTATGAAAACCAAATTCAGTTGTTGAGGGCGCTTCAGGAACGAAAAATAAAACCGGTCGGCAGCAACAAAGAAATCAATGTTGATATCCGGATTATTACTGCAACCAACGAAGATTTGCGTGAAGCTGTTAAAAACGGAGATTTTCGTGAAGATTTATACCACCGAATCAATGAATTCTCCATTCAGTCGCCTTCATTGACAGACAGAGGAGAGGATTTGATGGTCTTTGCTGATTACTTTTTAGAAAAAGCCAACCAGCAGTTAAACAAGGATATTATTGGTTTTTCACCAGAAGTGGTAGCCATTTTTCAAAAATACAGCTGGCCGGGAAATTTACGCGAACTTCAAAACTGTATCAAACGCGCTACACTTTTGTCTCAGGGAGATTTCATAGAAAGTGATGTTTTACCAATCGAATTTTTTCAATCGGAAAAAAGGGAGAATTCAGGAAGTTTCTCTTTGTCTGATAATGAAAAAGAAGCTATTATTCATGCTTTGTCGAGAACCCAAAATAATAAATCTGAAGCGGCAAAGCTGTTGAAAATAACCCGAAAAACACTTTACAATAAACTGAAACAGTACAATATTGATTAAAGATTTTCTTTCTTTAGACTATCAAAAAGCCAATCGATTTTGATTTTTAAATTATTGTAAAGAGCTTCCAAATCCGAATTTTGCAAAGTATTTTGTTCTAATTTTTTTAGAATTTCTCCGGTTTCATGTGCCTGAATTTGTCTGAACATTGGTGCCATCCTATGACTGATTGCATTTACTTCGGCTATGTTTTTTTTCTGAACCGCATATTCCAAAGCGTTTAAATTTTGCTTTGTACTTTCTATAAATGATTCAATAAATTCCTTTGCCGATTCAGTATCGTTTCCTAAAAACTCTTTTAAGGTTTCTAAAGAATATGATTTTGAAGAAATTTCTTTTTCGTTTTTTACAATTGTATTATCAAAAGTTATAGTGTTGTCTAAAACTTTCTGTATGGTTTCAAGTAAGACTTTTGGAGAATAGGGTTTGTTTATTACTGTCGAAAAACCAGCGTCCGTATAAGTAGAAAAATCCAAATCTGTTCTTCCTGTGATAGCAATAATGGGCTGATTTTTATAAAATGAATTGGTTTTACTTTTTAATTTTTTAACAAACAAAAACCCGTCAATTTCAGGCATTTGAATGTCTGTAATGATAAAATCAAAATCAGTGTTCCGGATAGTTTCTAAGGCTTCAGCTGCGCTTATAAATGATAAAACCTGATGTTTCTGCTGTTTTAAAACAGTGCTGGTCAAATTCAGTAAATTGATATCATCATCCAGAACAATAAAAGTAAATTTTTCAGAATTCGAAATTATTTCTTTTTGTTCTGGTTCGGGTAAAGCTACACTTGTATCGAACAACAGCGGAAGTTTAATTTTAAAAGTACTTCCTTCTCCAAACGTACTTTCAAGATTTAATTTTCCACCTAAAATCGAAATAATTTTCTGGCAGATAGCAAGGCCTAAACCTGTTCCGCCGTATTTTTTTTCGATGTTTTCATTGGCCTGGGCAAATTCTTCGAATACGAGTTTCTGATTTTCTTTCTCAATTCCAATACCGGAATCTTCAATGGTAATGGCAAAAAAATCATTGTCTTCGGCAACATAAGCACTGATTCTTATGAAACCCTGTTCGGTAAATTTATAGGCATTTCCAACAATGTTGCTCAAAATCTGTTTCAGACGAAACGGATCTCCAACAATTTTTGTATTTAGCTTTTCATCCACATTAATGATGAGGTCAATGTTTTTTTGTGTGTAAACGGTCTGAATACTTTTGGCCACTTCATCAATGATTTCTGGTAATAAAAAAGGAACTTTTTCTATCGTAATTTTGCCGGCTTCAATTTGAGAAAAATCCAATAAATCCTGAACCAGCTGGGTGATGTATTCTGAAGAATTCTTAATGTTTTTAATAAAATACGATTGTTTGGTACTGACATCAGAATTGCCCAAAAGTTCAGAATACCCTACAATCGTGCTCAATGGCGTTTTTAAATCATGACTTACGGTAGAAATAAGCTGCTCCCGGCTTTTTAGAAGGTTTTTGGTTTTAAAATTGGCAATCTCCAGCTGCTTTTTATACAATTGGGATTTCGAATAATCGCTTACGATTAAAATAGAGAAAAGAATCGTAAGTAATAAACCCGTAACGGCCGAAGCGGTAACAATTTTATTAACTTTTTTAAGCGACTTTTCTTTTAATGAATTGTTTTTGATAGAGTTGATGATAATTTCCCGTTCAATAATCCGGAGCACTTTTCGGAGCTGTTCAGAAATGGCAATTTCATTTTTAAGCAGCTTGTTTTCTTCAAAATTGAGCGATTCCTTTTTCTTCTCTGCTTTTTGTTTTACGTCACTCAAAAGTTTTTTAGAATTGGCCAAAATCGAATCAGAAGCTTGTTTGCTCAGGGTATTTGTACTGTCATCCGGAATATTCTGGTTGAGGTAATCAACATATTTTTGCAGCACACTACGCTGATAGCTTCCAAGTTCATTCGGACTTTTGGTAAAATCCTGAAGTTCCAGTTTTCTGAGCTTAAACTCCATTTTGGTAATTTCATCGATAGCAGTATTTACAGAAACTTCATCATCAGCTTTGTTTTTGATGGTTTTTAATTTTCGGATGTTTTCTGTTTTTTCAGACAGAAAGTAAGTGACACTGTCTAATAAAGTTTTTTCATATTGCGAATTGACAATCTGTTTTAATGTGTCAATCCTTGATTTTAAAGAATCTGTTTCAATAAGATAACTTTTAAAATCCTTTTCAGAATTGGTCTGAATCGTTTTACGTGCCAGACTTTCTGTTTTATATACGTTTGAATAAAGCTTGCTGACCCTTAAAATTTTTGTTTTTTCAAGGGCAATTTTATCTTCGAGTCTGTTGTAGATTACATTTTCAGAATATAAAAACCAGCCTACGGTAACAACCAGTGCCAGTAATGCAACATAGCTAAGAAGAACCTTGATAGGCATGTAGCTTTTTTTACTTTCCATAAAATGTTATTGAGATTGTTTTAAGAATTGATTACTGCAATTTATTCAATATTTTCTGTTTTAAAAAGCCAAACTTTCTTTAAAAAAAGAGGCCACAGACTGTAAATCTGTGGCCGTTTTATTTTCTTTATTTATTAAAGGGTTTCGTTGAGCCATTTAAAAAATTCGTTTTGCCATACCTGTGCGTTTTGAGGTTTTAGAACCCAGTGATTTTCATCTGGGAAATAAAGAAAACGGCTTTTGATTCCTCTTAATTGTGCCGCCTGAAAAGCTTCCTGACTTTGCCCGATTGGAACACGAAAATCTTTTCCGCCCTGCACAATTAAAATAGGCTTGTTCCAGTTTCCAACCAAAGTAGCAGGGTTAAAAGTCGTGTATGTTTTTTGAGCAACTGCATTGTCTTTTTCCCAGTAAGCTCCGCCAAAATCCCAATTGTTAAAGAAAACTTCTTCGGTAGTTCCAAACATACTTTGTGTATTGAAAACCCCGTCATGAGCGATAAAAGTCTTAAAACGGTTTTTGTGAATTCCGGCCAGATAAAATACAGAATATCCTCCGTAGCTTGCGCCCACACATCCTAAACGGCTTTTGTCTACGAAGTTTTCTTTGGCAACATCATCAATCGCAGACAGATAATCGTCCATAACCTGTCCGCCCCAGTCTTTACTGATCTGTTCGTTCCATTCTACACCATGACCCGGCATTCCGCGACGATTTGGCGCTACAACTACATAGCCTTTAGCAGCCATTAAGGAGAAATTCCAACGGAAAGAATACGATTGTGTTAACGGACTTTGAGGTCCTCCCTGACAGAACAATAAAGTTGGGTATTTTTTTGAAGCATCAAAATTGGGAGGCAAAATTACCCAAACCAGCATTTTTTTGCCATCAGTTGTAGTCACATAACGCTTTTCGGTTTTGCTAAGGGCTAACGTTTTGTATGTTTCTGTGTTAATGTTTGATAATTGCTTCCAGGTGTTTTTCTTTAAATGAAAAGAATAAATTTCTGAAGCGTGATTCATATCAGAACGTGTTACGATAATATCATCACCAGCAAAACCAACTAAATCATTAACATCAAAATCTCCATTTGTCAACTGACGAACCGTAATTGCAATTCGGGTCACTCCTGGAAAATTGACAATAAAAAGTTGTTTTGTCCCGTCAACCGGAGCTGTAAAATACACATTTTTACCATCTTTGCTCCAGATAAAGTTATCTACAGTTCCGTCCCAGTTTGCGGTTAAGTTTTGTTTGATTCCTTTAAACTCAACAATAATATCGTTTTTATCAGATTCATAACCGTCACGTTTCATTTGCAGCCAGGATAAATTTCCTGTTGGAGAGAATTGCGGAGCAGTATCGTAACCCAAATTGTCTTCGGTTCTGTTTACTGTTTTTTGAGTTTCTAAATTGTACTCATAAATATTCGTATTGGTAGAAATAGCATATTCGGTTCCTGCTTTTTTCTTGCATACATACAAAATGTTTTTGCTGTCCGGAGACCAGATATAATCTTCATCACCTCCAAAAGGTTTTTGCGGACTGTCGAAATTTTCACCTTTTAAAATGTCAATTCCTTTTGCACCGTCTTTGTTTTCTTTATAAAAAACATGATTAAATTTCCCTTCGTTCCAGGTATCCCAATGACGATAATCCAGTCCGTCATAAATTTGGGCATCCGATTTGTCAAGATTTGGATAGAAATCTTTACCTAATACTTTTTCCAGTTTTACTTCTTCATTATATATCAGATATTTTCCGTCAGGCGAAATGTTTTTGTCGGTCAGAACTTCTTTGGTGTCTTTAATTTCAGTTGCATTTCCGCCGTTTACCGGCATAATGTAAAATTTAGAATTCGATTTGTTTTCCTCTACAGAAGGAATGGAAACCTTAAAAACCACATTTTTACCATCTTTCGAAAGTCCAAGTGGTGTTACTCTTCCTAGTTTCCATAGTAATTCCTGCGACATTACATTTTGTCCGATAGCGCTTAAACTCATCATTATTAAGGTTATAAATAATACTTTTTTCATAATAAAATTCTATTTTCTGTGGGGCTAAAAATACAACATTTAAAGCCTGGATAGTTAAATTTCAAATTTCAATAATTGTTAAAATTTAGAAAATCAAATTCCAATTTTTAAATTCTAAAAACTACAGTGGGAATTTTTGTATCACGAATAAATTTAAAAACAAAGTTTTGAATTTGAAATTTAAAAAATTGTAATTTACACCAAGATTGGAATTTGGGATTTTTAAAATTGGAATTTAACAAAATGCAAAGATGGAACTAAGTTATTGGGAACTAAAAAACTGGTTTACAAATGTTGATTATACCATAGTCGGGAGTGGGATTGTAGGTCTTCATACAGCACTACGCTTACGCGAAAGATTTCCGGAAGCAAAAATTCTCGTATTAGAAAAAGGAATGCTGCCTCAGGGAGCAAGTACCAAAAATGCCGGTTTTGCCTGTTTTGGAAGTATTTCTGAAATTATGGAAGACCTAAAAACACACACGGAAGAGGATGTTGTTCAGTTAATAGAAAAACGCTGGCAGGGTCTGCAGTTGCTTCGAAAAAGACTTGGGGATAATGTCATAGATTTCAGGCCTCACGGCGGTTATGAATTGTTTTTGAAAGAGGATGAATCTGGATTTAATGAATGTATTTCTAAAATTCCTTTTATAAATGAAGTCCTGAAACCAATTTTTAAAGCAGAAGTTTTTACTAAAGAAATTGACCGTTTTGGATTTGAAAACATTCAGGAGTATTTGATCTTTAATCCTTTTGAAGCGCAGATCGATACCGGAAATATGATGCAGGAATTGCTCAAACAGGCTGTTGCTGCTAATATCTTAATTCTGAACCAGCAAACGGTAACTTCTTATACTGATGCCGGAAACCATGTTGAAGTAATACTGAATGATTTTAGTTTTAATTCTAAAAAATTACTTTTTGCTACTAATGGTTTTGCAGAATCTTTGACAAATGGAGCTGTAAGACCTGCTCGTGCTCAAGTTTTAATAACAAAGCCAATTGAAGGCCTGGATATCAAGGGGACTTTTCATCTCGATCGGGGTTATTATTATTTTAGAAATATCGGGAATAGAATTTTATTAGGAGGCGGTAGAAATCTGGATTTTGCAGCAGAAAACACATCAGAATTTGGTCAGACGAAAATTATTCAAAATAAATTGGAGAATTTACTTATTAATGTAATTTTGCCACATCAAAATTTTCAAATTGAACATTGGTGGAGCGGTATAATGGGGATTGGAAATAGTAAGAATCCAATAGTTACGCAGTTATCAGAAAATGTCTTTTGCGGAGTGCGTTTGGGAGGAATGGGAGTAGCAATAGGAAGTTTGATAGGAACAGAATTAGCAGATTTAATATAACACGTTTAAACGAAACCACTAACTAAAAACAATCCCAAACATGCAAAAAACTACACTTGTTGTTCTTTTTTCTATTTTTAACCTACTTTTTTTACGAGCAAACCCAATTGCCGAAAACAAAATTGCAGAACCTAATTTTAGTGTTACCGTTTCTTATACAGGAGATGTTGAGGTTACATTTAATGATTATGACTTTATGTCAACTTATGAATGGCAATTTGAATACGGTCCAATTGGTTTTAAATCCGGACAAGGCACCGTTAAAAGTGTTTCAGGGATTCACTTTTATAGATTTACAGTAAATCCTTTATATGGCTATGATTTTAGAGTGAGACAAAGATATTTAACCAACAATAATCTTGTGTGGACAGATTGGTCTGCAGCAAAAACAATTTTTCCAACAAGTGATAAAGTTTTTTCGGTAGGATATACAACAAATTTTGATACTCAAAGCGAAACAAAATTAGAATGGAGGGGATTAATTTATAAGAATTCTTCCAGTACTGCAGGGATCTATCCGAGCCAAGACAATCATAGTGAGAGTAATAAACCAGGATTTTCAATGAGCATGACAAATTATAATTATGCTACCGGTTCTGAAATAGCTTTAGTATCTCCAAAATTTAATGATTTGGCAACTGACCGAAAAATAAAATTTTGGACTTATGGCTATGGTAGTGATAGTGAATTGCTTGTAGGAACAATGACAAACCCAAATGATCTAAGTACTTTTCATTTGCTTTCACGTCCAGAAACTACACAGGGCTATGGCTGGCATCAGAAAACTGTATATTTTAATAATTATAAAGGCGGTGATCAATATATTGTGTTTTTATTTAAAAGAAAATATTATGGTGCCAATGAAGAGATAACTATTGATGATTTTAGCTATGAAACGGCTGCGAATTGTTATGATCTGACTAATTTTTCGCTGACAAATGTAGAACAGAATTCGGCTCAGATAAGTTTTGATTCTCAAAATCAAAATGATTATGAAATTAGTTTAACCAATGTTGTTCGTCGTACGACCGAAATTGTAAAGTTTCAGGGCAGTCTTTACACTCTAACAAATTTAATTGGGAATACAGATTATGAAATTAAAGTAAGAGCTCATTGTATTGATGATTTATATTCTAACTGGACAAAAACGATTAGTTTTAAAACTCCTTGTGCAGTAATTTCGGGATATTACAGTACCTCGTTTGAAGGTGCAAAATATGTCGATCCCTGCTGGAGTACAATTGAAAATAATTGCTTAGTAAGATCTAGCATGGAAAATCTGGGAGAAACACCAAAACTTATAGCCAAAACAGGTGAGGCAAGTATCAGAATGTCGGATTTTGTAGGAACTTTAAATGTAAACAAAGCTTATCTCATAACACCCTATATTGGAGACTTAGATGCCGATAAAAGAATAAAATTTAGCCTGATAACTTATAGTGGAGAGGATACATATAACCGAACAAGTCTTACAATTGGAACAATGTCTGATCCTAAAGATGCCTCAACATTTGTAGCCTTAAAGTCGATTTTGCCTTCAGAAATGAATGAGCTCCAAAATGATAACAAATCTTCAGAATGGAAAGAGCATACCGTTTATTTAGATAATTATATAAAAAGCAATAATCATCATTACATTGCAATTAGGTATAATAATGAAGGTAAATCACAATTTAATATTGATGATTTTATATATGAGAAAGCTCCTTCTTGTAATGAACCCCTAAACCCAGTGACAGTCGATTTTGGATATGATTTTGCAATAGTAAAATGGGATAACTATAAACCAGCCTCAGAATGGCAGGTCGAATATGGACCAAAAGGTTTTGAGCATGGAAAAGGAACAATTGTTACGGCAACAGGTTATCCTTTTAAAATTACAGAATCGATATTAGGGGGAACTGATTATGACTTTTATGTGCGTTCTAAATGTGGAAGTAATTACAGCCCATGGTCAGATAGGGGATACTTTAGAACAAATTGTGAAGGTTTTACGGAAGGTTACACTGACGGTTTTGAAAATGTTTCTTTTGAAAAGACAGGATGCTGGACCAGAATAGTGCCTTACTTTAATGAAAGATGGTATAATAAAAATCGTTACATTTCTGAAATAAAGGGGAGTGCTGGAACTTTGATACACAGTGGTACCAAATCTATTTGTGTGACCAACCAAACAGATGACCCTTTTCCGACTGGTACAGGTGAGGATGCTGATCGTGTTGTATTAGTATCACCAAGACTGAAAGATCTTGACCACTATAAAAAAATTGTTTTTTGGTTGAAAACAAGAGCAGGAATTTCAAAGGGGCCAGTAGAAGTTACCATCGGGACATTAGCTGATCCTAGAGATTATAATACGTTTACGACCTATAAGGTTTTAACTGTTCCTGTCGGAAATAATGATAAGTGGATCAAATATGAAGTAGAGTTTTCAGATTATTACGGAACAGATAAGTTTGTTGGTTTCAAACATAGTTCCAAAAACCAGCGATTGGATTACTTTTATATTGATGATTTTGAATATATTCAAAATGAATGTCCAAGATCCGGACTATTAGGTGCCAGACAATCAGGATCTGATAGTGTTTCTTTGGATTGGAGAGATAATAACACAAAAAAAACATCAGAAAGCTGGGATATAGAATATGGACCAAAAGGTTTTGCAGATGGCCAGGGAATTCTTATCAATGTGAATACTAACCCATATAATTTGACAGGTTTAGCGCAAGGAATCTATGACTATCGGGTGCGTGCATATTGCGAAAAAGCAATTGTAAGTGAATGGTCAGATCGTTATACCTTTAAAATTGGATGTACAGAAAAAGCGCCATTTATTGAGAATTTTGATCAATATCCGCTGTCTAATGAAATTCCTAATTTTTGCTGGACTAAAAATAGTTTTATTGATACTCAGCTCTACGAATATCATTTACCAAATATAAATAGCGGACCAAATGTCTTTTATCTCCAAAACAATGAGGACACTGCACTTTTGGTATCGCCTTATTTAGATGATTTTGATCAAAATAAAAAAATTAAATTTTGGCTTAATCAGCAAATAACTAATGCCAATTTGAAATTTGCTAACTTGATTATTGGAACTATTAAGAACCCTATTGATATAAGTACTTTTGAACCTTATCAATATATTTCATTAGAAGAATTACGAAACCTTCCTGTATACGGAAAAGAGATAAACGTTGACTTTTCTGAATACAAAGGAGCTAATAAACAAATCGCTTTTCGATTTGTAGCTGAGAATTTAGAATTTCAAGGGACCAATAGGGTTTTAATTGATGATATTTATTACGATCACACTTTGTCATGCAAGGATCCTGTTGATGTTGTGTTTTCAAATATAAATAGTGAATCATTGCAAATAAACTGGACTTCTAAAAATAAAACATCAGAAAACGTGGAGATAGAATATGGCCAGACAGGTTTTATTCCCGGAACAGGTAAAATTATTGTTGTCAATACAAATGAAATTAAGATTTCTAATTTAGCAGAAGGAACTTCCTATCAGTTTTATCTAAAAACAGTTTGTGATTCTGGAAATTCGATTGTGGTGGGGCCAAAGAAAATTGAAACTACCTGCAAAAGCAAATCGCTGCCGTGGATAGAAAATTTTACCAATTTAGCAAATTATGGGGCAAATGTATTGCCGGACTGCTTTAAGCTCTTGTATGGAGATTTGACATTAGAAAAGACTGCTGTTTCAGATAATTATTACAATTATGGCCCAGATTATATACGTACCGGATATGATGATACAAGTTATTTGCATATAAGAGGGAGTCATCGTACAGAATTGATGACGCCCATGTTTTTTCTGACTGCCGGCACAACATATAAATTTAGTTTAAAAGCCCGAAATAGTTACGAGTACAGAACGCAGGGAGTCGGTCTTTCTGTGGGTAGAGGACAGAACGACTACAATATGGAGACAAATATATCAACATCGGGTTCAGGTAGACTTACAGAATATAATTATACAGATCTGTCCTATTACTTTACTCCTATGATTTCTGGTGATTACAGTTTTTTGATGAATTTTTCAAACTTCGGTGCTCCTAATTTAGTGGCAGATAAATTTGAATTAAAGGAAGGGTATAAAGCAGCTGTTGATGGAAATAAAGCATTAACTGTTTATGATTTTCAAAATGAAATTTCAGATGATGTAATTTTAGAAGAAACTACAAGTTCTTATATCGATGTTGAATCTGATAATCAATCCATCAATAATAAAATTGCTGTGATGAAAGGAAATAGCAGTTCTGATGAGTGGGTAACTGCGTCTAATAACTCTGCTTCCGGGAAAACAGCAGAAAATTCAGTTTCGGTTTGGGAATTAAACCAAAGGAGCATTACAAAAGTTAACACAAAAGTAGATGCTACAAAAGCTACTTCTTTGTTTATGAGTTTTGACCTGAAACAGACTTTTGTTAACAGTAATATCGAATCGATGTTTAGGGTTGTTGTAAACGGTAACGTTTTAGGTGAAATAATAAAACCCGAAAAAAATAGTGGAGACAATTTTGAAAAATATTTGTTTGACTTAACTCCGTATGTAGGTTCAGAAATTAGAATTTCGCTGCAGCATATCGGAAAATCTTATTTAGGAGATAATGCATATTTAGACAATCTTAGCTTTGCTAAAACAGTCGAAAGTTTATCGATAGATGAAAATAAAATGACTGATTTTAAATATTATCCAAATCCAGTAGAAAATATTTTAAATATAGAAAGTAATTCAATAATTTCGAATTTAGAAGTTTATGATGTAAACGGACAATTGCTTTTTGAGAATAAATATTCAGATTCAAAAATATCGGTCGATTTTAAACGATTTTCAGCTGGTTTGTATTTGATTGTTTTAAAAAGTGAAGAAAAGAAACAAATTTTTAAAGTGATTAAAAAATAATTGTAAGCTCTAGTTTGGATGGTGCAATTAATAAATAGAATTCAATATAATGGCAACCAAAAAACCAATACCGAAAAAAACTACAGCAGGCAAATCTAAAACAGTTTCAAAGAAGTCGAACCGTTCTTGGGGAGAAAAAATAAAATGGTTTTTTATTAAACTGATGTTATGGTTCTTTGGGCTTTCGATAGCATCGGTTGTGATTTTTAAATATATTCCTGTACCGTTTACACCACTAATGCTGATTCGTGCGATCGAAAATAAAATGGCCGGTAAAGAAGTTTATTTTGATCACGACTGGGAGCCTATTGAAAAAATTTCGAAGAACCTCCAGAAAGCAGTCATTGCCAGTGAAGACGGAACTTTTTTATACCATAACGGATTCGATTTTAAAGCACTTCAAAAGGCATATAAAAGTAATGAACGAGGACGCAGAATTCGTGGAGGAAGTACGATTTCGCAGCAGACAGCCAAAAATGTTTTTCTTTGGCAGGGAAAAAGCTATTTCCGTAAAGGTCTCGAAGCCTATTTTACCGTTCTGATTGAAATTATCTGGGGCAAAGAACGTATTATGGAAGTGTATCTGAACAGTATCGAAATGGGGGATGGCGTTTACGGGGCGTATGCTGCAACAGAACACTGGTATCGCCGTGATGCTTCGAGCTTAACACCAATGCAGGCGGCCGGAATTGCTGCAATTCTGCCTAATCCAAGGAAATTTAAGGCAACAGGATCTTCTAGTTATATCAACAGAAGAAAAGAAAGAATTGTTCGTGAAATGCGAGCAGTTGGTAAATTAAACTATGATGGGAAGTAAAAAACACTTATTTCTGCTTTTCATGGTATCAGCATTTAGTTTTGCTCAGGGGAAAAAAGCAGAATTTGGTTTTATCTCAGATAATGATTTATATACCTCGTCCAAATATGACATGTATTATACCAACGGTCTCGAGATTTTTTATCGGTTTTTATCTAAAAATGACAACGAAAAAATCAATAAAAAAATCACAGAATTCAGAGTTGGCCAATATATTTACAATCCCAGGTTTATCAATAAGGAAGCTGTTACTATAAACGATCGTCCATTTACAGGTTATCTTTTTGCAGAAGCGGGAAGAAGTTTTTTTTACCAGAGTGAATCGGTTTTAAAAACTGATTTTCAATTAGGTTTTATGGGGCCGAATGCTTTTGGCGAAGAAGTACAGGAAGGTTTTCATCATATTATTGGTTATAAAGAAGTCTATGGCTGGGAAAATCAGTTGCATAATGCATTTGCCGTACAGACACATGTTATGTATTCTAAGAAATTATTCCCAACAAAACATAATGATTTTGTAGACCTTCATTTTCAGTCTGAAGCCAATCTGGGAACTATTTTTACAGGTGTTTCCGCAGGATTTTTAGCCCGTTTTGGATTCAAAAAGCTACTGCCTGTTTACGACTCTAATTTGCACGATGCCTCGGTAAGTTTTGAGTCTCAGTATAAAATTCGCGAGTTTTATTTTTATGCGATGCCAATCGTAAATTACCAGTTTTATGACGCCACAATTCAGGGCAGTATTTTTAGTGATTCCAGTCCGTTGACTTTTGATCTGGAGCCTTTGCGGTTTAATGCCGAGGCTGGTTTAAAGTATCGTTATAATAATTTTAATATCTCCTATTCGTTTATTTATCGCGGAAGGGAATTAAAAGATCCTGAGACTAATACCAATACGGGGTATTTTTACGGTTCGATTCGTTTGGGATTTTTATTAAAATAGTTTATAAAATCGACAATTTATGGTTAACCTTAAAATCGTATTTCTAAGTTTTGTAATTTTATATTATGCAGAGTAAAATGATTTCTAACTTATAACTTAAAAGAAAAAAACAGCATGGGAAAATTTGTAATTACCAAAAGAGCCAACGGAGAATTTCAATTCAATTTAAAAGCAGGAAATGGTCAGACCATTTTGACAAGCGAAGGTTATTCAACAAAGGCAGCTTGTTTAAACGGAATAGAATCTGTAAAAACGAATTCGCAGGACGATTCAAGATTTGATAAAAAAGAATCAGCAAACGGGAAACCGTATTTTAATTTAAAAGCATCAAACGGTCAAATTATTGGAGCAAGCGAAATGTACGAAAGCACAGCTTCCAGAGACAACGGAATTGCATCTGTAAAAACTAATGCTCCGGATGCAGAAACTGATGATCAGGCTTAGGTTTGGATTTGTAACAATATAATTGGAAAGCTCTCGTAATTGGGGGCTTTTTTTTATGTAAAGTGTTTGAGGTTCCTGAAAAATTGAGGGGCTCTAACTTAGCCCTGATGGTAGCGGCATCTCCCGATTTAAAAAAACAAGGCTATTTAGCCGTAGTTTTTGTTATCGGGAATATAGCGGACAGCAGGACAAAATTTCTATTTGAAAAACCAAATAAACTGCTCCTGAACTATTCAATAATACAATCTAAAGTCGAGAAGTTTGCAAAGGTCGTAATGCTTTTCGTAGAGTGTTTCTACAATTTCAATAAGGTCATCCTCTTCTTGGCATAATTTGAAGAAAGCTTTGTCGACAGAACCGGTACTGGTAAATTTATTAGAAACCGTTCCGTAGCCGGAAATAGCTCTCGCGCCAGTGATATCCAGAAAATATTGCGCTTCTTCTTCGTTTAAATCCAATATTTTCGAATTGGCAAAATGCAGGATTTTACCTTTCATTTTTCCTTCAAAAAGTTCGGCGATTTCTTCTAAACTGTAATAATAGTCATGAAGACAGATGTTGTTTGCTTCACCTTTCATTACGAGATAGATGATTTCGTAATCTTTAAAATTATGATCGTCATAAAGCAAGGTGTTCAGACTTTCTTCAAGCCCCTCGATCGTGTCACAGGCTTTGTAAATACTAGAAATGCCCTGGTTAAAAGCGAGTTTTTCAAGGCTTTTAACGACTTCAGTAGCGGTGTTGTTTTCTATATCGGAGACGCCTTCGAGGCAGAAAATAAATTTATCAGAATCCATGACGATTGCTTTATGCAGTCCAAAGGTGCAATTGGTACTTTTTTAATCTTTGTGACCAATTTAATTATAATTGTCCAAATTTAAGGCAGCAGAAAAGAGTTTAACACAAATTACAAAGCTTAACTTTTAGATAATATCCTGCAGTTTTAAAAGTATTATTTTTAATTCAAAATTAAAATTATGGAAATCAACTGGATAGTTTTAAGTGCAGTTGCTGTAGTCGTTTTTATTTTGATTGTATTCATGATTAGGAAAAATCAAAAAGAAAAAAAGAAATTAACGGATCTTCTGAACAATGATTTTAAAAAAGTGGATGAAGACGAGCCGGATTTTGAAGATACTGCAAATGAAAAATAAAAGATAAACCCTTGTAAAAACAGAATTTACAAGGGTTTTAAATTTGTGGAGAATACCGGATTCGAACCGGTCACCCCTTGCCTGCCAGGCAAGTACTCTAGCCAAATGAGCTAATCCCCCAATTCGATAGCAAATAAAGTCAATTAATTTTCAAAAAACAAATTTAAGGGAGTTTCAGGTAAAATATTTTTCAAAACCGTAACTTTACGTTTAAATCCATTTTTATGAGTTTAGAAAATGTAAACGGAAGTTTAGAAACTTCTTTTCAAAATACCATCGCAACTGTTCAGTTTGGTCATCCGGCAAGTAATTCTTTTCCGCGCCAGTTGTTGAATCGCCTTACTTCCGAAATCAATTTATTAAGTCGAAACGAAAGTGTTTCGGTAATTGTTCTGCAAAGCGAAGGCTCAAAAGTGTTTTGTTCCGGAGCTTCGTTTGATGAACTTCTAAAAGTACAAAACGAAGAGCAGGGAACCGAATTTTTCTCCGGTTTTGCTCATTTGTTAAATGCGATGCGAAATTGTACCAAACTCATTATCGGGCGTGTTCAGGGAAAAGCCGTTGGAGGGGGAGTGGGTATTATTGCGGCCTGCGATTATGTTTTGGCAACGCCTGAGAGTGCTGTAAAACTCTCAGAACTTGCTATTGGAATTGGCCCGTTTGTGATTGAACCAGCTGTTTCACGTAAAATAGGTAAAACTGCTATGACCCAAATGACTTTGGCAGCACACGAATGGAAATCGGCAAGCTGGGCTTTGCAAAACGGACTTTATTCGGCACTTCATCACGCCGATTTACTAGATGCAGAAGTCGAAAATTTTGCACAAAAACTAAGTTCATATAATCCCGAAGCTTTATTAGAAATGAAGAAAGTCATCTGGGAAGGTACAGAACAATGGGAATCGATCTTAATTGAACGCGCTAAAATTACCGGAAAACTGGTTTTGTCTGATTTTACCAAAAAGGCTTTATTGCAATTTAAGAAGTAGTTTTTTCAGGAGCTGTTCCTGCTGTCCGCTATATCTTTTGTGGCAAACCCTGCCACAAAAGGATGCCGCTTCCATCAGGGCTAAGGTCATAAATCAGACCTTTTTGTATTAAAAGACCATTTCTCACATCTATTTCCTAAATTTGCAAAAAAAATACCCGATGAGTAATATCAGAATTACAAAACAATTTAGTTTCGAAACCGGACACGCTTTGTACGGCTACGACGGAAAATGTAAAAACGTTCACGGACACAGTTACAAATTATCGGTAACGGTTATTGGTTCACCAATTACAGACCGATCCAATGTAAAATTCGGAATGGTGATTGATTTTTCGGATCTAAAGAAAATTGTAAAAGAAGAAATCGTCGATCAGTTTGATCATGCTACTGTTTTTAACGAAACTACACCTCATGTCGAATTGGCAAACGAATTGAAAAACCGTGGACATCACGTAATTTTAGTAGATTATCAGCCAACCAGTGAAAACATGGTAATAGATTTTGCCAAAAGAATTATATCGCGTTTGCCTGTAGGAATTTCGCTTTTTTCCTTAAAACTTCAGGAAACCGAATCGTCATTTGCAGAATGGTTTGCAAGTGATAATTTGTAAAAAAGTAAAAAGTTCTCAGTAAAATGTGAAAAGGAAATACACAATAAACAGTTACATTTTACATCTCACAAATCACATTTCACAATACAATAAATGAAAAAAATATATTTTGCTTCTGATCAGCATTTTGGAGCTCCAACTCCCGAATTGAGCCTGCCCCGTGAAAAGAAATTTGTAGGCTGGCTGGATGAGGTAAAAGAAGATGCAGAAGCTATTTTTTTATTAGGTGATTTATTCGATTTTTGGTTCGAATATAAAACGGTTGTGCCAAAAGGTTTTGTTCGTATTTTAGGTAAACTGGCAGAACTTCGCGACAGTGGAATTCCAATTTATTTCTTTGTCGGAAACCACGATTTGTGGATGAATGATTATTTTGAAACTGAATTGAATATTCCGGTTTATCATGATAATAAAGAATTTACCTTTAACGGAAAGACTTTCTTAATTGGTCACGGCGACGGAAAAGGTCCCGGAGATAAAGGCTATAAACGAATGAAAAAGGTCTTTACAAATCCGTTTTCAAAATGGCTTTTTCGCTGGCTGCATCCTGATGTTGGTGTAAGTTTGGCGCAATATTTATCAGTAAAAAATAAACTGATTTCAGGTAATGAAGATGTGAAATTTTTAGGAGAAGAAAACGAATGGCTGGTTTTGTATGCCAAACGTAAACTCGAAACCAAACATTACAATTATTTCATATTCGGTCACCGTCATTTGCCTATGATTATTCCGGTTGGAGAAGATGCTAAATATGTAAATCTGGGAGACTGGATTGGATATTTTACTTATGGTGTTTTTGACGGAGAAACTTTTGAACTTAAAAAGTTTGAGAAATAATTAATTCTTAGTGGCAGGATAAACAGCTATTTTGTGTGTTCTTAGCGAATAACTATTAATAGCTGGATTATTTGATTGCTGAAAACGAATTGCTTTAGAATCCTGTTTGGGCATGTGGCATTCTACGCAATTATTTGCTAGCCCTGATTTTGAAATTGTTTTTAAGGTAATGGCTGTATGTTTGGTACTTTGGTGGCAGCTCATGCAGATTTTAGAATAAGTAATGTGGTTTTGTGGCGTATCCTGATGAGGATTATGACAAGTGATACAATCCATAGTCTGGCTTTTCTGAAAACATTTGCTCTGCGAAAGCAAACCTAACTGATTGCCATGAACATCATAATTCAAAGTGTCTTTTGAGCGTGGATTTTCCTGAAAATAGTCCGAAAGACTTTCTCCGGGTTTGAACTGAAATCGTGATTTTAATTTGCTTTTATCATTTCCCGAATGACATAAGGCGCACGCATCAATTCTTTGCTGCCTGTTTAGATTCCGAAAAGACACCATATTTTGAGCTTTCTTTAAATCAGGAAATTTTAAATGCGTCTGAACGTGAGTCTTTGCCGGACCATGGCATCGCTCACAATCTATCCCGTAAATCAGCGTGTTTTTGCTCATAAAATCATCGACTTCCATTCCCATAAAAGTATAAGTTTCAGAGCTCGAGGTAGTCACATATTTACTTGCAATATTAGAACTGTGGCAGGCAAAGCATTCTTTTAATATTTTTCTGTTAAAGTCAGGTTTTGTAGCAGAATAATTTGGACTTGTTGCCCAGTTGTTTATTGATTTATAGTAAGAAACAGGTAATTCATAAAAATAATGATTTTTCCAGTACCCGCTGGTTTGTGCATGTTTGGCACCGAAGAGAACATCAAAGGGATACGCTTTAATTTCCTTACCGTTTTTGTATAAAACCTGATAAAGAGAATCATTACGTTCCTCCATGACTACTTTAGTGTTTTTGTCATAAACGAAAATATTTTTGCCATTTTCAAAATGACCTAAAATATTTTCTTTGGTAGCCGGTAACGAAGCTTTGTAATGAGAACTGTGAATGGCAGTTTCGTGTTGTTTTTGATGGCATTGAATACAGCTTTCAGAACCTGCATAATCGGTTCCGCGAGGGTCTGTATAGTCGTCCGATTCATTTTTGCAGCTTGTTAAAAATACACCCCAGACAAAAATGATAAAAAGAATATATGCTTTTTTCATTATTGTAAATATACTTTTTTTAAATAAATATATTTAAATTATGAAAAAAATACTGTTAAATAATTTTGAATTCACTAGTTTAAGCCCGATCCGTATACATATTCATCAAGTTCAATTTTGAATAATGTACCTTCAACCAAATCCTTTATCGATTTTATTTCTTTCATCGAAACTGCCAAATCAACTTGAGATAAAGGTGTTTTTAGTAAAAATTTATGGCATGAATTTCTCATTTCACATGCTTTACAGCAAGTGTTTTCGATAAGACTATTCTCAATCAAATCACAAAACTGATTCAATTCGGCAACAGAAAGATAAAATCCGGTCTCTCTAAAAACCAATTGTACTTTATCTAATATCGTTTTGTTTTCCTTTTTCCAGTAAAAGGCAACGCCAAAGTTATTATGGTATATCTGTTCAATATCTTTCATTATAAATGCTTTATTTCAACAAATATAAATATTATTTATATTAATTCTAAATAAAAGAAATGAAAAATATTAGTTATTCTGATTTAAAGTTTGCCTATTCCATATTCTGATGATCTTCCATATCTTTTTGAAGATCTAAATTTCTAAAGGTTGGTGAAGCCGCTCCAAAACCTAAAACGGTTAATAATGTCATACTTCCTCCAAAAATTACAGAAATCACGGGTGTCATTAATTTAGCTGTCAAACCGCTTTCAAAGGCACCTAACTCATTTGATGAGCCAACAAACATTGAGTTTACGGCAGCTACACGCCCACGCATGTGATCGGGAGTTTTAAGCTGCAGAATAGTCTGGCGAATTACTACTGAAATTCCATCAGCAACTCCGCTCAAAAATAAGGCTGCGACTGAAAGCCAGAAAATAGTAGAGATTCCGAATAAAATTATACACAATCCGAAAACAAAAATGGCGATTAAAAGTTTCATTCCGGCTTTCTTATACAAAGGAACATAAGCAGAAATTAACATGGTAATAAAAGCACCAATAGCCGGAGCTGCCCTTAATACTCCAAATCCTTCTGGTCCTACTTTTAAAATATCCTGAGCAAAAACAGGTAATAAAGCGACTGCACCACCAAACAGAACCGCAACCATATCTAATGAAAGTACACCAAGGATGGTTTTATTGTTAAACACAAATTTGATTCCTTCTTTCAGGCTCTCCATTACCGGTTCACCAATTTTTGGATTTAAAATCGGTTTTTTCTCTATTTGTGATAAAGCAATTAAAGAGAAAACAGAAAATCCAACAACTGTACACATAGACCAGTGAACTCCAATGAAATTAATTGAAAACCCCGCTACAGCCGGTCCTAAAACTGCTCCGATCTGCCAGACAGAACTGCTCCAGGTCGCAGCATTTGGATACGCTTTTTTAGGTACGATTAAGGACAATAGGGAGAAAATTGTTGGTCCGAGAAAGGCACGAACCAATCCTCCTAAAAATACTAAAGCATAAATAGAATATAAAATAGTATCAGCAGATAAACCGCCTACCACTTTTGGCCAGGTTAGTAAAAAGAGTCCGAAGCTAATCACAGAGAATCCGAGGATACATTTTACCAATAAGCCTTTTTTCTCTCTTTGATCGACCATATGTCCGGCAAATAAGGCCATCGAAACAGCCGGAATTACTTCCATTAAACCAATCATTCCCAAAGAAAGCGGATTCTTAGTTAAACTATAAACTTCCCATTCAATAACAATAAACTGCATGGACCAGGCAAAAACCATGGCGAAACGCAATAATAAAAAAACATTAAATTCTCTATAACGTAACGCCTGATACGGGTCGTTTTTCTTTTCTTTATTCTTCATTTTTTCTAATATCTTTAAGCATAAGCTGAGTTGAAACAGTGTCATTCCACTCATTTTCAGCCAGTGAATAGGCTAGCTGAAAAGTATTTTGATTTTTTGTAATTTCAATTTTTTTTCCAAGTCCAAAACCTATCGCCGCAATTCCGTCTGAATTATTTTGTTTTACAAAAAGTCTCAAATGTTCATCATCTGCGCCTAAAGTTTTAGCGTAGCCCGTATCTTTTACGTTGGAAGACATAAAAACCGGAGTCATGTTCTGTGGTCCAAAGGGTTCAAATTGTTTTAGAATCCGAATGAGTTTTGGCGTTATGTCTGAGAAATTAATTTCGGCATCAATTTCGATTTCGGGTGTTCGCATGTCGGGATGAATAGTTTCTTCAACACATTTCTCAAAAGCTGCTTTGAAAGCCAGATAATTTTCTGCCTTCAAGGTCATTCCGGCTGCGTACATGTGACCTCCAAATTGCTCCAGATGTTCTGAGCAGGTATCTAATGCATTGTAAACATCAAAACCCTTTACTGATCTTGCAGAAGCTGCATATTTGTCACCGCTTTTTGTAAATACCAAAGTAGGACGGTAATACGTTTCAATTAATCTTGAAGCCACAATTCCGATTACGCCTTTGTGCCAGTCTTCCTGAAAAACAACGGTAGAAAAGCGATCTTCTTCCTGGTTTTCTAAAATTTGCTGAAAAGCTTCTTTGGTAATTTTTTTATCCAAATCTTTTCGGTCTGCATTGTATTGCTCAATTTCTGAAGCAAATTGCTGCGCCTGTTCAAAGTCAAATTCGGTCAGCAATTCAACAGCATGATTACCATGTTTGATTCTTCCCGCCGCATTAATTCGGGGAGAAATAATAAAAACAACATCGGTAATATCCAAGACTTTCTTTTTGATTTGATGTGTCAGGGCTTTAATTCCAGGTCTTGGATCACTGTTGATTACCTTTAATCCAAAATAAGCCAAAACCCTGTTTTCACCTGTAATTGGAACGATATCTGCTGCAATTGCCGTAGCAACTAAATCCAGATAGGGAACGAGATCTTCGATTGTCTCATTCCATCTTTGACCTAAAGCCTGAATCAGTTTAAAACCAACTCCGCAGCCGCATAATTCATCGTAAGGGTAGGAACAGTCTTCTCTTTTTGGATCTAAAACAGCCACAGCATCCGGGAGAATTTCTCCGGGACGGTGGTGGTCACAAACTATAAAATCGATATTTTTTGCTTTCGCGTAGGCGATGTGATCTATTGATTTTATTCCACAATCTAAAGCGATAATCAAAGAAAATCCGTTGTCGTCTGCAAAGTCAATTCCTTTAAAAGAAATTCCATAACCTTCATCATAACGATCCGGAATATAAGTCGCAATATTTGGGTAATGGGATTTTAAATACGAAGAAACCAAAGAAACAGCAGTCGTTCCGTCGACATCATAATCACCAAAAACTAAAATGTTTTCCTGATTTTCAATTGCCGATTCGATTCGGGCAACGGCTTTATCCATATCTTTCATCAGATAAGGATCATGCAAATGTTCTAATGAAGGGCGAAAGAAATTTTTAGCATCTTCGAAAGTTTCAATTCCACGCTGAATCAAAAGTGTGGCTACAAAATCTTCTACGTTTAAGGCGGCTGCAAGATGTTTTACCTTTCCTTCTGAAGGTTTTGATTTGAGGGTCCAGCGCATAAATAATTATGAATTGAAAATTAAGAATTAGGATTTTATGTGAGAGAACAAATTTAGTTTAAAATAGCGAATCATTTTAATCTTCTTCAATGCAAATTAATCAAATAGAAACCTTAAGTTATCTTATATGGTTATCTGTCTTAATAAGCGATATTAAGTCATATGAGAAAAGAAAAATGAAAATTTGTTATTACTTTTGAGTATATCATTTTTAAAACAAACAAAAATGCAAATTCAAGGACAAATTATTGACATCAAGAACCGACGTATTTATGCTGGGGAAATCACTGTCGAGAACAAAAAAATCACTTCGATAATTGAGAAAAAACACAATGTAAAAAATTACATTCTGCCGGGATTTATTGACGCTCATATTCATATTGAGAGTTCGATGCTTGTTCCTTCCGAGTTTGCAAAAATTGCCGTACTTCACGGAACAGTCGGTACCATTTCTGACCCACACGAAATCGCAAATGTTTTAGGAACGACAGGGGTTTATTATATGATTGAAAACAGTAAAAAAGTACCGTTGAAATTTCATTTTGGCGCACCGTCCTGTGTTCCTGCAACTTCTTTTGAAAGTGCCGGTGCTATCATAGATTCAGACGGAATTAAGGAACTACTGGCTTCTCCCGACATTTATTATTTGGCAGAAATGATGAATTATCCCGGTGTTTTATTAAATGACGAAGAAGTTTTAAAGAAAATTCAATGGGCAAAACATTTTAACAAACCCGTTGATGGTCATGTACCGGGATTAAGAGGTGAAGCGGTTGAAAAATACATTTCGGCCGGGATTTCTACCGACCACGAATGCTTTACTTTTGAAGAAGCCGAAGAAAAATTATCTCTGGGAATGAAGGTAATTATTCGCGAAGGAAGTGCTGCCAAAAATTTCGAAGCGCTCATCGATTTGCTTCCAAAACATTTCGAAAACATGATGTTTTGTTCAGACGATAAACATCCTGATGATTTAATTATAAGTCATATTAATTCGCTTTGCGCCCGCGCAGTTGCAAAAGGAATTGATGTTTTTAAAGTCTTACAGGCAGCTTGTGTAAATCCTGTGAATCATTATAAAATGGATGTAGGTTTATTGAAAGTAAACGATGCTGCCGATTTTATCGTAGTCGAAGATTTAGTTGATTTTAAAGTGAAACAAACTTACATCAACGGCGAATTAGTTGCCGAAGATGGTGAATCTTTTATAAAACATATTCCGTTTGAAACGCCTAATAATTTCAATATCACTTCTAAAGAAGTAAGCGATTTTAAAGTTTCGGGTTCGGGTTCAAAAATCAGAGTAATTGAAGCTTTAGATGGACAATTAATTACCAATGAAATTCACCATCAATCCTTAATCGTTGATGGAAAAATCGTTTCAGATACCGAAAATGATATTCTGAAAATGGCTGTTGTGAATCGTTATCAGGATACCAAGCCTGCTATTGCTTTCATTAAGAATTTTGGCCTGAAAAAAGGTGCTATTGCCAGTTCTGTAGCACACGATTGTCATAATATTGTTGTTGTGGGAACTTCTGACGAAGAAATTTGCAATGCTGTTAATCTGATTATTAAAAATACGGGTGGAGTTTGTGCCGTAAATGGTTCTGAAAGCAAAATGCTGCCGTTGCCTGTTGCCGGAATTATGAGTGACAAAAATGGTTGGGAAACAGGAAAATTATATCAGGAAGTTGATGCAATGGCAAAAGAATTAGCTTCGCTCGATTCGGCTTCGCCTCGGGTAGGAAGCAATCTGAAAGCGCCTTTTATGACGCTTTCGTTTATGGCTTTACTGGTTATTCCCGATTTAAAGTTATCCGATAAAGGATTATTTAGCGGAAATAGTTTTTCATTTGTTGATTTGGAAATTATTTAACCATAAAGGTTAAGAAGTAACTTATTTTTCTCAGTAGTAGTGAGAATTCGTTTTATCCGTGGCCAAAATAGTTAAGATTTCAAAGTCAAAGCATCTCCTTCAAACTGGATTCCGTCCCAGCCTAAATTGATGAAATTTCTAATGTTTTGATGGTTTGTTCCGTTTGGATCACCCAGAACTTCTTCAAAATAAAAAGTACCAAAGCATGCTAAAGTTTCTTCTTTGCTTAAATTCTGCAATTTTGCGAAAGAAAATAATTTGCAGGAACCTGAATTTTCGCCTGCAGCGTTATGTTGTGTCCCGTTTTGAAAAGCAGTTGGCGTAAAGTTGTAGTTTTCCTCGATTACTGAAATAGTTTCAGGAAATGTGATTTGAGTTGGGTTTTGTTTTACTTTTTCTAAAAAGGTTTGAATGCTCATTATGTATTTATTTTTGTAAGTTTTAAAATTATTTTTGGTCTATAAATTTATACAAGTCAGATATTATATTATCAAGTTGTTCATTATTTTCAATTAGTTCTGGATAGCTATAATCTCCATTAATAACAAATTCACATAGCTTAGTTTTATATGAAGATTTTAAAGTTCCACTGTCATCTTTAAATTTTTTAAAATCTTTTATATGATTTTTTTCAAATAAATCAGTAATAAATTCTCCAAGTCCTATCGAAATATAATCTTTTCTATCAAAAGAAATTTCATTGATATTTTGCTTTTCAGAAGAATTAATGAGCTCGATTAAAAAATCTTTAATAACTTTTACAGGCAGAAGGTTTTCAATTTCTCTGTAATTTGTGTTTTGATATTTAAAGTGTTTTTCATTTTTAGAGATTTCTTCTAGTCCTTGTCTTCTTTTAAGCTTTTTACCTTTAGGATTATCATTGTCAGAAAGAAGATAAATTTTGTTAGATAAAGCAAATGAATTGATTTTATCACGAACTTCTTCTTCACTAAAGAGTTCTTCAAAATCTTCATCGAACAAATAATGTTCAATTAGGTTTCCTCCATATTCAAAAAAAGCAAAGTCAATATCTTCTTTTAAATGTTTTCGATTATGTTTTGTACAATAAAGTTTTAAAAAAAATGAAATATATCTTCTGTCAGTTGGACCTTCAACCCAAATAGATGAATTTGCTATTAAAACGGACGAGTTATTTACACCTAGTAAATCAAGAGTTTCTTTATTAGGTTTAACATTCTTTATCTTGAAAACTTCTTGATTTTCTTTATGAAATTGGAATATAGAGATATCATTAGTGTGAAGAGATAAATCAAGAAAATGATTAGAATGGGTTGTGAAAAAATATCTTAAATTTTTACTATTTAAATATTCATTGTTTAATAATGTTTCTATAAAAATTCTTTGGAGACCTGGATGCAAATGTGTTTCAGGTTCTTCTATAAAGCACCAAGTATTGTCATCTGATGTGAAAATTGGAAATAACAATAAAATTAATTGTTGGATTCCGTCTCCGATATTAAAAATGGAATTCATTTCGTCACCAATTTTTAATAATAAATTACCATTTGCCATATCTGGAATTAATTGTAAACTTTTATTTTGATAAAAATTATCTTTTATCCATGAAGTAAATTCCTCTAGCTTAGTAAAATTTTCTGAATTATGAAGCTTGAAAACGTCATCGAACAGTTTTAATCCCGTAAAAACATTTTCTTTTAATCCATATTTGTTTTCTAAAATTTTATTAAATGATTCTTTGTCTAATTTAGAAT
This sequence comes from Flavobacterium calami, assembly GCF_038290035.1. Taxonomy (NCBI): domain Bacteria; kingdom Pseudomonadati; phylum Bacteroidota; class Flavobacteriia; order Flavobacteriales; family Flavobacteriaceae; genus Flavobacterium; species Flavobacterium calami. The sequence continues at coordinate 56,978 of NZ_JBBYHS010000015.1, forward strand.
CAGAAATAATTGATCTTAAAATTGGAATATAAATTTTATGTTTATTCTTATGTTTAGCATTATATTTAAATAGTTCCAGCAAATCATATATCGAATTAAGAAGCGATTTTTGATTCTGAAATTTATTAGACTTACCAACTACTTTTTCTATTAGTATTGAATGTTCTACTTTTTTTGTATAATCTTGTATTTCATTTGATAGGAGTTCAAAGTTGTTGGCGTAATTGGCTTGACTCTTAAAATTAGCCCAAAAGTTTAAAAAATCTTTATCAAATTTTTCAGTGTCATCATAATTAATTGCAGCATCTAATTGAATTAATAAATCAGAGATGTTGTTTTTTGTTTCTAATAACATCTCATAGTTATGAGATTTGAAAAGGCCTCTTAAAAACCTACTTTTGCCAGAATTATTTGCTCCAACAAAAAAATTTATGAGACTTAACTTACCAAATGAAGCTTTTCCTTTATCAAAAAGTCTAGAATTATCTAAGAAGTAATTGTTTTTTGAAGTAGCTGTTTCGTTATTGAAATCAAAATCTAATTTCCCAAATTCATTAGGAAAATTATCTTTGTTAACTCTTTGGCTATAATTAAAATATATATACATATTATGTATTATTCTTCTTCTTTAGAAAATTTACTTTTCTTAGGCTCTTTAGTTATTGTTTTTCCCGCAACAACCACAACGATTTCACCTCTTGGAGCAGTTTTTTCAAAGTGTGCTAAAACTTCTTTGGCTGTTCCACGAACATTTTCTTCATGTAGTTTTGATAATTCACGCGAAACACAAACTTGTCTGTCTTCTCCAAAATACTGAATAAATTCGCTTAAAGTTTTAACCAGCTTATGTGGCGAAACATACAAAATCATCGTTCTTGTCTCTTCTGCCAAAGCCAAAAAACGGGTTTGACGCCCTTTTTTATCGGGCAGGAAACCTTCAAAAACAAATTTGTCATTTGGGAGTCCGCTGTTTACTAAAGCGGGAACAAAAGCTGTTGCTCCAGGAAGACATTCTACTTCAATTTTATTTTCAACGCAGGCGCGGGTCAGTAAAAATCCGGGATCTGAAATGGCGGGAGTTCCGGCATCTGAAATTAAGGCGATGGTTTCACCTGCTTTCAGACGGGCGATTAGATTTTCGGTTGTTTTGTGTTCGTTGTGCATGTGATGGCTGTGCATGTGCGTGCCAATTTCAAAATGCTTCAGGAGTTTACCGCTCGTTCTGGTGTCTTCGGCCAAAATCAGATCGACTTCTTTCAAAACCCGAATGGCTCTGAAAGTCATATCTTCAAGATTGCCGATTGGCGTTGGAACGATATATAATTTTGACATATTTTTTTATTCGTGAAATGTAAAATGTGAGATGTGAAAATGTCTTAAGAGAATTTCTTTTCAATTATTCCAAGAAAACGTTCTGCATAATCGTCTTTTCCTTCCCAGTCGTTATAATCAGGTTTTACCATGGTTTCGATGAATTCTTTTGCTTCATTAAAACTGTCGAATGTCAATAGCTGATTCAAAACTCGGCTGTAATCTTCGGTATTATTTCCGAAAAGATTTTTGGTAAAGGCAATTCGGTCATTCAGATCAATATGAAAACCTCTGGCTAATTTTTCGTTAAGCGGCACTGTTTTAGGTTTTTCCGGTTCTGCAATTACCGTTTCAGCTACAGCTTTTTTCTCTTTGAATTCATTTATTGATGGAGCTGGTGTAGCAGTGATGTTTTCAAAATCATCCACTTTTACAAATTGTGCTTCGGCATAATTAACGCCCAGAATATCTGCAAATGAAATATGAACAGCATCTGATTTTACGGGAGTTTCAGTTTTTGGTTCTTCTGTTTTTAGCTCTTCCGTTCTTAATTCTTCTGCTTTCGGCTCTTCTTTGTCTAATTCAAAAGTAGGTTTAAAATCAGGAATTGGTTTTAAATCGCTTACGGTTTTAAAGGAAAGTTCTTCAGCAGGTTGTGTTTCTTTTTGGATTTGAGAAACAGGTTTTTCAATTTTTGCAGCAATTTCCTCGACAACTTCTACCGGAATATCCACTACGATTTCTTTCTTTTCAGCGATTATTTCCGGAATTTCAGCAATGATTTCAGCCGGAGTTTCTTCAATAATTTCAGGTTCAGTAATAGTTTCTGTGACAATTGCAGTTTCTTCAACGGCAACCGGAAGTGTTTCTTCAGCTTTAATTGCTGCAGGAAGATTTTCTTCTTTTTCAAAAACAGTTTCAATCTGTGACTCTATTTCACCGTATCCGATAGTTGGTTTTATATCGTCGAAATTTTCATCAATAAATTTCAAAACCGCTAATTTTTCGTATAATTTCTGTGTTTCCAGATACAATTGATTGATATCGGATTTGTTTTTAAGTTTTAAAATTCGATGTGCAATGCTGATTAAATCGGCTTCCAGTTTTTTTTTCATAACTATTGAAATTATAGTGAATAGGGTATTTTAGTATATTTTGAATGTCTTTTTAATTCGCAAAAGAAATTTGCCTGATATTTATTTTCTGTTAATAAACGCGAGCGAATCTTCAATTTGATAAAAATTCTCTACTTTTGAAAAAGTGTAAAAGAACAATTTTTCACGTCAATTTATTACCAGTACAAAGTAATAAAAACTATTCATTTTTAAAGGTAGAAAAATACAAAATGTTTCTCGAAAATACAGTAAATCACAAAGAACAATTTGGCTGGATTGAAGTTATTTGTGGATCAATGTTTTCGGGTAAAACCGAGGAGTTAATCCGCAGATTAAAACGTGCGCAATTCGCCAAACAAAGAGTCGAAATCTTTAAACCTGCCATTGATACCCGCTATCATGACGAAATGGTCGTTTCTCACGATGCTAATGAAATCCGCTCAACACCGGTTCCTGCAGCTGCCAATATTGCTATTCTGGCACAAGGCTGCGATGTTATCGGAATTGACGAAGCTCAGTTTTTTGATGATGAAATTATTACCGTTTGTAATGATCTTGCGAATCAGGGAATTCGTGTAATTGTGGCCGGGCTGGATATGGATTTTAAAGGGAACCCATTCGGACCTATGCCGGGACTTATGGCAACTGCTGAGTATGTTACGAAAGTGCATGCAGTTTGCACCAGAACCGGAAACCTGGCGAATTACAGCTTCCGAAAAACGGATAATGATAAATTAGTAATGCTTGGCGAAACCGAAGAATACGAACCGCTTAGCCGTGCAGCGTATTTTAATGCAATGAAAAAGAATCAGGAGAAATAACAACCCTAATTCATAAGCCTTAACAATACAACCATGAGAAAACAAAATATTCTATTTTTAACAATTATCGTAATTGCGTTGGGTGTAGTAGCTTATTTTTATTTTTTTCTTGCCGAAAACACTGAAGAAGCAACTGCAGAAATAACGGAATTAGTAGCGAAATACAATAAAAATTGCCCATTGACCATTCAGGAAGGGATTCGTTTAGAGAGTGTGGGTTTGCACGAAGAGAGAACGGTTCAGTACAATTTGACTTTGTTGAATGTTGTAAAAGAAACGGCTGAGGTTAATGTTATAAAAACAGAAATTGAAAAGAGTCTGATAAGTACAGCAAAAGCAAATCAGGGACTTCAGGTTTTTAGAGATAACGATTATACTTTGATTTATAGTTACGGTGATAAAAATAAGACGTTTTTATTTAATGTAAAGATATTACCGGATCAGTATAAATAATTGAAACGTTTTTACGTTGCTAAACCCGACAGTTTTCAGACCTATCGGGTTTGTTATTTTTAAATAACTTATATTTCTTATATGGTTATAAAAAAATTAAATTTTCTTCCTCATTCTTGCAACCGGAATATCTAGCTGTTCACGGTATTTTGCAATAGTTCTTCTCGCAATTGGATACCCTTTTTCTTTTAAGATTTCGGCTAGTTGATCGTCTGGTAAAGGTTTCTTTTTATCTTCTTCTTCAATTGTATTTTTAAGAATCTTTTTAATTTCCAAAGTCGAAACATCTTCTCCCTGATCGTTTTTCATGGCTTCAGAGAAAAACTCTTTAATCAGTTTGGTTCCGTATGGAGTTTCAACGTATTTGCTGTTTGCCACACGCGAAATAGTCGAAATGTCTAAACCAACCATATCAGCAATGTCTTTTAAAATCATTGGTTTTAGTTTGGTTTCGTCACCGTCTAAGAAATATTCTTCCTGATAATGCATAATCGCATTCATCGTTACAAATAATGTTTCCTGACGCTGTCTGATGGCATCGATAAACCATTTCGCAGAATCTAGTTTTTGTTTGATAAACTGAACCGCATCTTTCTGAGCAGTCGATTTGTCTTTAGATTCTTTATACGTCTGCATCATTTCTTGATAATCCTTAGAAACGTGCAGGGAAGGGGCATTACGGCCGTTTAAAGTCAATTCTAATTCACCATCCACAATTCTGATAGCAAAGTCTGGAACTATATTCTCAGTAACTTTATTATTCCCGGTGAAAGACCCGCCTGGTTTTGGATTTAAACGTTCAATTTCGTGAATTGCTTTTTTAAGCTGTTCGTTCGAAACACTGTATTTCTGTAAAAGTTTATCGTAATGTTTTTTGGTAAAAGCATCAAACTGATTTTCGATAATGTCAATTGCTAAATCAACATATTCAGTTGGGGTTTTGTGCTTTAACTGCAATAATAAACACTCCTGCAAATCACGAGCGCCGACTCCCGAAGGTTCCAGTTCGTGAATCACCGTCATCATTTTCTCAACCATTGCTTCATCAGTATAAATTCCCTGAGTAAAAGCCATGTCGTCTACAATGTCTGGAATGCTTCTGCGGATATACCCCATATCATCAATACTTCCAACAAGAAATTCAGCGATTTCGCGTTCTTCATCATTCAGAATAAAAGTATTGAGCTGATTGATTAAATCCTGATGAAAACTAATCGGAGCTGCAAAAGGCGTTTCACGTTCCTCATCTTCGCTGTAATTGTTTACCTGAGTTTTGTAATCAGGCGTATCGTCGTCGCTTAGATATTCATCGATATTAATGTCGTCTGCTTCGATTCTGTCAGATTCTGCATCATCATAATCGTCGTAATCCTCGTTATCGTATTCATCAGCTTCGTAATCGTCTTCTTTTCCAGCTTCCAGAGCCGGATTTTCGTTCATTTCTTCTAATAAACGCTGTTCAAAAGCTTGCGTAGGCAATTGAATTAACTTCATCAGCTGAATTTGCTGCGGAGATAATTTTTGAGATAATTTTAAATTTAAAAATTGCTTTAGCATAAAAAAAGTTGCTAAGATACTAAGCTCCTGAGAGGCTAAGTATCTTATGTTGACGAATTGAATTCGCGTAAAATTATTTTATTTATATTTTAAAAACTTAGAATCTTAGTGTCTTAGCGACTTAGAATCTTAGATTAAAACTCTGCACTTCCAGGAGTTCTTGGGAAAGGAATTACGTCTCTAATGTTTGTCATTCCAGTTACAAACAATACCAAACGCTCAAATCCTAAACCAAATCCTGCGTGTGTTGCAGAACCAAATCTTCTGGTGTCTAAATACCAGTATAATTCTTCTTTGTCTATTCCTAGTTTTTCCATTTTCTCAACTAGAACATCGTAACGTTCTTCTCTTTCAGAACCTCCAACGATTTCTCCAATTCCAGGGAAAAGGATATCCATTGCGCGAACAGTTTCTCTGCCTGGTTCAGTGTTGTCGTTCAAACGCATGTAAAACGCTTTAATGTTTGCTGGGTAATCGTATAAGATTACCGGACATTTAAAGTGTTTTTCAACTAAGAAACGTTCGTGTTCTGATTGTAAATCAGCTCCCCATTCGTTGATTAAGTATTGGAATTTCTTCTTTTTATTTGGAGTTGAATCTCTTAAAATATCAATTGCTTCTGTATAAGAGACACGTTTGAAGTTGTTTTCTAATACGAAGTTCAATTTCTCTAACAAAGCCATTTCGCTTCTTTCAGCTTGTGGTTTTGATTTTTCTTCTTCTAAAAGTCTTCCTTCCAAGAATTTCAAATCATCCTGACAATTGTCTAAAGCATATTTAATCACGTACTGAATAAAATCTTCAGCCAAATCCATGTTGTCATCAAGATCGTTGAAAGCAACTTCCGGCTCGATCATCCAGAATTCTGCCAAGTGACGAGAAGTATTTGAATTTTCTGCTCTAAATGTTGGTCCAAAAGTATAAATCTGACCCAGAGCCATTGCAAAAGTTTCACCTTCTAATTGTCCAGAAACCGTTAAGTTGGTGTGTTTTCCAAAGAAATCTTTTTTGAAATCAATGTTTCCTTCTTCATTTTTTGGAAGATTATCCAAAGGCAATGAAGTTACTTGAAACATTTCTCCAGCACCTTCAGCATCAGCTCCGGTAATAATTGGCGTATTTACATACACAAAACCTTTTTGCTGGAAATAACTGTGAACTGCATAAGATAAAACCGAACGCACACGCATAATCGCGCCAAAAGCATTTGTACGTACACGCAAGTGAGCGTTTTCACGTAAAAATTCTAAAGAGTGTTTTTTAGGCTGCATTGGGAATTTCTCTGCATCAGAATCTCCAAGAATTTCAAGTTTGTTTACTTGAATTTCGTATTTCTGACCTGCACCTTTACTTTCAACCAAAGTTCCAAAAACCGAAACCGCAGCTCCAGTCGTGATTCTTTTTAAAGTCTCTTCTGGCGTATTTTCAAAATCAACAACACATTGTATATTATTAATTGTAGAACCGTCATTTAGCGCGATGAACTGATTATTTCTAAAAGTTCTCACCCATCCTTTTGCATTCACTTCCTGTAGCGTAGTCGTACTGTTTAATAAGTCTTTAACCTTTGTGTGTCTCATTTTAATTTTAGATTTATAGATTGCTGATTTTAGTTTAAAATAAAACCAGTGTTTTTATATCGAATTGCAAATATAATTGATTTGTTTGTAATTGCCACATTGGATATAGAAGTTAGGAGCTGTTTCCAGCTATTCGCTATATCTCTTATGGCGAACCCCGCCACAAGAGGATGTCGCTGCTATCTGGGTTAGCACTTTTGAGGTAAAAAAGCACCCAAGAATTAATTTTTTAAACTTAAACTTTTAAGAATAAAAAAAGCCACAATTTTTACAGTTGCAGCTTTTGAAATATGATTTTATTATTTTTTTAGTTCTTTATAAACTTAAATGTTTGCTTATTATCTGTTGACAAAATATACAAACCATTACTTAAATTAGAAACATCAACAGACTGAATGTTTTGAGCGTTTTTAACCGTTTTAACTGTTTTACCTGTGCTGTCACTGATAATTAAAGATTTTACGTTTGACTCAGTACTAATATTCAAATTGTCCTGAACCGGATTTGGATAAAATACTACTTTACTGGCTTCGTTTTCAAATTTTTCATTCGCCAGAGTGATATTCGCTCCAATAAAAGTAATATCATCAATATAAAAAGTAGTTGTACTTTTTCCTAAATCAAGATTAAGTCTGGTTGAAGTGTTTTTTGCAGCAAAGCTATACGATATTTTTTGCCACCCTGCTATCAGTGTTGTATTTGGGCCATAATTTGCATCTGATGAAGGAGTAGTGGTAGTGGAGAATCGCACAGTTGTACCGGCAGTAGAAGGTTTTATCCACATGCTTGCAGTGTATGTTCTGCCAACTACGAGAGTCATAGGATCACTTACCAATTGCACATTATATTCTGCTGATCCAGTTGAAACCGCTTTTAATGCTCTAACTCCTCCATGAACTTCTACAGTTTCTGCCGTTAAATTAGCGGCACCATTATATTTTGACCAATTGGTAAATACATCGCCTGTTCCGGCCTCTAGGTTGCCATTTAAAATAAAATCTAAAGAAGGTGATGTTGTTAAGTCATACATTGCAACATCGTCAATATAAAAGATGTCAGTTCCTTTTCCTAAATCAAGACTAATTTTAGTGGCAGTTGCTGTTGCGGTAAATGTGAGAATACAATTTTTCCATCCGCTATTTATATCTGTAACTGCAAAAGCAGGTCCGTAAACTGCTGTTCCTCCAGAAGTCGAGAAACGTACAGTATTGCCTCCAAGCGTTCCTTTAATCCACATGCTTACCTCATAAGTATGTCCAATTACAGTTGCAATATCCTCAGTTTGAATCTGAACGTTGTATTCTAACAATCCTGTCGAAATTGCTTTCAGGGATCTTGATCCACTGTGTACTGTTAAAACATCAGCTGTTAAATTTGCTGCGCCATTGGTTTTAACCCAATTTGTAAATATGTCTCCGGTTCCTGCCTCAAAATTTCCGTTGACAATTAAGTTTTGTGCGCTTAGAGATGTAAAGCCGGCAGTGAATACTAAAAAAAGTAGTTTTTTAATCATGGTTTAGTTTTTATAGTTAATAAAGTTAAAACAATCGATTGCGTAAATAAAGAATGGTTTTAACAAATGTAGGAATTTATTCTATTCAAAAAATAATTTTAAATATTAATAATCAGTATGTTGTGTAAAATTGTTAATATTTAAAATTTTCAAGCAACCGTTTGTGTAGTTTTGATTATTTTGAATATAAAAAGCTGAAATGCAATGAATTTTCAAACTTTTGGGAATAAAAAAAACTACAGACTGGAAAGCTGTAGTTTTTTAATATTATTCTAAGATCTGTCTTTTAAGATTTGTGATGGTCAGGATTATTTTCTAAACTCTCCAATTCCTCTTTCCTTGTTTTCTTCTTTTCGAAAGTTAAAACCAGCGATGGTAAAACCACCAGGTTAGCAAACATTGCAAAAACCAAAGTACAGGAAATCAATCCTCCTAAAGCAATGGTTCCGCTGAAGCTCGATAATGTAAAAGTTGCAAAACCTAAAATTAAAACTACTGAAGTATAGAATGTACTTACTCCAGTTTCTCTCAAGGCACTGAAAACAGATTTTTTAACTTTTCCTTTGTTTTGTATTAGGTCATGTTTGTATTTCGCCATAAACTGAATCGCATTATCGACCGAAATTCCGAAAGCAATACTAAATACCAAAATCGTCGAAGGTTTTAGCGGAATTCCGAAATAACCCATTAATCCCGAAGTAATACAAAGCGGTAAAATATTAGTAATCAAAGAAGCGGCTACCATTTTGAACGAACGGAATAAGTACAACATCAAAATAGCAATCGTCAAAATTGCAAAAAGCAATGACTCTATTAAATTGTGCGCCAGATAAGTTGTTCCTTTTTGGAAAACCAATGCTTTTCCGGTAATCGTAACTTCAAAACGGTCTTTTGGGAAAATTTCATCGATTTTTTTGCGAAGTTTTTCCTCTACTTTTGCCATTTCATCCGTTCCGATATCTTTCATGAAAGTAGTGATTCTGGCATATTGTCCAGTCGAATCAACGTAGGCTTTCATTAAATTTTCTTTACTGTTTTTAGTTGCGTTTTTAGCATAACTCAAAATAAAAGTCTGCTCCTGCGAAGTAGGCAATTGGTAATATTCAGGGTTTCCGTTATAGAAAGCCTGTTTAGAATATTTTACTAAATTCACCACAGAAACCGGTTTTGCCAGTTCCGGAATTTCAGCAATTGTATTTTGCAGTTCATCCATTTTGCGAATCGTCGAAGCTTTCATGACACCTTTTTTCTTTTTGGTATCAACCATAATTTCAAGAGGCATAACTCCGTTAAATTCTTTTTCGTAAAACAAAATATCTTTAAAGAAAGAAGCGCTTTTGGGCATTTCACCAATTAAACTTCCCGAAACTTTCATTTGTCGAACTCCATTTAAACTCACTACAAAAAGAACCGCATAAATGATGTAAACTACGGTCTTCTTACCTTTAACGATAGTTGTAACGGTGTTTAAAAGGGTTGAAATATAGGTTTTGTCTAAATGATACAAATGTTTTGCTTTGGGTAAAGGCATAAAACTGTAAATAATCGGCACGATAAAAAGTGTCAAAGTATAAACAGAAAGTACGTTGATAGAAGTTACCAATCCGAATTCAAAAAGCAGTTCGTTTCCTGTAATCATTAAGGTTGCAAAACCAATTGCGGCTGTTAAATTGGTCATCAGAGTAGAAGATCCGATTTTTGAAATCACACGCTGTAATGCTTTTGCCTGATTGTTGTGTAATTTAATTTCCTGCTGGTATTTATTAATAAGGAAAATACAATTTGTGATTCCGATTACAATAATCAACGGAGGAATAATGGCTGTTAAAATCGTGATTTTATAACCAAATAATCCGAGTGTTCCAAATGACCACGTTACACCGACAATTAAAATAACAATCGAAATAAAGGTAGCTCTGAACGAACGGAAAAAGAAAAAGAAAATTAGGGAAACTGTCAATAAAGATGCTCCGATAAATAATCCGATTTCGCCTTTCATATCATCCGCATTGATTGTTCTGATATATGGCATCCCGGAAACTTTTAAGTCAATACCGGTAGTTTTTTCGAATTTGTCAATTTTAGGAACTAAATTTTCAAGGATAAAAGTCTTTCTCCCTGCAGTATTCACAAGTTTTTTATTTATGTAAATCGCAGAACGGACACTGCCGCTTTCTTTATTGAATAAGAGTCCTTCGTAAAACGGTAAATTATGGAACAATTCATGCTGAACACTTTTTAAGTAAGCAGGATCAAGAACTTTGTTTTGATCAATAAATGGTGCTAAGACAAATTTTTCGTTAACGGTGTCTTTTTCCAGTTTTTTCAAATCATTCAAAGAAACGACCAAATCAACTTCTTTCGATTTTTTTAAACCGGTCATCAATTCGTTCCAGGCGGCATAATTTTTAGGAGTAAAAAAGTTTTTATCCTGAAAACCAATCACAACAAGATTTCCTTCTTCACCAAACTTATCAAGGAATTTTTGGTATTCTTTGTTCGCAATATGATCTTTCGGAAGCAGGTTCGCTTCTGTATAGGTCATAGAAAGGTTTCTCCATTGAAAACCAAAGAAAATGGTTAAAGCAGATAGGATAACTAGAATTGTGATTCTGTTTTTAAGTATGATTCGGGCTAATTTTTCCCAAAAACCAACTTGTATAGTGTTTTTCATAAAATTTGTAAAATGGATGCAAATGTAATGAAAAGCGCTAAAAATCATTTAAAAGCGTTTCTGTTTTTACGATATGTTAACATAAATTAACAAACTCCTTTAAATGAAAACGGTCTTTTTTCTGTTATACTCTGTATGCTTTTCTGATATTTGCAGCGATTTAAAAATGAACGGAAAGGAATTAAGCTTTTTAATGCCAAAATTGTTATTTTTATCTCTTAAGAATCCTAAAAAAACTATTGCTAACAATAAATTACAATGCAGGAAAACAATACCATAACGTTTATTTTTTTGGCAATTCTTGTGTTGCTTGTTGTGATCATTTGCTTTATGATATATCAGTTAATGCAGTCAAAGAAGGCAAAAGAAAATGCAGAACAAAGTTTTTATGCTTTGGAAGCAAAAGTAAACGATCTGCAATTAGAAAATCTAGAGTCTAAACTGAATCCGCATTTGTTTAAGAATATTCTAAATTCGATTCAGTCACATGCTTATCAGACTTATTTTGCCCTTGATAAACTGGCGAATGTCCTGGATTATATTTTATACGAAAGCAAAAAGAAATTTGTTACGGCCAAAGAAGAAATCGATTTTGCATTGAATTTAATTGAAATCAACAAAATCAAAATCAGCCCGCTTTTTGAATTAAAAATCAAAACCAATATTAACAAAGAAGACAAATTGTACGATCAGCCTTTACTGGCACCGCTGATTTCGATTGATTTGATTGAAAATGCTTTTAAACACGCCGATCTTCAAAGTGCCGATGCTTTTATTTCGGTTGTTTTTGAGTTTAAAGACAATGCTTTTTTTATGACGGTTTCGAATAAAATCTCCGATAAAAAAGTGTTGAAAAAGGAGCGAAGCGGTTTTGGACATGCGACTCTCGAACATCGTTTACGCATCATTTATAAGAATAATTTCAAATTGGAAAAGTTTATAGAAAACAACGTTTATATTGCTCATCTAAAAATCGATTTACTTGAATACAAAACTGAAATGCTTACTTCTGGACGATGAGCTTCCCGGACTAACGTATTTAAAGATGCTTTGCGAACAAATTCCCGAAGTAGAAATTGTAAAAACGTTTAATGATCCTGAGAAACTTTTATCTGATATTGCCAGTCTTGATTTTGACTTGCTGATTTCTGACATTGAAATGCCGGGAATCGACGGACTTCATCTTGCGGAAATGTTACAGGGCAAATTGGTTGTTTTTTGTACAGCCTACAAAGAATATGCAGCAGAAGCTTTTAATATTGATGCGGTAGATTATATTACAAAACCAGTAAAATTGGAACGTCTTCAAAAAGCAATTTCAAAAGCAACAGAGCGTTTGAATAAACATGATTCGGGTAAAAAATTTATTCAGTTAAATACAGATAAAGGTAAAACACTGCTTTATTTTAACCAGATTCAATACATAAAAACAGCTCTGAGTGACAGCCGCGATAAAACTGTTTTGCTCACAGACGGAAGCTTTCTGAATCTGAAAAACATTAAATTCGATACACTTTTAAATGAACTGCCTGAGACTGAATTTTGCAGAGTAAACAAAAAAGAAATTATTGCTGTAAAAGCAATTAAATTTTTTAATCATAACGAAATTGTGCTGCATCATCAGGAAGAAAACAACAAGAACACAACCTTGATTTTGAGCGAAACCTATCGCCCCGAATTTTTAAAAAAGGTGAAACTGTAAGCTCTTCGACTCCGCTCAGAGTGACACACTGAGTTTTAAATATAATAAAGTTTTAATGATGAATGGGGTTTGAAATTTTAGAGTTTAGGACTTGATTTCATTGTCAGGCTGAGCGGAGTCGAAGCCCGTTTTAGAACTTATTACAAAGTTTTGCAGACTTATTACATAGATTGAAAATTACCTTTAAAATTGCTTTTTCAGGTAAAACTGACTTCTGATATTTGCTCCATAATTTTAAAAAACGGGTTATGAATAACTTTAAAAACTCCTTGTTTTATATTACGGTAATCGGCGGTTTTACTGCTTTAATATACTGGACAATTTCGAAGGGCGCTTCGCTGGAAGCCGGACGAAATGTAGTAGAGAAAAAAATAGAAAGCAATCACTGGAACGACTTTCTGCATTCAATGGTCGAAAACCTGCAGCATCCTCTTGCAATATTATTGGCTCAGATTGTTACAATTATTTTAGTGGCGCGATTGTTTGGATGGTTTTTTAGAAAAATCGGACAACCATCTGTAATTGGAGAAATGATTGCCGGGATTGTTCTTGGGCCATCTTTAGTTGGAATGTATTTTCCGGAGTTTTCAGCAGCTTTGTTTCCAAAAGAATCTTTAGGGAATCTTCAGTTTTTAAGTCAAATAGGTTTGATTCTTTTCATGTTTGTGATTGGGATGGAACTGGATTTAAAAGTGCTTAAAAACAAAGCTCATGACGCTGTTGTAATCAGTCATGCCAGTATCGTTATTCCGTTTGCCTTAGGATTAGGTTTAGCTTATTTTATCTACGGAACTTTTGCTCCTAATGGTGTTGCATTTTCTTCTTTCGGATTATTTATGGGAATTGCCATGAGTATTACGGCGTTTCCGGTACTTGCGAGAATAGTACAGGAACGAGGACTTCAAAAAACTAAACTGGGAACAATTGCCATAACCTGTGCTGCTGCAGACGATATTACGGCATGGTGTATTTTGGCTGTTGTTATTGCAATCGTAAAAGCAGGATCATTAGTAAGTTCGCTTTATGTGATTGGTCTGGCAATTTTATATGTGATTATAATGCTGAAAATTGTTCGTCCTTTCCTGAAAAGGGTTGGAGATTTAAATTCAACACGAGAAAGTTTAAATAAACCAGTTGTTGCAATTTTCTTTTTATCACTTTTATTTTCGGCTTATGCAGCTGAATTAATCGGAATTCATGCTTTATTCGGAGCTTTCCTTGCAGGTGCAATTATGCCGGAAAACAATAAATTCAGAAATATTTTTATCGAAAAAGTTGAAGATGTTTCAATCATTGTCCTTTTGCCATTGTTTTTTGTATTTACAGGTCTGCGTACCCAAATCGGATTATTGAACGATCCTGAGTTGTGGAAAATAACAGGTTTGATAATCGTAGTGGCTGTAGTAGGTAAATTTTTTGGAAGTGCTTTGGCTGCAAAATTCGTTGGACAAAACTGGAAAGACAGTCTGGCTATTGGTGCCCTCATGAATACAAGAGGTTTGATGGAACTGGTAGTTCTGAATATCGGTTACGATTTGGGCGTTTTGTCTACAGAAATTTTTACCATGATGGTTATTATGGCTTTGGTTACAACTTTTATGACCGGACCGGCTTTAGATTTTATAGCTTTTGTTTTTAAAGATAAAACGACTGTAGTGCCACAGGAAATCGGAAACAAAAGCAAGTATAAAATCCTGCTTTCTTTTGCCACTCCCGAAAAAGGAAAAAAACTGCTTAAAATTGCGAACAGCTTTGTAAAAAAACAAGGTGATAATTCAATTGTAACAGCAATGCATTTGTCCCTGAGTACCGAAATACATTCATTTGATGTGAAAGATCATGAGCGCAAAATGCTGGTTCCCGTTATCGAAGAATCACAGCGCCTGAATCAGAATATGGTGAGTGTTTTTAAAGTAACAAACGATATTGATACAGATATTATTGATACGGCAAATCAGGGTGAATTTGATTTATTGCTGGTGGGCTTGGGTCAGTCTATTTTTGACGGAACCCTGCTCGGAAAGATTTTAGGTTTTACCACCCGAATTGTAAACCCTGACAGGCTAATTGATAAGTTTACGGGTAAAGAAGGTTTGTTCGAAAATTCTCCTTTTGACGAAAGAACACGACATATTATCACCAAAAGTAAAATGCCGGTCGGAATTTTTATTGACAAAGATTTAGAGGAAGTAAATCAGGTTTTCATGCCAATTTTCAGCAAAGAAGACTCTTTCCTGATCGAATATGCTAAAAAACTAATCAACAACAACGGATCACAGATTACGGTTCTTGATGCTGGCGGAGAGGTTAGAAATACAAGAGATATTCAGGAGACAATTCGTTCGATTGAACAAATTGCACCAAATCATATTATGATTATGAACGACAGGACTATTAAAAAGGAATTTCTTGAAACTCAGAACATCATGATTATAAGTTTAGAGAGCTGGAAAAAACTAATTGAATCCCAAAGTATCTGGCTGAATAACACGCCTTCGGTTTTGATTCTTAAACCTTAAGTTTTAGAAACCTGAATTTTTAAAATCTCAAATTCCATTGGAGTTTGGGATTTTTTTGTTTTATATAATTTCTACTGAAAGGAGAGATTGACGATTTAGATTGTAGAATTTTTAGTATGAACGTTCTTTACTCGTGACAAACAATACGTAAAATTGGAATTTGGAAATTTAAATATTGGGATTTAAACTTTAAAGCCCCAAATCAATCACATACGAAATCTTTATGGCGATATTATCTTCAAATTCCATTAGTTGATTTGGACCGTAGCGGTAAAAGCCACCCAAACCAAATCCTTTAAAAATCTTGTTTAACTCAATTCCTGATTCAAAGAAACCTTTATTGAGGGTTTTGTAAGCTGGACCAACATGTTGTTCGGGTTTTTCCATATCTCCCCATGCCATTCTTGTAACTAATACCAGCGAAGGGCGTACTTTTTTCATGATTCTGATTCGGTCAAAACCATGTTTGATTTGAAAAAAGACATATTGGCTAGAGAAAAACTCATTAAAATACATGGTTTCAAAACTGTTTCTTCCTGCAAAAGTAATACGCTGAAAAATAGTTTCTTTGTTGAGGTTATTCGGCATAGTATTGTACAAATGTGTGATAGGTACATCGCCTATAGCATAACCTCCCTGGAGTAAAAAACTGGTTTTCTGGCCGTTTAAGTATTTTTTTTCAAACTCGGTTTTAAAATCTATTTTGCTGAATGTAAAATCATTGTCTAAAACATTTGGTAAAGACTGTGTGAGCTGAAAGGTAAATCTTGGGAAACGTTTCTCTGTTTCGGATCTGCCGGTCGGTGTCTGCATGAAGTCACTAAATGGCGCCCAGACTATAGAAGCCATTGCGGTGGTCATAACATAATTCGAATACAAATTACCGTTATAATTAAAAAGATAATCGAATTTTGGTTCAACATACGTTCTTGCTAATTCAAAAACAGCTTCTGTTTTCGGAATAATTTTGGTCTGCAAATTGGCTTTCCAGCTGATATAATGATAAAAAGTGCTAATGTTAATAGGACGAGGGTCATAAATTTTAAAAACACGTTTGTCAACCGCAAAAAGTGTACTCGCAATCTCGCGAACATCGTCTGTATATGATCCGTTTAGCCATGTATTAGTGTTTTTTTCTAATAAAAAACCGGTGCCGAGATTGTACTTGAATTTACCGTCTTTTGTTCCGTATGCACCGTAACCCTCAATCCTGAAATATTTAGAAAAACGATCATTTGTAATTCCGCCAAGACCTAATCTAAAACCTTCGTAATTGTTATAGCTGATTACCTTTTTTAAATCCATGTCAACTGGTCCCAGCGGGAGATAGCCATTTATGATTTTTCGCCCAAGACCCAAACGTTTTTCGATTCTTTTTTTGATGGAAATACTATCTAATAACAGATAGGTTCTCTGGCTTTTCAGGTCAAGGTTTTCTTTTCGGTATTCATCCCAGAATTCTTCCGGTTTTTTACTGGCATCATCTTTAATTTCGATATAAAGTGACGGATCTTTTATCGGAGCAGTTGTATTGTAATGTATGTCGAAATTGTTGCTTTCTGAGAGCAGGTAAGTAAAATCAGAAGCCGTTTTTTTTCTGGTTTCAAAAAGGTTTTCCCCGTCCCCGTCAAACTGAATGGTTCCGCCTAAAAAATTGATATCTTCATTATTTCTTCCTTTTACAATTTTAAAGGAAGTATTAGTCGGGAACCATATTTTTTCTTTATGAACATATTCAAATTCATGAATTCCACTAATGTCCAGTACGCCTTTTATACGCATTATGGCTTTTGCAATGGCAAAATTTTCCTGATCGATATACAAAACTCCTTCTAAGCCGGCAGCCTTTCTTTTTTCTTTATTCTTAAAATAAATCATAAAAGTATTTCGTCCTTTAATATCAACAGTATCCAATAATTTATAATTGTAGTCTTTTAAAGCATCGTTTGAAACTGGATTGCTGTATTTGGTCTCAAAAAGTTCATATTTCGAATCATAAATAGAGATCGACTGCAAATTAAAAGCAATGATTTCGTAAACAGGCTGTTTAAAACCTGCCATTTTGGTACCCAGAATGGTTTCTTTGAGCTTTTTATTTCCGAATTGGTATTGCGAAACTTTTTCAGTCTGAAATAAATGCTGCTTGCTTATCACTTCTTTAAACTTATAGTCTGAAGAGTCAATGTTTATTCTTTTTTTCTTTAAATCTTTATAAGACGCTGACGAATCGATCCTGCCGTTAATTGAATCCGGATTAGCTGTTACTATAAGTTTATTATAGGTTTTGTATTCAAAGTTCTTGAGTTTTTTCTGCGGATTATTGGTGTTTTTGTTTGCAATTACCTTTCTCAAAATAGCCAGAGCAGGATTTTCATTAGAAACAACAACCTCTTTCAGGTCATCTGTTTTTTGCTGAAGATATACTGTATAAAACTTTTTGCTGTCTGAAACCGTAATGGTTTTAGTCTGAAAACCTACGTAAGAAATGGTAAAAGAATTGATTTTTGTTTTTGAAGAAATTGTAAATTTTCCATCCACATCAGTAATCGCATTATTGTTGTCCGAAGTTGTAATCGTAGCAAAGGGAAGCGGATCGCTGTTGGAATCGTTTACAATTCCGTTTATTTGAAATTGCGCCTGAAGTGTAAGCGTAAAAAACAAAGTAAATAAACAGAATAGCTTCATACAGAGTGTTGTGGTTTCGAAACCAAGGATATTGTTTTTGGTATGCAAAAATAGCAATAAAAAAATCCGTCTGGTAAAATTTTAACCAAACGGATTCTTAATTTTGTGTCAAATTTGTTACACCTTCATGATTTCGGCTTCTTTAGCAGCCAATAATTCATCTATTTTTTTAATGTAAGTATTTGTTAAGTTCTGGACTTCTTCTTCAGCAGATTTGCAAATGTCTTCAGAAGTACCTTCTTTTTCTAATTTTTTGATATCGGTATTAGCATCTTTACGTGAGTTACGAATACCAATTTTTGCATCTTCAGCTTCAGATTTTGCCTGTTTAGCCAAATCTCTACGGCGCTCTTCTGTCAAAGGCGGTACACTGATGATAATTACGTCACCATTGTTCATTGGGTTAAAACCGATATTGGCAATCAAAATTGCTTTTTCGATTACAGATAACATGTTTTTCTCAAAAGGCTGCAACGTAATTGTTCTTGCATCAGGCACACTAATTTTAGATACCTGAGAAAGCGGTGTTGAGGCACCATAATAATCAACAAAAACACCTCCAAGCATAGCCGGAGAAGCTTTTCCTGCACGAATATTTAGAAATTCTTTTTCTAAATGGGCAATCGTACCATTCATTGATTCTTCAGTACTTTCTAATATGAAATCTATTTCTTCAGTCATTTTGTTTAGATTTTAGATTCTTAGAAGATTAGATCTTTAGACTTTAAAAATGGTTTCTTCTAATTTACTAACTAATATTATTTTTCTTTTTTTGATTATCTTAATTGTTGTTAAAAATTCAGAAATCCTATTTAATCTAAAATTCTAACAATCTAAGAAGTCTAGATATTTACTACAGTTCCGATGTTTTCGCCTTTGCAGATTTTCAAAAGATTTCCAATTTTGTTCATATCAAAAACAACAATCGGTAATTTATTTTCCTGGCTTAAGGTAAAAGCTGTGGTATCCATTACATTCAGTCCTTTTTTAATTACATCGTCAAAAGAAATGAAGTCAAATTTTACTGCCGAAGCATTTTTTTCAGGATCACAATCGTAAACACCGTCTACGCGGGTTCCTTTTAAAATAACATCAGCATTGATTTCGATTCCTCTTAAAACAGCTGCTGTGTCGGTAGTGAAATAAGGGTTTCCCGTTCCGGCACCAAAGATTACAATTCTTCCTTTTTCAAGATGACGGTCTGCTCTTCTTTTGATATAAGGTTCTGCAATAGATTCCATTTTCAAAGCAGTCTGCAAACGAGTTTTCATTCCTTTGTCTTCAAGAGCACCTTGTAAAGCCATTCCATTTATAACAGTAGCAAGCATTCCCATATAATCACCCTGTACTCTGTCCATACCTGAACTTGCACCGGCAACTCCTCTAAAAATATTTCCTCCTCCAATAACAATAGCAATTTCTACTCCTTTGTCGTGAATCTGCTTGATTTCATCGGCATATTCAGCTAATCTTTTAGGGTCGATTCCGTATTGTAAATCTCCCATTAAGGCTTCTCCACTTAGTTTTAGAAGAATTCTTTTATATTTCATGTGTGTTGCGTTTGTTTGTGCAAATATAGACATATTCTGTTTTTTTAAAATAGTGTTTTAAAAAATTAATTGTTTCTTTTCTAAATTAAATTTCAGCTGATTTTTAGGATTTATTTCTTTCAAATGTGATAAAAGTCATTCGGGAATCTTTTTAAAAAGCTTAATTTTATGATGTCAAAACGAAATAAATATGAAAAGTATTGTAGCCAAAGCATTATTCAGTAGTCACTCTTATACTGAATACAGAAAACTAGTTGCTGATTTATTGTTAGAAGGCAAATCAACCGGTAATGAACAGTCTGAAAGTCTGACAAATTATTCTAAACTAAACGAAGCCAGAATGAACAGGCTGGAAAAAACAATTCAAATCTCTGAAGATGTTATTTTGAAACTTCAGCATCTGGACAATCATTACATCTGGCTTGTAATTTCTGAGGGCTGGTGTGGAGATGCGGCTCAGATACTTCCAATATTGAATAAAATGGCACTTGCTTCGGAGAAAAAGATCGATTTAAGAATTGTGCTTCGAGATGAAAATGATGAATTGATGAGTCAATATCTCACGAATGGCGGGAAAGCTATTCCAAAAGTAATTGTTATTTGCAAGGAAGCCGGAATTGTTCGTGCTGACTGGGGGCCAAGACCCGAAGGAGCAACGGAATTAATGGCAAAGCATAAAAGGGAAGTGGGGCCTATTGATGAAAAAATTAAAACTGATTTACAATTGTGGTATCTGGCAGATAAAGGAAATTCTGTACAGGAAGAGCTGGTTCAGATCATGGAGAATATCAAATACAATCGGTTATAAGTAAAATTTATTGTAATTATTTGAAAATAAGTGATTTAGTGTTAAAAATAAACTAAAGTATTTTTTCAGCCATTTAAAACTTTGTAACTTAGTAAATAATCCCACTTCTATCTATCAGCTTTCTGATTTACTCTTTTTATTGGTGTTCATTTTATGTTTAATTATAAAAATACACTGTCATGAAAAAGTTATTCGAAAGGTTTTATGATTTTATTTCTAAATTTTTATTTGGAGGAAAAAATGTGCCTCACTATTAATCAAGGTAAGTATGAAATAACTGTACTTATTTTTTAGAAGCCTGGCACATTACTTCTCATGTGATGTGCTTTTTTTATGGATTATTACTTTAGACTTTCTTCGAATAAAGTAATATCAAAGGCATCTTTTACGTCAAAATTACCAATTTTGGTTCGGCGCAAAACAGTTAAATGTGAGCCGGATTTCATTGCCTTGCCAAAGTCATAAGCCAGTGAACGAATATAAGTTCCTTTGCTGCAAACGACTCTAAAATCAACTTCTGGTAACGCGATTCGGGTAATTTCGAATTCGTGGATGGTAGTTTTTCTGCTCTCAATTTCTACAGACTCTCCTGCGCGTGCATGTTCATACAAGCGTACGCCGTCTTTTTTTATAGCGGAGAAGATTGGCGGTTTCTGATCTATTTCGCCTAAAAAGTCTTTTACCGTTTCATGAATCAAAGCTTCGTTAATGTGTTCTGTTGGAAAAGTGTGGTCAATTTCGGTTTCCAGATCATACGATGGGGTAGTGGCTCCAATGTAAAATGTTCCTGTATATTCTTTGGGCTGACCCTGAAGTTCAGCGATTCTTTTAGTAAATTTTCCGGTACAGATCAATAAAAGTCCGGTAGCTAATGGATCTAAAGTTCCTGCGTGACCAATTTTAAACTTTTTTGGAAGTCCCACTTTATTAATCAAAAGGTATTTTAATTTATTGACAGCCTGAAATGAACTCCATTTTAATGGTTTGTCAATCAATAAAACCTGGCCTTCTAAATATTCTTCGAGTGTCATTATATAATTGTAAGCGGATGAATGAAAAAGTGAATCAGTAATAAAATGATTCCGGCAATAATTCGGTAATAACCAAAAACTTTAAATCCGTTTTTTGTTAAAAACCCAATGAAAGTTTTGATTGCCAAAAGCGCAACTATAAAAGCCACAACGTTTCCAATAATAAGGATATTGATTTGGTCATGCGATAATTCAAAACCGTCTTTGTAATAATCGTAACATTTTTTTGCTGTGGCTCCCAGCATAGTCGGGACAGCCAGAAAAAATGAAAATTCAGCAGCTGTTGTTCGGGATAATTTTTGAGACATTCCGCCCACAATACTGGCGCCGCTACGTGAAACTCCGGGAATCATAGCGATACACTGAAATAGTCCAATTTTGAAGGCCTGTAAATAACTGATCTGCTGAGAAGTTTCGGTTGTGTCTGGCGTGTTGAACCATTCGTCAACTTTTAACAAAATAGCACCTCCAATTAAAAGTGAAATAGCTACTGTTACAGGGTTTTCTAATAATCCGTCTATAAAATCACTCAATAATAAACCTAAAACTACAGCCGGAACAAAAGCGACTAAAAGTTTAAAGTAAAAATCGAATGACTGAAAAAAACGTTTGAAATATAAAATAACAACCGAAAGTATAGCACCAAGCTGAATTACAATGGTGAAAAGTTTTGTGAAATCTTCCTGTGCAATTCCAAAAAAAGAAGAAGCAATAATCATGTGGCCTGTTGAAGAAACGGGTAAAAACTCAGTGATTCCTTCAATAATAGCAAGAACGATAGCTTGTAATGTATTCATTAAAATTAGATTTTTAGATTTTTAAACTTTCTTAGGTTTTTAGACTTAAGATTAATCTAATAATCTAAAGCTCTAAGAAGTTCTAAGAGGTCTAAAATGAGTCTATTTAGTTTTTTTGAAAATAGAATAAATTGTAATTCCAAAACCAATTAAAACGGTTGTTGGGGCTAAACGAATACGTCTAAAACTGAAGATATCTTCATTAAAAACTTTCGGATCATGACTTCCTCCACCAGACATTAAAATAAATCCTAAAGCAATAACAGCAATCCCAATCAATAAGATTTTATAATTGATGCTGTCAAAAAGAAATTCCTGCTTTGGCTGTTGTTCTTCTGTATTATTATTTTTCATCTTTATAATTTGTCACCCCGAACTAAGTCGAAAGGCTTTTGTTTTTAAAATTTAAAATTTAAACAGTAATCCTGAAAATTAATAAAGATCGTCTGTTCGTAAGTTAAGAAAACGCTGTGTTGCAAAGTGCGTACTTACCCATGTAATTAAAACACCTAATCCGAAAACACCCACTAAAACCAATCCTATTAATACTTTGTCTTCTAAGATTCCTAAGCCTGGGAAATTGCTTTCCACATACATTAAAAGCGCAATCAGGGCAACTATCGCTAATCCTGCTCCCAGCATTCCAAGCTTTACGCTACGCATCACAAATGGTTTACGTATAAAGGCTTTTGTCGCACCAACCATTTGCATAGTTTTAATAATAAATCTATTGGAATGAATAGATAAACGTAATGAACTGTTGATTAATAAAACCGCAATTACAGCTAGGAAACCACTGATAATCAAAATCCACATACTTACTTTTTTGATATTATCATTTACAAGATTAATTAATTGTTTGTCATAAACGATATCTTCTATCATAGCGTTTTTACGCAGATTGTTTTCGATTATAAGAATGCTGTCTCTTTCAACATAGTCAGCTTTTAAGTGAATGTCGTAAGAATTCAGTAATGGATTTTCTCCTAAAAAGGTGAGGAAATCTTCGCCAATGATATCGGTATGTTCTTTTGCAGCTTTTTCTTTGGTTACATAAACAAAAGTTTTAGCAAAAGGCGCTCTCTTTAATTCAGTATTAAATGCTTTGATGACACTGTCATTTGCCTCATTTTTAAAGAAAACGGTCATCGCGATTTTTTCTTTAAAATCATTGGCCAGTTTTTTTGAATTAATAATGAATAATCCCAGTACACCCAAAAGGAATAAAACGAGAAATACACTTAATACTACCGAAAAATAAGAGGAAATTAACCTGCGCTTTTGAAATTTATCAAAGTTGGAACTCATAGTCTGCTTAAATTATGTGGTAAAAATAATAAAGAATTTCTTTATTTGAAGTTATTAACGAACTTTTATACTTAAAAGTACAATTTAAATCTTGAATAAAACGGGTTTGATTGTAAAGCAATAAAAAAACTTAGCAACTTAGTATCTCAGAATCTTAGCATCTTTACTTAACTTTATATACTTCTATACTTTTCAGCCAGTAAACATGTCGAGGACCAGTTTTGATATCATTTTTACAAATTGCAATCATTTCGCCATTTTTGACCGGTTTGCCATTTTCTTCAAAAAGAATGAACGTGTTTTCTCCGGTTGGATTGTTAAAAATTTCAGCCCATGAAAAAGTGGCTTTGTAATCATCAGAAGCTCTCGCTACGATATAAAAGTTTCGGTCTTTATGACCGTTTTGCCTGATTTTGGCTTTTTCTAAAATGTCTTTCAATAAAACGCCTTTGCAAACTTTATCGTCTTTTTTAACCTCACCGCTTTGACAAACGACTTTGAAATCATCAATTGTAACTACCTTCATCTTTTTTAAGGAATCAACAGTCAATTGCTGCGGAAACTCAACATCGCCTTTTACTTCAATTTGATGATTGACCATTTTTAAACTGTCGGCTGCCGAAAGAACAGGATGTTTGTGATTGTCGTTTTGCGAAATTTTTTCTGTGGAAAGGTTATCTTCTTTTTTAGAAGAATTACACATCGAGCATGAAAAAGCAACGAGTAGAATGAGAATGTAATTTTTAGTTTTCATATAAATTTATTTTGAATTTTGCTGACCGAATCCGAGGAACGAAAAGAGTAAAAAAGGAATGATTTTTAATTTCATAAATTAGAAAAAATACAGTGTGTTTTGAAATGAATACTGATAACTAAAAAATAAATCTGTTTTTAGCGGATTAAAATATCAGTATGTTTATAAATGAACACTGAAGATTATTAAAATTGGTTTTTGGGGTTAATTTTTTTTTAAATGCAATTCATTATGTTTCAAAATGAATAGTGCGCAGTAAATTTTTAAAATTTTAGGTTTTGAGTTTCCTTAATGGCAAAATCCTTAATTCGCTTTTCGAGTTCGTAAAAAACAGCAATAGCTCTTTCGCCAGCTTCAGTCAGTCGGGCACCTCCGCCGCCTTTTCCGCCAAGAAGTTTTACAACCAAAGGAGATTCAGCACGTCGGTTCATTTCTTCAACCAGCTGCCAGGCCTGACGATATGCCATTTTCATTTCCTTGGCTGCATTGGTGATCGAACCGGTTTTCCTGATATTTTCAAGAAGCCAGACTTTTCCAATTCCCAGAAACGGACCATCAGATTCTTCAATCCAAAGCCGGACTTCTACATTGTATTTTTTATTATCACTCATCGATGCAGATTTAAAAAGAAACTTTTTTGATAATCAATTATCTTTAAATACGTATTTGCAATGTTACGTATTTTTACTTAAATAAAATACGTATTTTGTTATTTTATTTGTTTGTCAATGAAATAGCTTTGGTACAATCTGTAATAAATGTAAATTTGCGGATTAAAATTAAGCGACAAAGAGAGGAAAACCTCAGAACCTTTGCAACTTAGAACCTTAGTACCTTAAAAATGAAATACAATCCGAACGAAATTGACGCCAAATGGCAAAAATATTGGGCAGAAAATCAAACTTTTGCAGCCAAAAACAATTCTGAAAAACCGAAGCATTATGTTCTCGATATGTTTCCTTATCCGTCAGGAGCAGGATTACACGTTGGGCATCCGCTGGGTTATATTGCTTCAGATGTGTATTCTCGTTTCAAAAGACATCAGGGCTTCAATGTTTTGCATCCAATGGGTTACGATAGTTTTGGATTACCTGCAGAACAATATGCGATTCAGACCGGACAGCGTCCGGAAGATACAACACGTGTAAATATTGACGGTGGAGTAGATAAAGAAGGAAAACAAATTGCAGGATACAGAAAACAATTAGATAAAATTGGATTTTCTTTTGACTGGAGTCGTGAAGTTCGAACTTCAAATCCGGATTATTATAAACATACACAATGGATTTTTATTCAGTTGTTCAATTCCTGGTACAATAAAGATTCAGACAAAGCAGAAGATATTTCGACTTTGGTTTCTATTTTCGAAAAAGAGGGAAACACAAATGTAAAAGCCGTTTCGGATGATAATATTCAAAGTTTTTCATCAGGCGAATGGAATGCATTTTCGAAAGACGAGCAGGAAAAAATCCTTTTACAATACAGATTAACTTATTTGGCCGAAACTGAGGTAAACTGGTGTCCAGGCTTAGGAACAGTTCTGGCAAATGACGAAATTGTAAACGGAGTTTCGGAGCGTGGAGGCTTTCCTGTTATAAGAAAAAAAATGACACAATGGAGTATGCGAATTTCTGCTTATGCCGAACGCTTGCTTCAGGGCTTAAATGATATCGATTGGAGTGAGTCTATAAAAGAGTCTCAAAGAAACTGGATTGGGAAAAGTGTTGGTGCAATGGTTTCTTTCAGCCTTGTGCCCACGACTCACAGCTCTGAGCTGAAAGCCATAGAAGTTTTCACCACACGTCCTGATACTATTTTCGGAGTAACTTTTATGACTTTGGCTCCAGAACATGAGTTGGTGGCTAAAATCACCACTCCGGAACAAAAAGCGGCTGTTGAAGCTTATATCGAAAAAACTTCAAAACGTTCTGAGCGTGAGCGTATGGCCGATGTAAAAACCATTTCTGGAGTATTTACCGGAGCTTATGCCGAACATCCATTTACAAAAGAAGCTATTCCGGTTTGGATTGGGGATTATGTTTTGGCTGGTTACGGAACTGGTGCTGTAATGGCGGTTCCTTGTGGAGACGAAAGAGATTATGCTTTTGCTAATTTCTTTAAAGGACAAAACGGAATGCAGGAAATCAAAAATATCTTCGCCAATGTTGATATTTCTGAAGCGGCTTACGGTTCAAAAGATAACGTTGAAATCGCAAATTCGGATTTCTTAAACGGATTAAATTATAAAGAGGCTACTAAAAAAGCAATCGAAAAATTAGAAGAAATCGGGCAGGGAACAGGAAAAACAAATTACCGTTTGCGTGATGCAGTTTTCTCTCGTCAGCGTTATTGGGGTGAACCTTTCCCGGTTTATTACGTAAACGGATTGCCAAAAATGATCGACGCACAGCATTTGCCAATCATTTTACCGGAAGTAGAGAAATATTTACCAACCGAAGATGGTTTGCCTCCGTTAGGAAATGCAGCAGTTTGGGCTTGGGATACTAAAAATAATAAAGTTGTTGATACAGATTTAGTTGACAACGTAGCGATTTTTCCTCTTGAATTGAACACTATGCCAGGCTGGGCAGGAAGTTCATGGTATTGGATGCGTTATATGGATGCGCATAACGAAAATGAATTTGCGTCGGCAGCAGCTTTGGCTTACTGGGAAAGTGTCGATTTGTACATTGGAGGAAGCGAACACGCAACGGGACACTTATTGTATTCTCGTTTTTGGAATAAATTTTTAAAAGACAAAGGTTTTGCTCCAACTGAAGAACCATTCAAAAAACTGATTAATCAGGGAATGATTTTGGGGACAAGTGCTTTGGTTTATAGAGTTTCCGGAACAAATAAATATGTTTCTAAAAATCTTAAAGATGATTATGAGACAGAAGCATTGCATATTGATGTTAATATGGTCAATGCTGCAGATGAAATTGATGTTGAAAGATTGAAAAGATGGCAACCTCAATTTGAAAATGGTGAATTTGTATTAGATAACGGAAAATTCATCGTTGGTCGCGAAGTGGAGAAAATGTCTAAGCGTTGGTACAATGTAGTTAATCCAGATGATATTTGTAATGAATATGGAGCAGATACCTTGCGTTTGTATGAAATGTTTTTAGGGCCGTTAGAGCAAACAAAGCCTTGGAGCACTGGAGGAATTACCGGAGTTTTTGGTTTCCTTAAAAAATTATGGAGATTGTATTTTGATGATAATGGTTTAATCGTAAACAACGACGAACCTACAAAAGATAACTTAAAATCATTACACAAAACAATCAAAAAAGTAGCAGAAGATATCGAGAATTTCTCTTTCAATACTTCAGTTTCTCAGTTTATGATTTGTGTAAACGAATTGTCTTCTCAAAACTGTCATTCAAGAGCAATTTTAGAACCATTGGCTATTTTAGTTTCGCCTTATGCACCGCATATCGCTGAAGAATTATGGGCACAGTTAGGGCATACAACTTCAATTTCAGAAGTGGCTTTCCCAATTTTTGAGGAAAAACATTTAGTGGAGACCAATAAAGAATATCCGGTTTCTTTCAACGGAAAAATGCGTTTCACCATCGAATTGCCTTTGGATTTAACCAAGGAACAAATCGAAGAAATCGTAATGAAAGACGAAAGAACACAAAGACAATTAGACGGAAGAACGCCGAATAAAGTGATTATCGTTCCCGGGAAGATTATTAATTTGGTTGGATAACCAAAATTTAAATTCCAATATTTGAAATTCCAAATTCCAATTTTTACGATTGGGGTTTGGATTTTTTTTCGCCTTAATTTGTCATTTCGACGTAAGGAGAAATCACACACGGGATTCGGCAAAGATTGGATTCACTGTGGGGAGCTACTAATGTGATTTCTCGTTCCTTGAAGATGACAAAATTGTGAAGTCTCTTTATGTTGGTTTTAGGGGTATGTTTAGTTTGTTGCGAAAGAATTCATAATTAATATCTAAAGTTGAGTGTCATTTTGGCATTTTACAAAAATGGTTCGTAAATTGTTGTGATTTTTACAAAGACAAAACATAAACTAAAAATATAAAATCATGGGAAGCGGATATTTAATTCTTGCCGGAGCTATTATGTTATTTAGCTGGCTGGTAAGTTCAAGATTAAAAAGTAAATTCGAATTGTATTCAAAGTTGCAATTGCAAAACGGAATGAGTGGTAGGGAAATTGCAGAAAAAATGCTCGCCGATAACGGTATTCGGGATGTTCGTGTAATTTCGACTCCGGGACAATTGACAGATCATTATAATCCGGCAGATAAAACGGTTAATTTGAGTGAAGCGGTTTATAATCACAGAAACGCAGCTGCAGCGGCCGTTGCAGCACACGAATGTGGTCACGCCGTACAGCACGCAATAGGTTATGAATGGCTGACAATGCGTTCGGCGTTAGTTCCTATTGTGAGTGTAGCATCCAATTATGTACAGTGGATTTTATTGGCGGGTATCCTGATGATCCGAACTTTTCCGCAGTTATTGTTAGTTGGGATTATCATTTTTGCTGCAACAACATTGTTTACCATCATAACATTACCTGTTGAATACGATGCCAGCAACAGAGCATTAGCCTGGCTGGAAAATAAACGAATGCTGACACAGCAGGAGCAGGCTGGGGCAAAGGACGCCTTAAAATGGGCTGCAAGAACTTATGTTGTAGCCGCTATTGGTTCTATTGCTACTTTGTTGTATTACATCTCGATTTACTCAGGAAGCAGAAGGAACTAATTTTTAATGTGACAATTTAGATAATTATTCAATTAGATAATTTATAGCAAACCTGACAGATTTAAAATCTGTCGGGTTTATTGTTTATATATTTTTTAAAATTATCAAATTATCAAATTATCAAATTGACACATTATCTATTTTACAGCTGAATCTGCCTGTCAATCTGCTGGTCCAGTGAAATAAAAGTCTCAGTTCTTGAAACCCCTTCAATAGCCTGAATTTTGGTGTTTAAAAGCTGCATTAAGTGTTCGTTGTCACGACAGATAATTTTAATCAAAACCGACCAGTTTCCTGTGGTGTAATGGCATTCTAAAACCTCAGGAATTTTTCTCAGTTCTTTTACGGCCTCAGAGTTTCGGGAAGCTTTGTCGAGATATACTCCAATAAAGGCCATGGTGTTATAACCCAGTATTTTAGGATTTACAGTGAATTTTGATCCCGAAATCACACCTGATTGTTCCAGTTTTTTCAAACGCTGATGAATCGCCGCTCCCGAAATGCCTATTTTGTTGGCAATTTGAAGAATAGGTTTTCGGGCATCGTCCATAAGATAACGAAGGATTTCTTTGTCGATACCGTCGATTTCGATTAATAGCGAGTTGATTTTCATAGCTTAAAATTTGAAACTAATTCTTGTGATTTGGTTTAGAACAGAAATCAAATGTAGTTAAATTGCAATAGAAAAAGAAATTCCAAATGTTTAAACTCTAAATTGCAAGGGAGTAGGATTGTTGTAAAAAAGAAAAAATTCCAGATTCCAACTTTACAATTGGGAACTGGAATTTTTAAGATTGTATATTTTAGAATTTATTTTGCTTTGTTTGCTTCGGCAATGTATTTTTCTAAAGCCATTGTCATAGAAGGAGTTTCAGGAGTTGGGGCAAGAATGTCAATTCTTAATCCGTGGTCTAGGGCTTCTTTTTGAGTTGTGCTTCCAAATACAGCTATTCTGGTGTTGTTTTGTTTAAAATCAGGAAAGTTTTTAAACAGTGATTTTATTCCGGTTGGGCTGAAAAAAGCCAGAACATCATAATACACATCGGCTAAATCAGATAAGTCACTCATAACTGTTCTGTAAAAGATGGCTTGTGCCCAGTCTACTTTTAAGCCATTTAAGGTTATAGGTGCATCAGCATTTAATTGGTCAGAAGCTGGCAATAAGAATTTTTCGTCTTTATATTTTTTGATAAGCGGCGATAAATCTGCAAAATCTTTGGCTCCCACGTAAATTTTACGTTTTCTGTACACTACATATTTTTGCAGGTAAAAAGCAACCGCTTCAGACTGACAGAAATACTTAAGACCTTCAGGAACTTTGTAACGCATTTCATCAGCTACCCTGAAAAAATGATCAACCGCATTTCGGCTTGTTAAAATAATCGCTGTGTAATGATTAAGATCGATTTTTTGTAATCTGATCTCTTTTGCACTAACTCCCTCCACATGAATAAAAGGTCTGAAATCAATTTTTATTTTGTGTTTCTGTTGGAGCTCAAAGTAAGGGGAGTTTTCCACTTTAGGTTCAGGCTGTGACACCAAAATTGTTTTCACTTTCATATTATAGACATTTACTGAGCCACCTTTGTAATCCAATAATACATGAAATAATAAGGGGCTATTTCAAGAGCGCAAAGATATAAAATAAAATAAAATAACTTGTTGATTATTGTATTTTGATAAGTTTTAATTGAAATAAAGTAGGAAAACAGGTTTATACATGCTGAAACCCCTATTATTGCTAGGGGTACGATTTTAGATATATCGTCACGATAAAACAAAACAGCATTAACAGGAAGGATTAACAGGCCAATGTACGTCCTGTAGGTTGCTTTTTGCAGGTTAAAAAGGTCTACAAACTCATCAATATTGAAAGCAGTTCCTATGATTTTTTCGATTAAATATTTCGCTAAAATAAAATAGGTCAAAAAAGTAGCAATTCGGGCAAAAAGCATCCAGTCTGTTTTTTCAGTACCTGCAAACCCAAAAATAGACAGTGTGAGCTGTATGAAAAAAGCATACGAAATAATTTGCACAATAAACAAACCTACTGTAAAGCTGCTTTTTAAATGTGAAACATCCCGGTAGATTTTAATGTATTTATCCGAAAAGATAAGTTTTGTAAACTCACTAAACCGGTTTTCGTAAGCTGTTTTTGTAATAGCAACAACAGCAAAAGCCAACACAAACAAAAGTGTTGCCCAATCTTTGTTTTCAATAATTCGTGGATGAAGCTGTTCAATCATAACGATACAAAATTAGTAATTTTTTGTCGCAATACTTTTATTATATATTTATTGTGAATGAAATGGCATAAAAAGTTTACTTTTGCGGTGAAATTACCCAGAAAAATGAATGATTGTATTGTCATAATTCCCACCTATAACGAAATTGAAAACATAGAAAGTATAGTTAGAGCTGTGCTTTCACAACACAAACCTTTTCATCTTTTGATCATAGACGATAACTCGCCAGACCGTACTGCAAATAAAGTTGTTGCATTGCAGGAAGAATATCCAGGAAGATTGTTTTTAGAAAAAAGAGAAAAAAAATCGGGTTTAGGAACCGCTTATGTTCATGGTTTTAAATGGGCTTTGGAACGAAAATATGACTTCATTTTTGAGATGGATGCTGATTTTTCGCATAATCCGAATGACCTCGAAAAATTGTATGACGCCTGTCATTTTGGAGGTGCAGATTTGGCCATTGGTTCACGCTATGTGAAAGGTGTAAATGTGGTAAACTGGCCTTTAAGCCGTGTTTTGATGTCGTACTTTGCATCTGTTTATGTAAAATTTATTACCGGAATGAAAATTCACGATGCTACAGCAGGTTTTGTGTGTTATAAAAGAGCAGTTTTAGAAAAGATAAATTTGGATAAAATTAAATTTGTGGGTTACGCTTTTCAGATTGAAATGAAATACAGAACCTATTGCAATAAATTTGAAATTACAGAAGTCCCGATTATTTTTACAGACAGAACCAAAGGGGTTTCGAAAATGAGCAATGCTATTATTAAGGAGGCTATTTTGGGCGTAATTTCACTTCGATTAAAAAAATTATTCAATACACTATAAATAAAAAGACGATGAACAGGATTTTAATTAAAAATGCTAAAATTGTAAATGAAGGGTCTGTTTTTGAAGGAGATGTTTTGATAGAAAATGACTTAATTGTTGAAGTGGCCGATAGTATCAGTCTGAAATCATCAGATTGTAAGGTAATTGATGCCGAAGGAAGTTATCTGATTCCGGGTGCAATTGACGATCAGGTTCATTTTAGAGAGCCGGGCTTAACACATAAAGGAGATATTGAATCTGAGTCGAGAGCTGCTGTTGCCGGCGGAATTACTTCGTTTATCGAACAGCCAAACACGGTTCCGAATGCGGTTACTCAGGAAATTTTAGAAGATAAATACCAAATTGCTTCTCAGAAATCATTTGCGAATTATTCGTTTATGATGGGGGCAACCAATGATAATCTGGAGGAAGTTTTAAAAACGAATCCAAAGAATGTTGCAGGAATTAAAATCTTCCTTGGTTCTTCAACAGGAAATATGCTGGTAGATAATGAAGTGACTTTAGAAAAAATATTCTCAAGTACACCAATGCTGATTGCGGTTCACTGCGAAGATGAAACTACGATTCAGAATAATTTGGCAGAATTTAAAGCAAAATATGGAGATGACGTTCCGGTAACGGCTCATAACTTAATCAGAAGTGCAGAGGCTTGTTATATTTCGTCCTCAAAAGCAGTGGCATTGGCAAAAAAAACCGGAGCCAGACTTCATATTTTCCACCTTTCAACAGCTAAAGAAATGGAATTGTTTACCAATAAAATTCCGTTAGAAGATAAAAAAATCACGGCTGAGGTTTGTGTGCATCATCTTTGGTTTACGGATGAAGATTATAAAACAAAAGGAAATTTCATAAAATGGAACCCTGCTGTAAAAACGGAT
The DNA here is from genome assembly GCF_038290035.1 of Flavobacterium calami. Classification (NCBI taxonomy): domain Bacteria; kingdom Pseudomonadati; phylum Bacteroidota; class Flavobacteriia; order Flavobacteriales; family Flavobacteriaceae; genus Flavobacterium; species Flavobacterium calami. Next base: position 89,864 of record NZ_JBBYHS010000015.1, read on the forward strand.
GAAGATAGAAAAGAACTTTGGAAAGCGTTGAATGATGGCAGAATTGATGTAATTGCAACTGACCATGCTCCACATACAAAAGAAGAAAAAAACAAGTCGTATCTGGAAGCACCTTCCGGAGGCCCGTTGGTTCAGCATGCGGTTGTAGCTATGTTTGAAGCGCATCATCAGGGAAAAATTACGGTAGAGAAAATCGTAGAGAAAATGTGCCATAATCCGGCGAAAATTTTTAAAATCGAAAAAAGAGGCTTTATAAAGGAAGGTTATTATGCCGATTTGGTTATTGTAAATCCAAGTTTGCCATGGAGTGTAAAACCTGAGAATATATTGTATAAATGTGGCTGGTCTCCGTTTGAAAATTTTACTTTCAAGTCCAGAATTACACATACTTTTGTAAATGGCGAAATGGTGTATAACAACTTTAAAGTAAAAGACGTTCGTGCCGGAAAACGATTATTATTTAACAGATAAACTGCAATGAAGAATTTTGTATTTATAGTATTGGTTTTGTTTCTTTCTGTAAGTTGTAAAAAAGAGCTGGTTAAAGAACCTGCTAAGCTTATCGAGAAAGAAAAAATGATTGATATTATATACGATCTCTCTCTTTTGGAAGCCATAAAATACCAACAGCCTCTAACGCTGGATTCACTTGAGTCTAATCCGAAGAAATTTATTTTCAAAAAATATAAGGTTGATAGCCTGCAATTTGCGCAGAGCAATATGTATTATGCGGCGGATTTCGATACTTACAAGGAAATGTTTGACGAAATAAGCGCCAGACTGGAAAAAGAAAAAAAGAGTAATGAGAAGAAATTAAAAGCTGAAGAAAAGAAGGCTAAAGCCAAAAAAGATGCCGAAGCGAAAAAAAAGAAGTCAAAAGAAACTCCAAAAGACTCCATAAAAAAGACAACAAAAAAAGTCAATCTTGATTCTGTAAAAAGAGTAAAGAGATTACAACAGGATAAAGGATTATAATTTCGATGCTTTTATGTATTGATGCACATCTGAAAAAACCGTTCCCAGAGCGGTTTTTATTTTTTCATTCGAATACAGATGTTTAGAATAGGATGCTTTTGCGGTTGCTTTAGTAATGCTTCTTTTTCTAAAAAACAAAGTTGAAAACAAAGCATCTGCAATCCAAATTAAATTCATAGAAAAAGGCGTTGCGTGAATTCGGGGCCTTTTTACTTTAAAAGCATCTGCAATTGTATTAAATATATCTCTGAAAATAATATTGTCTGCAATTAAAGTAAAGCGTTCGTTTTTAATATCACTTTTCATTAGTTTACAGGCTATTTGCACAACATCTTCTACTGTAATAAAACCAGTACTTCCAAGCATGTAAAACGGAAGCCCGTTAGCAACTTTTGTGTACAATTCTGAGCTTCCTTCCGGATAAATTTTTGCTACGGGAATTGAGGGTAAAATAACTCCGGGGTTGATTATAATTACATCTAAACTTTCCTGAACGCCTCTCCAGACTTCCATTTCAGCACCGTATTTTGAGATTGCGTAATCGCTGTGTGGTTTTTCCGGATTCCAGTCTGTTTCTTCGGTAATGTGTGTTTCGTGTGGGGCAATATCTCCCAAAGCCGCTATTGAGCTTACAAAACAGAATTTTTTGATTCCGTAAGCCAAAGAAAAATTAACCATATTGGCTGTTCCTTCGATGTTGGTTTTTCGAAGTGCTTCCTCATCTTTTGGATTGAACGAAATTAAAGCAGCGCAATGGTAAACGTATTCAATACCGGTAAAAGCAATTTCAAGAGAAGGAACATCAAGAATATCGGCTTCAAGCCAATTGATTTTTTCGAATAAATCCCCTTTTTTATACAATTCAAAAAGCGATTTTGTTTTTTGGATATTGTTCTGATTTCGGTAAATAGCCCGGACATTTTCTCCATTTTCAATTAAATGAAGCAATAAATGCGCGCCAACTAAACCGGTTCCTCCTGTTACTAATACCATTTTGTAAAGATAACTTTTTGGCTGAAAGTTGCAAGGTTACAGAGTTGCAAAGTTTCAAAGGTTTTTTTGGAGGATCAAAGTAACAGAGTTGCACAGGCTCAAAGCTTTTATTGTTTTCTTTTGAAATTGATTTTTACCATTGAAATTGATATTGCCATTGCCATTGATTATATTTGCGCAAAAATATTTTAAAATGAAGAATCTAGTTGAAGAATTAAAGTGGCGCGGTTTGTACCATGATAGCATGCCAGGAACGGAAGAACAATTGCTAAAAGAGGTAACATCGGCTTATATTGGTTTCGATCCAACGGCAGATTCGCTGCATATAGGCAGTATGGTTCAGATTATTTTACTGGTTCATTTAAAGAATTTTGGTCATCAGCCTGTTGCTTTAGTAGGTGGTGCAACCGGAATGATTGGTGATCCGTCCGGAAAATCTGATGAAAGAAATTTGCTGAATGAAGAAACTTTAGCTAAGAACGTTGCCGGAATCAAAAGTGTTCTGTCACGTTTTTTAGATTTTAATTCAAATGAACCAAACGGACCAATCATGGTAAACAACTATGACTGGATGAAAGAGTTCTCGTTTATTGATTTTGCCCGTGAAGTTGGAAAACGTATTACGGTAAATTACATGATGGCGAAGGATTCTGTTAAAAAGAGAATTAACGGTGAAGGCGAAGGAATGTCTTTTACAGAATTTACCTATCAATTAATTCAGGGTTACGATTTTTATCATTTATATAAAAATAATAACTGCCTTTTGCAAATGGGAGGTTCTGACCAATGGGGAAATATTACTACAGGTACAGAATTAGTGCGCAGAATGGGCGGCGAAAATGCAAAAGCTTTTGCTTTGACAACGCCATTAATAACAAAATCAGACGGTTCTAAATTCGGGAAGTCTGAAGGAGGAAATGTCTGGCTGGATGCTGATAAAACTTCGGTTTACAAATTCTATCAGTTTTGGGTAAACGCTACAGATGCTGATGCTGAGAAATATATTAAAATCTTTACTTTTTTAGATAAGGAAACAATTGATGATTTAATCGCAGAACATCAGGCGGCTCCACATTTAAGAGTTTTACAAAAGAAATTAGCCGAAGAAATCACGATTTTTGTTCACAGCAAAGAAGAATTGGAAAAAGCGATTCAGGCTTCGAATATTTTGTTCGGAAATTCAACTGCTGAGGATTTGAAGAAACTGGATGAGAAAACATTTTTAGAAGTTTTTGACGGAGTTCCACAGGCAGAAATCGCAAAATCAGATCTGGAAAACGGTTTGGATATTATTACTGTTTTGAATGAAAAAACAGGGTTCTTTAAATCAAACGGAGAGGCGAGAAGAGCTTTAACTGCAAATTCTATTTCGGTAAACAGAGAAAAAATTAAAGAAGATTTTGTGTTGACTGTAAATGATTTAATCAATAATCAGTTTGTATTATTGCAGAGTGGTAAGAAAAATTATTTTGTGATTAGAGTAGTTTAAAAGGTTTAACTGTTTAATCGGTTAATTGTTTAATTGATTTCGGAAGGTTAAAGTATAATTATATAGATCTCAATAATTCGAAAGAGTTATTGGGATTTTTTATTTTACTTTAGTATTAAATGATATTTTTAGTATGTTTATTACTTAAAAATAAACTTATGATAGGAATTGTATTTATTTATTGGATTTGGAAATCGTTTAGCGACTTGGCTAATGAATATAATAAGAACAAATGGGCTTATGCTCTTATTGGATTAGCATCTTATTACGGAACCACTCTTGTTGCTGGCGTTATATATGGAGCTTGTGTTGTTTTTATTAATGGTGTGGATGGGGTAAATGACGAAAATTATAATAGTATTGGATGGAATTTGCTTTTCGTTCTTTTGGGAGGACTAGTGTGTTATGGGGTTTACAGTTTATTGAAAAGTAAAGGCGAAAAAGAAAGAGAATTATCCAGAAAAGATGGAATAGATAGTATTGGCGTGATGGAAGAAAATTAGATTTTTTGTTTAACTGTTTAATCGAGTTTAAGCCGATTAACCGATTTCAACAAATAAACGATTGAACATTAAAGAACCATTAAGTTGCACCCACGAATATCAGAATTATCAAAACGTCCCAATACCTCGAAAGAGTTGTTGGGATTTTTTTTGCCTAAATCCTGTGTAGCGATAAAAGAACAGGAATTGATATTGGCTAAATCAATTACGTTGATTCCGCCTGTTTTCCCATCTTTCACGTAAGTGAGCGCATCTTCGGGATCGCGCATGAGAACATGCATCCACGAAGGGCATTCAAAAACACCTTCACCAAGAGAATAGGCTTGCGCCAAAAGTTCAGTCATGCCATATTCCGAATGGATAGAAGAAACTCCAAAACCTTTACATAAAATTTCATGCAGTTCTTCGCGAATCATTTCTTTACGTTTGCCTTTCATTCCCCCGGTTTCCATAATAATGGTATTCTGAAGGCTGAATCGGTGTTTTTCGATCAAATCTAATAAGGCATAGGTAACACCAATCAAAATCACGTTTTGTCTGGATTCATCCAAAGCAGTCAGTTTTTTGATTAAGTCGTCGTGATTGTGTAAATAAAACCCACTTTCAGGCTGATTCGAGAGTTTTATTAAATCTTCTACCATATAAATCAATGAAGATCCGTCGCGTTCTAAATAAGACGGCAAAAGAGCTAAAACAACGTAATCTTCTATATTTCCGTAGAATTGAGAAAAGCCTTTTCGGTAGCTTTCCTCATAAAGAGAAACATCAGTAACCAAATGTCTGCTCGTAATCATTCCGGTAGTACCGCTGCTGGTAAACGTAACCTGCGGAAAATCGGAACTAGAAACTACCTCATGGCTTTTAAAAAACTGAATAGGTAAAAAAGGAATCTTTTCCAGAGATTTTACCTGTTGCGGATTTACGTTTAAAAAATCACAGAAATCACGATATACTTTGTTGTTCTCGTGTTGAAAACGAAACAGCTTAAGTGCTATTTTTTCAAATTGTTTCTGACTCGAAATGGTAAATATATCGTTGGCTGTAATCAAAACTTTTTTTGTGCAAAGATATAAATAATTGTAGGATGTAAAGGCAATAAAAAAGCCCCAAATTATTGGAGCTTTATATGATTTTATGTTTATCTGACAATCAACTTTCGGGTAGCCGAATTGTTTTGTTCTGTTATTTTTATAATGTAAACACCAGGGGTCAGATCAGCTACGTTTAATTCCTTGGTTGTTATATGTGCCTGAAGCACTTTTTTGCCTAAGACATCAAAAACGATAATCTCTTTCTCCAGATCATTCTTAGACGTAATATATACTTTTCCGTTTGTAACAGGGTTAGGGTATAGGCTCAATCCTTCTATAGTGACGGCATCACGGGTTTTAGGCAACTGTTTATTGTCCTGAGCTGAGCTGCTCACAGTAAAGAAAAATGCCAGTAAGAGAGTAATATAAAAGTAATTTTTTGCCATCGCATTTATTTGGATATGGTAAATATACAAAAAAAGTTTTCAATAATTACGCCAAAAAAAAACATCCTAAATATTTAGGATGTTTTTAACAGTTTATAAGTGAGTCTTATAGCTTTTCTAATAAGTTTACACCATCTACAATAGCCCATGCACCAGGAGTTAAAGCAGCTCCGGTAGCTGTTGTGCTTGTTGTAAAGTTTCCGGTAGGAAAAGCAATAGTAAAACCAGTAGCTCCAGTTCCTGTTAGAGGTGTAGCAGCATCATCAACTTTTACATTAAGCAATTTAATTTTTCCACCTGTAACCTGATTAGTGTTTGTAGCGGCTTCCTGAATTCTAACGGCAACAGATCCTGTTGTAGTAAATCCTGATATTACAATATTAGAATATTCACCATTTCCATCTTTTTTGAATTGGATTGCATCATATTCTACAGAACCTGCCGCTTCAGTTGTTGTTCCGGCAGCTCTTCTTAAAGTAATGTTTGAAACTTTTGGGAAGAAAGCATTGTTAACACTTTTTGCTTCGATTTCCATTCCGAAATTTCCGGCACCAGTTTGGTAAGCATACCAGTTAGTGTTTGCCTGACCTTGCCATCCATCCTGCCAGTCAAAAGAATCATCCGTATTTCCATAAGAAACTAAGTTTTTAGCACTTACAGTCCCTCCGTAAAATTCGAAACCGTCATCTGCTCCTTTGTAAGCTACTAAGTTTTCTAAAACTGTTCCTGAACCTACAGCGTAGAAAGAGAAACCGTTCATTTCTGAGTTTCCGTCAAGAATTTTTTTACCTGCATATTCTACACGAACGTATTTTAAACTTCCACTGCTGTGAGTTTGGTTTGATCCTCCATAAACAATATTTGTTCCGTCTTCTGAAGTTGCTGTAGTAATTGGAGTCCCGTCTGCTGTTTTTCCTGAAACGATTGGAGCATCACCAAATATGATAATTCCACCCCAAGATCCTGGAGTTTTAGATTTTTCTGTAAAAACTACTGGTTCGGCAGCAGTACCAGTTATAACTAATTTACCATCTTTTTCTACTAATAAAGCATCAGGTCCGTTTGTTGCATCTGCGGTAATAACTGATCCGGCTTCAAAAGTTAATGTTACATCTTTCTTAACTCTCACAGTTCCGCTTAATGTGTAAGTACCTTTAATATATGTTTTTGAAGCAGTAATGTCTCCGGTAATTTCTCCTGAGCCACTTGGTGGAGGCGTTACAGTATCATCATCGCTAGAAGAACAACTTGCGAAAATTAAGCTTAAAAAAGTAAGACTGATTGCTAATTTTTTCATTTTTGAATGATTTTAATTATATTTTTTTTGTGTTATTATTTGTTTCAAAAATACTCTCGGTATTTCTAAATTTAGTTAGCTAATTGTTATCAAAGTATTATATAACAATCAATTTGATGTAAATTTTGTGTTATGTAATTAAGCAAAAAAAAGAGCCGTAAAGCTCTTTTTGTAGATTAGAAAGTATATCCGATATTTACTGAGAAACCAACTCCTTTTTTGTATTCACGAAGTACCAATGAGTCTTCTGTAATATCTATAGTGCTGTTTTTCCCTAACTCTTTTCTGTAATATGGATTAAGTAAATTCTCTGCTGCAAATTTTAAGTCGATGTTTTTAGAAAGTGTGCTTGACCATACAAAATCTAGTTTGCTAAATGATTTTTCATAAATGTGATCCATTCCTGATGAACCTACTGCAAAAATTCTGTCACCGTACACATTGTAAACCAGTGTCATTGTGTTTTTCCACTCTTTGTTCAGTGTAAACTCATATTTCAGGTCAGTATTAATCATCCAGTTTGAAGCTCCCTGAAGTTTACGGTTTTTGCTGTTTTCTAATTCATTTCCTTGTTTGGTTAAATCAATTTTCACATCAGTATTCATTAATGAAGTATTGAAACCAAACGTAAAGTTTGATAATGATTCGCTAATTCTGTTTAATGTTAAAATCATTTCAATTTCAGCACCGTAAATAACAGCTTCCTCAGAGTTTTTAAAAGTAGTAATCTGTCCACCACTATTTGCAGTTGGTTTGAAAACTCTTTCTATCGGATTTTCGATTAATTTTCCGAATGCTCCAATAGCAAATAATTCTTTACTGTTTGGGAATAATTCATATTTAAAATCTGCGTTGTAATTATTACTGTTCAATAAGTTTGAGTTACCACTTACAGAAGTTGCATCCGGGTTGATGTAGTTGATTGGCAGCAACTCCATGGCAACAGGTCTTGTAATAGTTTTGCTTACAGATGCACGAAGATTACTGTTCTCGTTTACGGCATACTTAGTATTTATCGATGGAAGTATATCAAGACTCTCATCAGTTTTCTTGCGATAAGCGCTTCCAAATGGATCTCCTTGTTCTCTGTACTTGATCTCACGAGTAGAATTTTCAGCTCTAACACCCGCATTTAAATCCCATTTTTCTCCAAAAGTGTAGTATAAATTGAAGTACCCGGCATTTACAAACTGATTCAGCTTTACTTTATAATCTCCATTAGATTCTTCCTGAACATATAAGATTCCGTTATCAATATCGTCATTGATTGGGATACTGATGGTGTTTAAGTCAGCTGTATAATTTTTTTCAATATTTCTTCTTCCTGAAAAGAAACGATAGCTTGATTGCATGTCATTTAGGAAATTATTATACCCAACAGATAAGTTGTTTAGTTTTTCTTTATTTCCAAATTTCAAGTTGTATTCAGCTAAAGCCGAGAAGTAGAAGTTTCCATTTACATCTAGGTATTGGCGGTTTAAGTTGTTTCCTCCGTATGACATATTGATTTCGGTATCACTCACTTTTTGACCCGTTATAAATTTTCTGTCCGGTTGTTGAAATCCTGTTTTCACATAAGAACCTCCTGCTTTTATGGTTTGCTTCCCGTCTTCTGTCAATTTATAATCTCCAAATAGCTGAGTATTCCAATACCTTGATTCTTCAAATTGATTTCCTCTAATAAGGTTGTTGTTTACATTTGCTAAACTGTTAGTGTATCCTAGCTGATCCTGGATTAAACTTTCGGTAGCCTGAATAAACAAACTTGTAAAATTCAGGTTTAATCTGTTGGTTTTATATTTTAAACCGGCTAAACCTGAGAAGGTTGTTTGATAAGAGTATTGGGTGTTGAATAAATTGTTGTCATAGTTTCCTTGACCTAAATTAAAAGTTCTGTCTACCCCTTCTCTAAAAACATATTTATTATCAAAGTTAAATGACATGATATAGCTTATGTTTCTTTCTTTTTCAAGATCAAATTTTTGTGAGTGTAAAAAACCAATACTTGAATTTAAAGGACTCGCAGTTTCATTAACATCCCAGTTTTTGTCGTCGTAAGCATTGTGATATTCGTCAGGAGACAATTTTTTCCCACTAGGTACAGAACCAAAAACCTCAGGTAATTCTCTTTCGTTTCCAATTAAACCAAAAGTACCTTTTGTGGAGTTGGCATCATTAGAAAGTAGAAAGTTTTTAAGATTGTTATTAGTAGTGTAACCAAAACCTACATTAATTTTAGTGATATTTTTAGGCTGGGTTGTTTCTATGTTTACAGTTCCTCCTGCAAAATCTCCTGAAATATTAGGGTTGAATGTTTTGTATATATTTAAAACCCCAACGATGTCTGTAGGAAATAAGTCTAACGGAATAATTTTTTTGAACGGACTGTTTGATGGAGTCTGTAATTCATTAACTAATAAATTATTGTAACGGTCTTCAAGCCCTCTGATAAATAAACCTCTTCCGTCTACTTTAGTAATTCCGGTTATTTTTGTTAGTCCATCTTCAACATCGCTAACTCCTTTTCTGGACATTTCCTGTGCTCCAATGCTTTGTTTAATAACGACAGCATTTTTTTGTTCCAAAAGTAAAGCAGTTTCTTTTTCTCTGTTTCCTCCTGATGATTTTACAACTACATCTTTCAGTGTGTAACCTCCGGCAGATAATACCTGGTTAACAGTAATGGTTTCGTTTGCTTTAACAGTAACAGGCTTTTCTACAGATTCATATCCAACAAAACTAAATACAAGAGTATAGTTTCCTGGATTTACAGTTAAGGAATATTTTCCGTCAATGTCAGTGTTGGCACTAATATTTGTACCTTTAATTAAAATATTTGCAAAAGGTAACGATTGATTATTTGTTTCTTTGTCGGTTAAAACTCCAGAAATCGTACCTTTGTTTTGTGCTACGGAAATGGCACAGATAAATAATGCAATAAATAGAAATCTTAAATTGAATTTCATTGTCAGTGTTGTGTTTATATTTTGGTGCAAAGAAATATACACACTGTAAAGTTCATGTTAGGCACTTGTTATGTTTTTGTGTCTTGAAGATTATCAAATTGTTATGAGATTAAATTACCGTTAACACAACTTTTTAACCGTTGTTTTTATATTATATTTACCATCGCAATTCAAAAACATCGAATATTTAATAATGAAAATTTGATGTAAAAATTTCAATTTTTGCTATTTATGAAAAAAACACAAACCAAGATTTTGTTAGTTGATGATGAGCCGGATATTCTTGAAATTGTAGGTTACAATCTCGCTCAGGAAGGCTATCAGATCGTTACCGCTTCAAATGGAAAAGAGGCAATCGCAAAAGCTCAGAAAGAACTCCCGGAACTTATTATTATGGATGTAATGATGGCCGAAATGGACGGGATGGAGGCCTGCGAAAACATCAGAAAAATCCCTGAATTAAATAACGTTATCATAACATTTTTAACGGCAAGAAGCGAAGACTATTCACAAGTTGCTGGTTTTGATGCCGGTGCTGACGACTACATTACAAAACCTATAAAACCAAAAGTACTGGTAAGCAAAGTAAAGGCTTTGTTAAGAAGGTTAAAAGAACAGGAAGTAGTTACAGATACCTTAAACGTTGGCGGAATAGAAATCAATCGCGAAGAATACAAAATTATCAAAGATAATGTTGAAATTTCCCTGCCAAGAAAAGAATTCGAATTGTTTTATCTGTTAGCTTCAAAACCAGGAAAAGTATTCAAAAGAGACGAAATTTTAGATAAAGTTTGGGGTAATGAAGTGGTAGTGGGTGGAAGAACTATTGATGTGCATATCCGAAAATTACGAGAAAAAATTGGCGAAGACCTTTTTAAAACCATAAAAGGTGTGGGCTATAAATTTGAAGCTTAAACATTCAATATAAATTTGAACCATATAAGTAATATAAGTTTATTAAATTTATAGTGTTTATATCTTAATTGAAGTCAATCTTTGTCAAAGTTTAATTTTGACAAAGATTGACTTTTTTAAAATTCATTTAAAGCATAAAATGTTTGCTTTTTAAATGAACTTATATTACTTATATGGTAAAAAATAGTCTCTTAATCGTTTATTTTAAAATTTAAATGAAAATCAATTTCAAAAAAACTTACAGATTCGCTATCAAATCAGCATTGTATATAAGTCTGTTTACCACGGGATTTGTGTTGCTGCTGATGAATATGTTTTATAAAAATCAATTAAAGTATCAGGCCGGATTTGGAATAATCTTTTTAATTTCAGTTTACATCTTTTCATTTTTGGTATTACAGTATCGTGTAGAACGTTTCATATACAGAAGAGTGAAAAAGATATATGATGAAGTTTCCTTGCTCGAATCAACACCCCTCATCAATCAGCCGATTACAACTGATATGGAAACGCTTTCCCGTGAGGTGAAAAAATTCGCTACCGATAAAAAGCTCGAAATCGAAATGCTTGAGATTAGGGAGCAATACCGAAGAGAATTTTTAGGAAATGTTTCGCACGAGCTAAAAACACCATTGTTTACTGTTCAGGGGTACGTTTCTACTTTGCTGGATGGTGCGATGGACGATAAAACCATTCGAAAAAAATATTTAAAGCGTGCAGAAAAAGGTGTAGAGCGTCTGATCTATATTGTTGAAGATCTGGATATGATTACCAAATTAGAATCGGGTGATCTTGATTTGAACATTATCGAATTTGATATCGTTGAATTGATTCGCAATGTTTTTGATTTATTGGAAATGAAAGCTGATAAAAAGAAAATTAAATTAGCCTTTGAAAGCAAAAATTTGCAATCCTTAATTGTAAAAGGTGATAAAGACAGGATTCAGCAGGTTTTAGAAAATCTGATAGTAAACTCAATCAAATACGGTAAAGAAGGCGGACTGACAGAAGTTGGAGTGGTGAACCTGACAAAGAAGAAAGTTCTTATTCGTATTAGTGATAATGGAGAAGGAGTTGAAAAACAGAATATTCCAAGGCTTTTTGAGCGTTTTTACAGAGTCGACAAAAGTGGGACGCGTTCTGAAGGCGGATCAGGTTTAGGTCTGGCCATCGTAAAACATATTATAGAAGCCCATAAAGAGAAAGTATATGTAGAAAGTGAGTTCGGAATTGGATCTGAATTCTCTTTTACACTTGAAAAAGCGCAAAAAGCACAAAAACCTGAAGTTAAATAATTGTAAGTAGAGGTTTCTTAAAAGCCGTAAAACAAAGGTTTTAACAATAAATAAACTTACGGATTTGACCCGTAACATTAAATTTTTATTATAGTAACATCTGGTTAATGATTTCTTAACATAGGTGATACATCTTTGCATCCTGAAATTAAGGGCTTTAGAAAAAATGATAAAAAGAACAATTCTAGCAGTTTTAGTACTGCTTACCTGTACAGCCAATGCACAGGAATTAAACAAACAAGATGTGAAAAACGAAGTGATGCGCATTTTGGATTCTATTAACAAAGCAAAACTTCCAGATACCAAATCGGGAGGAGGTGTCGAGGAACATTGGTATGACAGAATCTCGCTAAGAGGTTATGCACAAATCAGATATAATGGTTTGTTTTCTACAAACGACAAAGTTTCCTGCGACCAGTGTGATAAATCCTGGGGAACAACTTCTACAGCTCCTGATGCAAAAGCAAACAACGGGCTTTTTGTACGTCGTGCACGTTTAGTATTTTCAGGGCAGGTTCATCCAAATGTATTTTTCTATTTTCAGCCGGATTTTGCGAGTTCGCCAAGTAGTGGTATTAATAATTTTGTTCAGATTCGTGATTTGTATTTTGATGTTTCTTTTGATAAAAAAAGAGAATATCGTGTACGTGTGGGGCAAAGTAAAATTCCGTATGGATTCGAAAATATGCAGTCTAGTTCACAGCGTCTTGCTTTAGACCGTGCAGACGCCATAAACAGTTCAATAGCAAACGAACGTGATTTAGGGATATTTTTTTATTGGGCTCCAGCCGAAATCAGGGAGCGTTTTGAAATGCTGGTAAAGGATGGTTATAAAGGTTCTGGAGATTTTGGGGTTTTGGCACTTGGAGCTTATAACGGTCAAATAGCCAATAAAATAGACGGGAACAGGGATTTAAATGTAGTGGCAAGGGTTACTTATCCGTTTGTTATCGGAAGCCAGATTATAGAACCTGGAATTCAGGCCTACACCGGAAAATGGGCGTTTACAGGAGAAGTTTCGTCTGGAGTTGTCGTTAACAGTGATCCGCAGTATGTAAAGGATGAGCGAATAGGAGCTACTTTTGTTTTGTATCCAAAACCTTTTGGTATTCAGACTGAGTACAATATAGGAACAGGGCCTCGTTATAATCCGACAACCAATAGGGTTGATGTAACTGATTTGAATGGAGGGTATGTTTTACTAAATTATAAATGGGATATTAAAAAACAGCGTATTTATCCTTATGCCAAATTTCAATATTATGACGGAGGGAAAAAATATGAAAAAGATGCTAGGAAATACCTAGTAAGAGATTACGAAATTGGTGTAGAATGGCAACCAATCAAAGCATTAGAACTAACAGCAGAATATGTCATTGCCGACAGGACTTTTGAAGACAGTGCAATTCCGGTTAATAGACAGCAGGGAAATGTATTGCGATTACAGGCGCAGTTTAATTTCTAATTTTACTTTTCAAAAACTGTAAATAACGAATCCCAGTCGATTTTGTTTTCAAATAGGGATAACCCTTTAAACGATTTTACTTTTGAAAGATCTTCAATCGTAAAGTCGTTTTGCGTTGCATAAGGTACTAATTGCTCCTCCTGAAGTTTTACCGCTAAGTATTCCTGCTCATATTGGCCGGGTGTCGGGATAAAAAAAGCTTTTTTGCCTAGTTTTGCCAAATCCATAACAGTAGTGTAACCTGAACGGCACAAAACCAAATCACTTTCATTAAAAGTCTGCTCCAGCTGTTTGGTGTTCATGAAATTGTAATACGTTACATTTTTTATTTGCTGTTTGGTTTGTGTTTTTTCGACAACACCTTTTACAAAAACAATTTCACCTCTGTAACGTGTAATTTCTTTTTGCAGTTTTTCTTCCAGCAATGTACGCTGAGGTTCCGGACCTGACAAAATAATCATTAAATCATATTGTTTTGGTGTATCTTTTTTGCGCATTCTGCTCAAAGGTCCGATATATTTCAGATTTAGCTCGCTGTTTTTAAGATGTCCCAGATTGCCGGTTAAATTCGGATTTTCATCAGTATCAGGAATCCAGCATTCATTATATTTTTTTATAAAATACTGATGGCATTTGCTGGTAAACTTTGTTGTGTTTCCTGTCATTACATTCAATTGATGGGTAATAAATACCGAAGGTACTTTTTTACTGAAGACACCAAGTCTGTTATCTGAAATGATACCGTCTATATCATATTTTCTTATCCATGAATTCACCATTTTTTTTTCATCCAGAATGGCAGTAATCATTTTAGGTAAACTTTTAATCAGTTTCCATTTAAAATTTTTACCATTTTTAGCATATTCAATATGATAAGAAGGCAATTCTAAGGTTTGTATATATGGAAATTCTTTTTGTAACAATGCCAACGCAACCCCATCTGAAGCAATTATGGGAATATAATTGTTCTCCTGTAAAGCCTTAATTATCGGAATGCATCGGGTCGCATGACCTAATCCCCAGTTTAAAGGAGTTATTAAAATAGTTTTATTGGCAGTATATTCGATGCTCATATTGGGCGATTTTCAAACGAAGATAAAGAAATGATCTTTTTCTGTTATTTCGGATACATTACTAAATTATTAACTCTGAAAATCAAATTTCAAAATTCAAAATTCAAATTCAAATTCAATAAAAATTAACATCTAACCTGATGACTGAAATTGAAAGTGTCATGCTGAGCGGAGTCGAAGCCCTCAAAGTTAAAAAGAGCCTTTAATTTAGTTTTGCATGACTTCTTAAATAAACTAAAAAAGCCCGGACTTTCACAATGGAAATCCGGACTTCTTTGGTCAGATAGAAAGTTTTTTAATCCTGAATATAGGTTTTGTTACCGTTTTTATTGATGTAGTATTTTCCGCCTTTTGGTCCGGTGTATACTTTTTTACCGTTGTATTCCCCTGTAACTTTATCGGCTACTTTTGGTGCCTTTTCGTTTGTTTCTTTTAACGTTTTAGCACTTGTTTTTGAGGCAGATTTTTTAGCCTTTTCAGCATCAGCTTTAGCTTTGTCAGCTGTGGTTTTGGCGCTTGAAGCTTCTTTTTTAGCTTTAGTGGCTTCTTTATCTGCTGCAGTTTTAGCATCTGTGGTCTCTTTTTTTGCTGAAGTTTTTGTACTGGCCGCTTCTTTTTTTGCTTTTACAGAGGCCTGAGTTGCTTTATCAGAAGCTGCTTTGGCTTTGTCGGCTTCTTTTTTGGCGTCTGCTTTTGCTTTTTTTGCATCTGTTTCTGTTTTGATCTTAGTAGCATTTACAGTGGCTTCCTGAGCATAAATATTAGATGAGAAAACAACTATAAAACAAAGGAATAATAATTTTTTCATGAGATTAGGAGTTTAAATTTCAATTAAAATTAATCAATTTTAGGATAGCTTTTTAGTAAAGTGCTAAAAATAAGCACGTAACTGAATGTTTCCAGTATGTACGGTAACGCCTGTCTCGCTTTTACGTCCCTGATAATTTAAGTTTACATCTAAAAACTGAGTGATATTTTTTTGCAAGAGTAATTTCCATACTAAATTTTCACCTGCCTGAAGTCCCTCGAGCATCTGAAACCCAACAGATGAAAATTCATCACCCACAAATTTGTTTTGATAAAAAGAAAATTCTCCGTTTACAGTCACTTTTTTATCTCCCGCATACGAAAAAGAAGTTCCTAGTCGGTTTTGAGTTAAAGTTTCAAAATTACCTATCTGGTTTTCTTTATTTTGCAATTCATAAAAAAAGTCAAGACTTGTGTTTTTCGAAAATAAATAACTGATTTTAGGTGCAATCTGATACCCGGTTAAATCATAATTTTTTGACTCAAAATCTTTTGAAGTTAAGGACGTCTGAATCGTTTTGGTGAACAAATTAAACAGCCAGCTTTTTTGATATAAATGGGTGTATTGCAATTGATGCGAATTGTTTTTTACAGACTGTGAACCAATCGAAAGCAGACTTTTTCCGTTGTTAATCAAATAGGAATAAGTTACAGAATGCTTCTGCTTACCCCGATTATAAAACAAACTGTTTCTGAAACTCGAATTTAATCCTAAGATATTTTCTTCAGAAGAATCAAAGGGGTTCAATTCAAAATTATCACCATCACTTTTTACTTTTCGATCCATAATAAACGAGGTCTGATTGTAAAAATAGGAGACGGTTTTTTTGAAACCTTTTTTGTTCTGCCACTGCAGCGGATTTATAGTCAGCGATTGCGAAAACTTGTTTTGGTTGGTTTTAATGTAAACCCTATTAGGTAAAAAGACACGAATGAATTTTGCCTGATCCGGAAAAGGGGCGGTCTCAAACTCTTCCAGCTCCTGAATACCATTGCCGTTATAATCATTCCATGCATATATACCCTGACCGGCGGGAACTTCCAGATAGGTGTATTCCTGTTGTGCTATAGTTCCTGAACTGGTTTCATAAACGGTTCCGATTTGAACCAACTGATTAAAAAAACGATCGTTGTACAATATTCTTGAATTTAGTGAAGGCTCATTTTCCCGGTCATCAGCTGTAAAATCCAAATTTCGATAGCTGGCATAAACGGCCAAATCTGTTTTTTTGTTCTGAATCAGTTTCGATTTCAAAAAATAGGTTTGTGAATTGCTAACATGCTGTAATAAGCCATTTTGTAAGCTGTCGTTTTTTCTGCGTACATAGCCCAATTCCATAAAAACTTTGGTGCTGTCGCCACGGCCAACAAAAGCGCCATATTCTGCAAATCGCTGACTTATGGCAGAGAATTGGTGGGTAACTTTGTCTTTTTCCTGATTGTCTTCGATTTGAATGTTGCCTCCAATCCAGTTTTTTCCGAAATGATATTTGGTTTTGGCAAGGTTTCGAATGAATTTTGAAGTAGAAGCTGTGGCATCACTGTTCAAAAAACTTCCCTGATTTTCTATTGTCCAGTTTTTTAGTTTAAAAAAAGCAGTGGATGTATGTCGGTTACCCGAATAGCTTTCGGTAAAATCCAATTTTTCGAACTGATAACTGAACAATCCGACATTGGTTGTTTTTTTCTTCGAAAACAAATCAAAATTCAAACCTGCAACTAACAGACTCTGGTTGCCTAATAACGTTGTGTTTAAATTCCAGTCACGATTAAATTCAATATTATATAAACGTTCTACTGACTTGAAATCTTGATCAACAAACTGGTAGTTGGCGTAAGCGTCCAGTGTCCAGCTTTTTGAGAAAAGACGTTTTTTGGTATTTAATTTTAAGGCAATTCCGTTATTATCCCCATCATCAATATTGGAGAATAAATTCTGGTCATTGTTGCTAATCCCAATTTCAAAATCAACCAGCGTTTTTTCGTTCGGATTGTATTTACCTAAAAAAGTTGCTGCCTGAAGTTTCATCGGTGCGACCAATTGTACAATGGGATCGTAATTTCCCTGAAGAATTCCGTTTACGGGAGCTGCATATTCATAAATGCGTTCAACTGAATTAGCATTCTTAATTACATAATTCCCTGAATTTGCTCCCACAAGACTGAATTTTACATTGTATAAAACGTCTTCTGGATTCTCGGAATATTGGTAAATTTCAACTGAATTTTCAATTATTTTTTTATACAAAATCTTATTGTCAGCATAAGTATCTTCGTAGGCTGATGGAGCTTTCATCAGAGTTGAGTCGTCTCCTGCTTCACTTAAAATCTGAACTTGTTCCGGAGAGAGATTTTGTTGTAAAGGCTGGTTTTTTAAATCATTTTCTGAATATAAATAACCGGCAAAACTCCATTTTTTATTTTCATGAGAAGCTCCAGCGTAGGTGACCATACGGTTGTAATTCCGTTCTGAATATTGGTATTCAATGTTGATTCGCATTTCAGAGGTAATCGTAAAAAGCGATGTAAAAACAATTTCGCCGGCATTATAATCAATCACATAATCATTGTTTTCACCTCTTTTAAGCAAAACTCCATTTACATAAACACGTTCAGATCCCGAAATGACCAAAACATACAATTCGCCATTTTGCCCTTTTAGTTTATACGGTCCCTGATTTCCTTCCTGTCCAATAAATGTACTTTTGGCATATTGTCCTTTTGCGAAAGCTACTGACGCAAAAACATTAGTTTTATTGTCCTCTTCACCAAAATCAAAACTGGCAGAAAGACCCTGGACTTTTTTGTTGAAACTTAAAAATTGTGCCTTTCTGTTTTCTAAAAATACATCTCCTGCCCTAATATTCCAGTCATCGCTGAATAATTCCATGAAGATATTATCAAACTGATCCAGTTTTTGTGAATATCCGCCTTCCTGCAGCGGAATGTTATTGTCCTGCAGCGAAGCCCGAAGACTTACTTTGTCAGATATTTTACCTGTAATCTGAAGATCTAAATTGGAGTTTAAAACCGTGTTCTGATTGTTTCCAATCGTAACACCGCGGGTAATACTTCCGGAAGTATTCAGTCCGTCAAACGGAGTCGTTTTTTTAGCACTGGGATTGTCTATTTTATATAATTTTTCAGAACCAATATCATTACTTACAATCTGGCTTGAATTGTAAAGACTGTATTCTTTAGTTAGATAATCCGGATATTTTAGATAGTTGACAATTAAACTGTCTGAATCTGAAGTGAATTTTTCGTTTAAAAGTAGATGTCCTTTCTGAAAATTAATTGTATAAAAAGTAGAATCTATGGGTTCTTTTTTGGAATTTAAAAGCTGAAAAAAACCGGAATTGATGCTGATATTTTCCAGATGAATCGTATCTCTTGTGATTTTTACTTTTTTGGTTTTATAGAGCGGATCTGTTTCCTGAGCCCAAAGCCCGGAACAACAAATCAGAACCAATAAAAAAAGTAATTTTTTCAGCATAAATACTTTAACTCTAAAAAGCCAAAAGTAGTATTTATAATTGGGAATTGTTTGGGTGACAGTTCTAGTTTGCGAAATTTAGAATTCAGTATAATTATCGGTACAATACTGTAAAAATGAGCATAAAAATAATTAACGCAATCATGACGTGAGTAGCATTTGGATTTGCAAAATTAGTAGTCCATCCAAATTCCTTTATTTTTCTAGGAACCCATAGTCTTTTGTCTTCTCGATTGTAATAAAACATTCCCCAGGCCCAATTGTCAGGGTCGTTATACCATCTGTTTTTTTGTTCTTCGGAAGGGTCGTTATTCATGTCTAAAAACAATAAGTTAACTTTTTGAATGATAGTAAATTTACCTGTTTTTTTGGATAAAATAGAATTATTGAGCAACAAAAAAGGCTTCACTGTAAAGTGAAACCTTTCTCTATAATCTGAATTGAATAATTACCTTTTTACAAATTATTATTTTAATTCTTTAGTCACAATCTGCATAGTTTCGCGGCTTACTTGTCTAAGTAAAACTTCCTTGTTTTCTACAACTGTTTCTGCAGCCTGTTCGTTAAAGTGACGGATTGTGTATAAGGTTACATTTTCGTTATAATCTACTTTGAATTTTTTCGAAAGAATGGCATTCAGTTCATTGAAGTTTCCAAATTTATCTTCTACACAAACAGAGAAACTAATCGCAGAGTTCTGAATCAGATTTACTTTCAGTTTAAACTGATGGAATAATCCAAAAATTTCGCTAATGTTTTCTTCCATGATAAAGGAGAAATCAATAGAAGAAAGCGAAATTAAAAGCTGCTCTCTTTTTACGATAAAACAAGGCAGATATGGTTCTAAATCTACTCCTTTAGAAACGCATGTTCCTTTTAATAACGGATTAACAAACGATTTTACGTATAAAGGGATCTCTTTTTTCTGTAATGGCTGCAAAGTTTTCGGGTGTATAACCGTTGCACCGTAAAAAGCAAGTTCAATTGCTTCTCTGTATGAAATCTGGTTTAACAAACTTGCATTTTCAAAATAACGCGGATCTGCGTTCATCACTCCCGGAACATCTTTCCAGATCGTTACGCTTTCTGCATTTAGGCAATAAGCAAAAATTCCGGCAGTATAGTCAGAACCTTCACGGCCTAAAGTGGTTGTGAAATTGTTTTCATCTGCACCCAAAAATCCTTGAGTAATGTTTAATATTTTGCGAGGTACATTTTTGCTGATGTTTTGCTGTGTCGTTTCCCAGTCCACTTCTGCGTCTCTGTAATTTGCATTGGTTTTAATGAAGTTACGAACATCAAGCCACTGCGTCTGAATGCCCATGAAATTCATAAAATAACTTAAAATGTTTGTCGAAATCAATTCACCAAAACTCACAATCTGGTCGTAAACAAAATTGTAATTAGGAGATTTGTTATGTGCCAGAAAGTATTCTAATTCTGAGAACTGCTCATTGACAGCTGCAAAAACACCATGTTTTTCATCTTCAAATAAATCTAGTAATATTTGATTGTGGTATTTTTTTATTTCTTGTACAGATGAACTTAGCTCTGCTGATTTGTCAAAATAATTCTTGATAACAACCTCTAATGCATTTGTGGTTTTCCCCATCGCCGAAACGACCAAAATCACATCTTCATACCCAACTTTTTGTAAAACGTCGTAAACATTTTTAATTCCTGCAGCATCTTTCACCGATGCACCACCAAATTTAAATACCCTCATCTTTAATTTGTATTGTTGAGACATACAATCGTGCGTCTCTGTCTGTTTTTTAAAATTTTAATATTTTGACAGATGTTTACTCCTTAAATATCTGTCTGTTTTTTATAATTAATTAATTTTTTCTAAGTACGAATTAATTCCTGCTTCATCCATCTGAACTACTCTCCATTCTTCCAGAACTTTTGCGCCAGATTGTTCATAGAAATTTACTGCGGGAGTATTCCAGTTGAGAACATTCCATTCGATTCTTCGAACATTATCTTTTTTTCCTTGTTTCATTATTTCAGAATAAAGTGCAGAACCTAAACCCGTACCTCTCATTTCTTCTTTTACAATTAAATCCTCAAGATGAATTGTTTTTCCTTTCCAGGTTGAATATCTATAATAGTACAATGCTATACCAACAATTTCCTTTTCGACTTCTGCTACAAAAACATGAAACAACGGTTTTTCGCCAAAACCATCGCGTATTAAATCCTCTTCGGTTATTAAAACGGCATCAGGCTCTTTTTCGAATATTGCAAGCTCCTGAATTAGTCCTAAAACGGCTTTCATGTCTTCAGGGTTTCCTTTTCTAATATTCATAATTCATATTTTTAATCTGTTATTGGCTAATTAAGTATTTTTTTATTGGATACTTTTTGCAATTAATTAGCAAATATACAATAGTAGCAAACTAACGAAATAATTTTTGAATCATTCTCACAAAAAAAGCGATATTTGTGACTTATAAACAAAATTACAACGATATAGCAATGGAAGAACGCAATAAAACACTGGGAGAGTTTATTATTGAGAACCAAAAAGCATTTCAGTATTCATCTGGGGAATTATCCCGGATTATCAACTCTATACGTCTGGCGGCAAAAGTTGTCAACTATAAAGTAAACAAAGCTGGATTAGTGGATATAATAGGCGCCGTGGGCGAACAGAATGTTCAGGGAGAAGACCAGCAGAAATTAGATGTGTATGCAAACGAAGTATTCATTCAGACGTTAATAAACCGTGAGATTGTCTGTGGAATCGCTTCAGAAGAAAACGACGAATATATTACTGTCAAGGGGAGCGACAACAGTAATAATAATAAGTACGTGATCTTAATGGATCCGCTTGACGGATCTTCAAACATTGATGTGAATGGTTCTCTTGGAACTATTTTTTCTGTTTTCAGAAGAATTACACCAATTGGAACTCCTGTAACAAGCGAGGATTTTTTACAGCCGGGAGTTAATCAGGTAGCGGCTGGATATGTTATTTACGGAACATCAACGATGTTGGTTTATACAACTGGTCATGGAGTTAATGGTTTTACATTAAATCCGGCAATTGGAACTTTTTACCTTTCGCATCCAAATATGCAATTTCCGAAGGATGGTCATATTTATTCAGTAAACGAAGGAAATTATGTGCATTTTCCGCAAGGGGTAAAAAACTACATAAAATATTGCCAGCGTGAAGAAGAGGACAGACCTTATACTTCAAGATACATCGGTAGTTTAGTTTCTGATTTTCATCGAAATATGATTAAAGGAGGAATTTATATTTACCCAACCAGTTCTAAAGCGCCAAAAGGGAAATTGCGCCTAATGTACGAATGTAATCCAATGGCATTTATTGCAGAACAGGCAGGAGGAAAAGCAACTGACGGTTTCGGAAGGATTATGGAAATCCAGCCAACCGAACTGCATCAGCGTGTTCCATTTTTCTGCGGAAGCGTAAATATGGTAGAAAAAGCTGAAGAGTTTATGGCGGTTCAGTAAAATAAAAACCCGATACAAAATGTATCGGGTTTGTTTTTTAGGGTAAAAATCTAAACTATTATTTGTTCATGTTTTGCATTTCGAACATGAAAGTATCCAAATCTACTTTTTTATCAACCAGTGATAATGCTTTTGAAATAATGTAATTTACGTTTCCTGGTGTAAAACCTAAAGCTAATCCTATACGGGTCAGCATTACTTCCTGTTGGTCTCCCAGCTGGTGGTCAATATGAACCATTCTGGCTAAGTCATACAGACGTTCTAATCGCTGTGTGTGTAAATATGGAGGATTTATATCATGGCTCCACGGATCTTTAAGGATTTCCTTGTATTCCTCTTCTGAAATGTCTAGTCTTGTAGCAAGTTTGTCCAGGAACGCTTGTTCTTCTTCATTAATCCTTCCGTCAGCAAAAGCTACACGCACAATGGCAGAGAAATGGCCTCTGTTTCTTTCTTTGAATTCGTTATCAAATAATTCTGAAAATGGCATAATTAAAAGGGTTTTTATTGAACAAAGATAAATTTTATTTTAAATTATTAATTTTAAAGTTCTCATAAAATTTAACTTATTTTTATCCGTTCATTAGCTTAAGGGGTTATTTGGTTTTTCAAAATAAATCGTAAGTTTACATCCCCCAATCAATTAATATAATTAGCCTAATGTCAGAATTTTGGATTTATTTTCAGATTGGTTTAAAGCATGTTTTGGATATTCATGCGTATGACCACGTATTGTTTTTAATAGCTTTAACAACACCGTATGCTTTTAAAGACTGGAAACGGATTTTATTACTTGTTACAGTTTTTACAGTTGGTCACACACTGGCTTTGTTGCTTTCGGTTTTTGGAATTATAGCGGTAAAAGCAAATCTTGTAGAGTTTTTAATTCCGGTTACCATTTTGATAACGGCATTTTTTAATCTTTTTACAGCAGGAAAAACATTTAAAAATGAAAGTCTAAATCTGGTGTTTTTTCTAACATTGTTTTTTGGAATTATTCACGGTCTTGGATTCTCAAATTATTTTAAAACTATTTTAGGAGGTACAGCTTCTTCAAAATTACTACCTTTAGGGGAATTTGCTCTGGGCATTGAGGCGGCACAGCTGATAGTGGTTTTTATAGTTTTAATCTTATCTTATATAGTCCAGACGGTTTTTCGTTTTTCAAAACGCGACTGGGCACTGGTAATGTCGGCTTTTATCATAGGAGTTGTAATTCCGATGATAATAGATAGTCCAATTTGGAACAGATAAATTTTAAATGGAAATAAAAAAATTAAATAAATACGATAAGGCTTATTTGCGAATTGCAAGAGAATGGGGTTCGTTGTCTTATTGCAAGCGTAAGCAGGTAGGTGCTATAATCGTAAAAGACCGTATGATTATTTCAGATGGTTACAACGGAACACCAACAGGATTCGAAAATTGCTGCGAAGACGAAAACGGATTAACACGCTGGGACGTTCTGCATGCTGAGGCCAATGCGATTTTAAAAGTAGCCAGATCAACACAGTCTTGTGAAGGAGCGACTTTGTATATTACACTTTCACCGTGTAAAGAATGCAGTAAGTTAATACATCAGTCGGGGATAAGAAGAGTAGTATACCAAAACGGTTATCGTGATGATTCCGGTATTCAGTTTTTATTAAAGGCGGGTGTTGAAGTGGAGCATATCCCTGATTTAGAAGAATAATGAAATTCAGTCCAAAATATTTGCCAATTATTATCGGCGCAGCCTTTGCGCTGGGAACCGTTTTCGGAAGCCTCATGAATGCTCCCGTTGAAGATCAGTTTTTGGCAAAAAATAACTCCAAAACCAAACTGAATAAACTGATTGATTTTATCAATACCGAATATGTGGATAATGTCAATACAGATTCGATTGTGAATCTTACAGTAGATAATATTCTGTCAAAACTGGACCCGCATTCGGTTTATATTCCGCCAAGTGAACAGGCAGAAGTTGCAGAAAGCATGAAAGGGGATTTTGTAGGAGTCGGAATCAATTTTTACATGTATAAAGATTCGGTCGCAATTATAAAACCTGTTGAAAATGGGCCTTCTGCAAAAGCCGGAATAAAATCGGGAGATCGTATTTTGTATGCCGGAAAAACGAAATTGTTTGGCAGAAAATTGCCTTCGGACAGTTTGTTCTCCAAATTAAAAGGGACAAAGGGTTCTGAAATCGAATTGACTGTTTTTAGAAAATCTGAGCAAAAGAAACTTAAGTTCAAAATAAAAAGAGATGTCATTCCTATAAAAAGTGTAGATGCAGCAATGATGCTTTCTGATAATACAGGATATATCAAAATCAATCGTTTTGCCGAGACAACTTATGATGAATTCAAGGCTGGTTTGACGAAACTGAAACAAAAAGGAATTCAGTCTTTAGTGATTGATGTTCGTGATAATGGCGGAGGGTATATGGAAGAAGCTGTAGCCATTGCCGATGAATTTTTGAAAGACAAACAACTAATAGTTTTTACCAAAAATAAAAATGGTGCAACTGAGAAAACGTATGCTACAAAAAGCGGAAGTTTTGAAACCGGTAAAGTAACGGTTTTGATTAATGAAAACAGTGCATCTGCAAGTGAAATTTTGGCTGGCGCTATTCAGGACAATGACCGGGGAACTATCGTTGGCCGTCGCTCTTTCGGAAAAGGACTGGTACAGCGTGAAATGGATTTTAATGACGGATCGGCTGTCCGATTGACAGTGGCGAGATATTATACTCCAACCGGAAGGTCAATTCAAAGACCGTATGCAAAAGGAAACGAAGAATATTTTAAAGAGTCTGAAGCCCGAATTAAAACAGGCGAGTTGTATGTTAAAGACAGTATAAAAGTTGCTGATTCTTTAAAATTTAAAACTCCAAAAGGAAGAATTGTTTACGGCGGCGGCGGAATCGTTCCGGATGTTTTTGTGCCAATGGAGGCAGAACACGGTAATGAAAATGTAGCATATTTGCTGCAAACAGGAATCGTCGGGCATTTTGTTTTTGAAGAATTGGATAAAAACAGAAATGCATTTGCAGGACTTCGTTTTAATGAGTTTTTAGTTAAAATGAAAAATTCAGATACCTACTTCAGGAAATTTAAAAACTACATTTTTATGACCGGTCTCGATCTTAAATTAGATAAAACTAAAAATTTGGTTAATCGTTATATTACTGCTGAATTTGCAAGACAATTATATGGTGAATTGTATTATTACGATGTGATTCTGAAAGAAGATGCCATGATTAAAAAGGTTCTGAATGTAAAGAAATAATTTTCTAATTTTTTTATAATGAAAACAGAAACTGTTGTAAATGCCGAAATCGAACTTCTGACTGCTGTAAAAAGGGCTGATGTTTCCGTTTTAGAAAAGATGCTCCATGACGATTTGCTTTTTAATTTGCCGGACGGAAATACAATCACAAAAGAATTTGATTTGAATTCGTATCGTTCTGGTAAAATGAAAATTGATTTACTGGAAGCTTCGGATCAGATTATAAATATAATTGGAGATACTGCTGTGGTTGCTGTGACTATTTCTTTAAAAGGAGCATTTGATAATAGTTCGATTAGTGGTGCTTTTCGTTACATCAGAGTCTGGAAACAATTTGATGAAAGTTTAAAAGTAATAGCAGGAAGCTGTATTGCTCTGCAATAAAATAATAAAGCAAAACATGAAAAATCTAATAAGAATAAGTTTTCTATTCGTTTTGATGACTTTTGTGATTTCTTGCGCATGTATGAAAGATAAAAATACAGTTTCGGGAAAAGTGGAATCTATTGAGAATGGTAAAGACGGTTATACCGCTAAAATTAATACCGCTAAAAATGAAGTTTATTTTGCAACAGTGAGTATTGTGAATGTTGGAGGGCCGGAAAACTTCAAAAGATTTAAAGAAGGAGATGAGGTTTCGATACAAGGGGATATCTGGAAAGCCGAAAATGAAAATCATATCAAGGTGACGAAAATTGTTTCGGTTAAATAAATTTTAGAAACCTGTACAAAAAAACAAACCATTAAGAAATTAGGTTTATTAAGCATTCCTGCTAAATTCTCTTGATTTCTTAATGGTTTATAATTTTATAAATAAACTTGTTTTTTAAATTTTATCGAATACTATCATGTGCATGAGTCTGCACACCATTATTCCATAAAGTAAGAATATCAGTTGCAACAGCAGCGCCGCTTCCGGCAGCAATAGCCAGCTGACTTCTCCAGCCTGCCAAAGTTCCAATAACATAAATGCCATCGGCAACTTTATGATCGTCATTTTTAAGCTGGATACGCTGTTTTTCGGGTAAAGCTTTCTTGTGAGGTTCAACATATTGCATTAAACCTTCGATGTCAAAAGTATTGGCAGAACCAATTCCAATAACGATATTTTTTGTCTGGTAAGAGTTTTTGTTTGTAATTACAGTAAATTCAGGATAAGTACCTTCAATTTTAATTACTTTCTCATTTGGAATCTGAGAAATGTGCGGATAACTTTGAGCTAAATCCTGAGTACTTTCAAATAATAATTCAGAACCTAATTTGCCTGGTTTTATTCCGTAAGCATTATAGAAAATGGCTTCCTGTAAAGAAGAATTTTTCTGATGTGTAAAAATTCCGATTTTTTTATCGGTAACAAAAGCTTTCTTTTTGGCAGATCCTAATACCAAAGCACAGGAAACGCCTGAAACGCCTCCGCCAATAATTAAAACATCAAACATATTATCTGCCGTTTGTTTTCTCTTCGATTTTTTTTGAAATCCTGAAAATCAAAAGAATCAAAACAGCACAAAATGAAGCAGCAATTCCAATAAGGGCAACAGCACTGTCGCCTTCAAAAGGGTTTTGAAAATCAAGCTGTGTAATGTTAAAGATGATTAAAGCTAATGCAAGAAGCACTAATATGGAAGTAAAGATTTTCATAAGCTGTTTGTTTGTCTAAAATAATAAAGCAGAGCTTTTTGGGCTGTATTTTAGAATTTTATGGAGCAAATTTATAAAAATATCCTTTAGACGAACAAACCTTTAACATTAGCTGCGAATAATTTAACAGCAATTGCTAAGAGAATTACTCCAAATGTTTTGCGTACTACGCCAAGACCATTTTCACCCAATAGATTTTCAATCTTTTTTGATGATTTTAAAACGATGTAAACCAAGATAATATTCAGTAAAATAGCTATGATAATATTTATAGTATGAAATTGAGATCGAAGAGATAATAACGTAGTCATTGTTCCTGCTCCGGCAATTAATGGAAAAGCTAACGGAACTATAGAAGCCGATCCTGGTTCTTCGTCACGATAAATTCGGATTCCTAAAATCATTTCTAAAGCAAGAAAAAATAGCACAAACGAACCTGCTACGGCAAACGAATGCACATCAATACCAATTAGATTCAACAAACCTTCTCCAACAAAAAGAAAAACAATCATGATCAATCCCGCTACAATAGAAGCTTTTTCCGATTCGATATGTCCCACTTTGGCTCTTAAATTGACAATAATCGGAATTGATCCTACAATATCAATTACTGCAAAAAGTACCATTCCAACCGTGATAATTTCTTTAAAGTCGATTTCTAACATTTCTAATTCATTTTAGGTTTAAAAAACTGCTGCAAAAGTAGTTAATAAAGTTAGGTTTTTTTACGCACAATGTATTTTTGTTATAAAAAAATGTTTTATGCATCAAATAAGTGATATTTGTAACATTGACAGCTTTCTTTTGTATTTACTAAAAGTTACAGCAGCTTTAACCGCAAAGCACGCAAAAATTAATTCGTAATCCCGATAGTGGTCGGGAGCAATGCTGTATAGGGAAATTAAAAAACAATCTTTGCTAACCTTGTGCAAATCCTTGCAAACTTTGCGGTTAAATTGAATATCTGCATTCTTTGACTATCTTTGCACTTTATAAATTTCAGTATTTTATTATCATGTTTCAATTAGGGAAAACCATTATTTCAGAAGATATTCTTGAAAAAGAATTTGTGTGCAACTTGTCAGCCTGTAAAGGAGCCTGCTGTGTTGACGGAGATGCCGGTGCGCCTTTGAGCGAAGCGGAAACTAAAATTCTGGAAGAGATATATCCTAAAGTAAAACCTTTTTTGCGTAAAGAAGGAATTGAAGCTATCGAAGTACAGGGAACCTGGGTAAAAGGAACCGACGGCGATCTTGAAACGCCGTTAATCGACAATAAAGATTGTGCGTATGTGATTTTTGACGGTAAAACCGCTCTTTGCGGAATTGAGCAAGCCTACAATCAGGGAATTGTAGACTGGAAAAAACCTGTTTCCTGTCATTTGTATCCAATCCGTGTGAAAGACTTTACGGAATTTGCTGCTGTAAATTACGATAAATGGGACATTTGTGATGATGCCTGTTCTTTAGGTAAAGAACTGGAAGTTCCGGTTTATAAATTCGTCAAAGAAGCACTTATTCGCCGATTTGGTGAAGACTGGTATATGGAGCTGGAAAAGGTGGCAGAAGAATATAAAAAACAGTAAAATCTGTTAACCCTTTGCCTGACTTTACTTTGATGTTTTTTGACTCAAAAAAATAAAATTTTAACTCAAAAAAAAGTTTTAAAAACAATCTTAAATTACTTGCTTAGTATTGTAAAAAGCCTATATTTTACGGTGCTTTCATGTCTTATTTTTAAATTTAAATAATTCATTTACAGTAAATTAATTAATTGCATGAAAAGTTCTTGTTTTTTAGGCTTTGTTAAAAACTACCTGCGATTGTGAATAAGTTTGACTTTTATTTTTGGCGATAAATGACAATCTTTGTAATCGTTCTGAATAAGGGGAAATTCATTATAAAAATTAAACAAAAATACAATGTCACAAGTTGAACCAATTTTACAAGAAAATAAGAATCGTTTTGTTATTTTTCCAATTAAACATCATGATATTTGGGAATGGTATAAGAAAATGGAAGCTAGTTTCTGGACTGCCGAAGAAATCGATTTGCATCAGGACTTGACAGATTGGAACAATAAATTGAGTGACGACGAAAGATATTTCATCAAACATATTTTAGCATTTTTTGCTGCTTCTGACGGAATCGTAAATGAAAATCTTGCTGAGAACTTTGTAAATGAAGTGCAATATGCAGAAGCTAAGTTTTTCTACGGTTTTCAGATCATGATGGAAAATATTCATAGTGAAACCTATTCTTTATTAATTGATACTTACGTTAAAGATGAAACCGAAAAAGCAGAATTGTTTAATGCTTTGGAAGTTTTTCCGGCAATTGCCAAAAAAGGAGAGTGGGCTTTAAAATGGATCGAATCAGATTCATTTGCAGAAAGACTTATTGCTTTTGCAGCAGTTGAAGGAATCTTTTTCTCAGGAGCTTTCTGTTCAATTTACTGGCTGAAAAAACGAGGTTTAATGCCAGGCTTGACTTTCTCTAACGAGTTGATTTCTCGTGACGAAGGCGTACATTGTGATTTTGCGGTTCACTTGCATAATCATCACCTGATTAACAAAGTGCCAAAAGAAAGAATCAAAGAAATTATTGTCGATGCCTTAGATATCGAAAGAGAGTTTGTAACTGAATCTCTTCCTGTAAGTTTGATTGGTATGAATGCAGCTTTAATGACGCAGTACTTAGAGTTCGTTGCCGATAGATTATTGGTTGAATTAGGTTGTGAACGTGTATATGGATCTGCGAATCCGTTCGATTTCATGGACATGATTTCTCTTCAGGGAAAAACCAATTTCTTTGAAAAACGTGTTGCAGAGTATCAAAAATCTGGTGTGATGAACACGGATAGTGATGCTCAGAAAATTTCATTTGATGCAGATTTTTAGACAACAAAGATACCTTTAGCGTTTACTTCTTCAAGAGACGCTGAAAAAAGATTAACAGAATATTTTAGGGTTGAATCTCTTTCCCAAATCGCAGATTCAATAGCAATTTTTGACGTATTTAAATTCGGTTTTCGGATTTGAAACAGGTAACTATTGAGAATTTGGTAATTCTCAAAAAATAATTTAAAAACACGCAATGTTTAAGTGCCGGAAAACGTTTTCCAGTGTCTTTCATTTTTTCAATAACTTAAATAGCAAGATTATGTATGTAGTAAAAAGAGATGGCCACAAAGAGCCTGTAATGTTTGATAAGATTACAGAACGAATCAAAAAATTGTGTTACGGCTTGAATGAGCTTGTAGATCCTGTTAAGGTAGCCATGAGAGTTATCGAAGGATTGTATGACGGTGTTTCTACATCTGAACTGGATAATCTTGCAGCAGAAACAGCAGCTTCTATGACTATTGCACACCCTGATTATGCACAATTGGCAGCTCGTGTGGCAATTTCAAACCTGCATTCAAATACTAAAAAATCGTTCTCAGAAACGATGAAAGATATGTATCACTATGTAAATCCAAGAAATGGTCAGGAAGCGCCATTAATTGCTGACGATGTTTATAAAGTGATTCAGGAAAATGCTGCATTTTTAGACTCTCATATTATTTATACAAGGGATTTCAATTACGATTACTTTGGTTTTAAAACTTTAGAGCGTTCTTATCTTCTTAAAATAAACGGAAAAATCGTAGAGCGTCCTCAGCACATGTTAATGCGTGTTTCTGTTGGAATTCATTTGGATGACTTAAAGGCAGTGATTGAAACTTACGAGTTGATGTCTAAAAAGTTCTTTACGCATGCGACGCCAACGCTGTTCAATGCCGGAACGCCAAAACCTCAGATGTCTTCCTGTTTCCTTTTGGCTATGCAGGATGATAGTATTGACGGAATTTACGATACCTTAAAACAAACGGCTAAAATCTCGCAGTCAGCGGGAGGAATTGGTCTTTCTATTCATAACGTTCGTGCAACCGGATCTTACATTCGTGGTACAAACGGGACTTCAAACGGAATTGTTCCGATGTTGAGAGTATTCAACGATACTGCCCGTTATGTGGATCAGGGTGGTGGAAAACGTAAAGGAAGTTTTGCGATTTATATCGAAACATGGCATGCTGATATCTTCGAGTTTTTGGATTTAAAGAAAAATACCGGAAAAGAAGAAATGCGTGCGAGAGATTTGTTCTTCGCCATGTGGACTTCGGATTTATTCATGAAACGTGTTCAGGAAGATGGTCCCTGGACGTTGATGTGTCCTAACGAATGCCCGGGATTATATGATGTTTACGGAGAAGAATTCGAAAAATTATACATGGATTACGAATTCAGAGGAAAAGGCAGAAAAACAATTCGTGCACGTGAATTATGGGAGAAAATCCTGGAATCTCAAATTGAGACCGGAACACCTTACATGTTGTACAAAGATGCGGCAAACCGTAAATCGAACCACAAAAACTTAGGAACAATTCGTTCTTCTAACTTGTGTACAGAGATTATGGAGTACACTTCTAAAGATGAAATCGCAGTTTGTAACCTGGCTTCTATTTCGTTACCAATGTTTATTGAAAACGGAAAATTCGATCACGAAGCACTTTACAATGTTACAAAACGTGTAACTCGTAACCTGAACAAAGTAATTGACAGAAATTACTATCCAGTAAAAGAAGCTGAAAACTCTAACATGCGTCACCGTCCGGTAGGATTGGGTGTGCAAGGTTTGGCTGATGCTTTCATTATGTTGCGTATGCCGTTTACAAGCGATGAAGCTAAAAAACTGAATCAGGAAATTTTTGAAACATTATATTTTGCAGCCGTAACCGCTTCTATGGAAATGGCTAAAGAAGAAGGACCATATTCAACATTTGAAGGTTCACCAATGTCTCAGGGAGAATTCCAACACAATATGTGGGGAATGAAAGATGAAGAGTTATCAGGCCGTTGGGACTGGGCTTCATTAAGGAAAGAAGTAATGGAGCATGGAGTTCGTAACTCATTGTTAGTGGCACCAATGCCAACAGCATCGACTTCGCAAATTCTTGGAAACAACGAAGCTTTTGAACCATATACATCAAATATTTACACACGTCGTGTATTGTCTGGAGAATTTATCGTAGTAAACAAACATTTACTTCATGACTTGGTTGAAAGAGGTTTATGGAATGAGACTTTGAAGCAGGAAATCATGCGTCATAACGGATCTGTTCAGAATATTGATGTGATTCCGCAAGACCTGAAAGAATTATACAAAACCGTTTGGGAAATGTCGATGAAAGATATTATCGATATGTCCCGTCAAAGAGGATATTTTATTGATCAGTCTCAATCACTGAACCTGTTCATGCAGGATGCCAACTATTCTAAACTTACGTCAATGCACTTCTACGCTTGGCAGTCGGGTTTAAAAACAGGAATGTATTACCTAAGAACGAAATCAGCAGTCGATGCGATTAAGTTCACGTTGAACAATGATAAAAAAGAAGAAACACCTTCTTTAGTTGCAGAAACTGAAGAAATCAATGTTGAGGAATACAAAGCGATGTTGCTAAAAGCACAAGCTGCAGGTCCTGAAGATTGTGAAATGTGTGGGTCTTAATTTTATAATTTTGAAATATATTAGAGCAGTTATCGAGAGGTAACTGCTTTTTTTAAATAAATGGAATTAGAAATGAATAAAGTACAAAAAATGATTGTTGATAGCATTCCAGTTTCTGTGTATACAAAGGATAATGAAGATTATATATGTCTTACAGATATGGTAAGTGC
Source organism: Flavobacterium calami (assembly GCF_038290035.1). NCBI lineage: Bacteria > Pseudomonadati > Bacteroidota > Flavobacteriia > Flavobacteriales > Flavobacteriaceae > Flavobacterium > Flavobacterium calami. Next base: position 122,734 of record NZ_JBBYHS010000015.1, read on the forward strand.
AAAAGAAGGAGATGCTAGAGCAGCTGATGTTATAAAAAATTGGCTTAGAAGTGTTTCTACTATAGAATATATGGGAACTTGGGAAACTCTTTATAATCCTAATTTTAAAGTGGTCGAATATGACCACTTTAGAAGAAGTGCTGGTGTTCCTTCTTTTACTTTAAGTATAAATGGTTGGGTAGAAGCTACTAATGCTATAGGTGTGTTTTCAAAGGCAGGGAAAAATGGTGGGACGTATGCTCACAGAGATATTGCAATGGAGTTTGGTTCGGCAATAAGTCCAATTTTTAAAATTTATCTTTATAAAGAATATCAAAGGCTAAAAGAAGTTGAAAGCAATCAATATAATTTAGAGTGGGATGTTAGGCGTATTATGACTAAAGTAAATTATGTTCTTCATACGGATGCAGTTCAAAAACATATTATTCCAAATAGTATTTTACCATTTGAAAAGCAGGGTATTGAATATGCAAATGAAGCTGATTTGCTGAATTTAGCACTATATGGATATACTGCTAAACAATGGAAAGAAGCTAATCCAGAGCATGCAAAAGAAGGTAAAAATATGAGAGATTTTTCAAGTATCAATGATTTGTTAGTAATGTCGAATTTAGAATCTCTTAGTTCTCAGTTAATAAAACTAGGAACACCTAAGAATCAAAGATTTGAATTTTTAAGAAAGATGGCTTTGGAGCAGCAAGAACAGTTTGCCAAAGTTGATATGGTAAAATCCATTAAAAAATCTAATCCAATGACGTATCTAAATGCAGAAAATTTTACACCAGATGAAATTGAGTCTGAATCAAAAAAAGATATTTTGCAAGCTAATAAAAAAAACTTGCTAGAGTTTAATAAAAGAAAGAAGAAGGATGAAAATGATCTTCAATAAGAGGTTGAAAATTATTTTTTTTCATTTATTAATAATTTGTAAAAAGCAACTATCATGAAGTAGTTGCTTTTTTGTATTATGAAGTTTAATAATATTCTTAAAAAATCTCGGGTTAAATATTATCCAAAAAGACTTTTTAACCTTAGCAACACGGAATCTTCATAAATTAAACCTTTTCAAAAAACAAAAGTCTTACTTTAAACTAACCTCTTTGTTATGAAAAAAAGCAATCTTTGGTCGTTACGATTGGGCTTCTCGGGAAAAGAAGCTGCGAAAATTGAAAAAATAGGATTAGAAAAATTTCTAAAGAAATCTTATGACTCAAAGTTCGATACTCAGTTTCCAGCTTTTTTACAGGACACTCCCAAAACAATTACTGAATACAAAGAATTACGCCAATCTGTAAAAAATCTGGATACTGAAGAGAAAAATAAGATTCAGAAAAAAGAAGCCCAGACGACTACAGAATTAAAAAAATGGTGGGTTGCCAAAATGCAAACCGATGAATTTCCGTTGCGCGAAAAAATGGTTTGTTTCTGGCACAATCATTTTGTTTCGACTTCACAAAAAGTAAAAATCAATTACTGGATCTATCAGCACAACATGATTTTGCGCAAAAATGCTTTTGGAAATTTCAAGGAATTAACGAAGCAAATCCTAAAATCAAACGCCATGATTAAATATCTGGATAACGCAGATAATAAAAAAGGTAAAATCAACGAAAACCTGAGCCGTGAGTTACTGGAGTTATTCACTATCGGAATCGGCAATTACACTGAAGAAGATATCAAAAACGGTGCAAGGGCTTTGTCGGGATTAAATCATGGTGATGAAGGTGGTGTTTATAAAGAAAAGGCAGAAGACAACAGCAATAAAACCTATTTTGGAAAAACGGGAAACTGGAAAGCAGATGATCTGGTTGATATTATTTTTGAACAAAAAAATATTCCATACCTCATTACACGAAAAATCCTGAAATGGTTTCTTTACGATAATCCCTCAGAAGAATCGGTTAAACATTATGGAGATTATTTTAGAAAAGTAAATTTTGAAATCGAGCCATTGCTTACTAAAATATTTACCGATGAATACGCCAAAGATGATTCCGGAAAAAAAATAAAAGATCCGTTAGTTTACATTTTACAGCTAATTGACGAACTGCAGTTGAAAGATTACGATGAAGCATTGATTGTGGCTTTTCTAAAACAACAAGGAATGGATTTGTACAATCAGGTCAATGTGAAAGGCTGGGACGGAGGGAATTCATGGCTAACTTCGCAGGTATATCTGCAGCGAAATAACACTTCAGATTTGTTGTGCAGCGGCAGAAGTCTTTCTAAAAAAATAATCAGTAACAAGATGAGTGAAGACAATCCGAAACCGAAAGGAGAATTGGAAAAAAGGGAGGTCAGGGTGCAATATGATTCTGACGGAAATAATAAAACCATCATTACCGAATTATCCAACAGATTATTATTTACTGTAAATGAATCGATGCAGAAGGACATGGAAAATTTACTCAAATATGATTTTGATCCTAAAAATCCTAATGCCAATTATGCCGTTGTTCGTTTGTTTAATTATATCACAAAGTTGCCGGAATATCAGTTGATTTAAAAATCTATTATTATGAACAGAAGAAATTTTCTAACCTTAACAGGAACTTTTACGGGCGGAATGCTGGTGCTTCCTAGTTTTTTGCATGCTTTTGGAACACAGGAGAATCTGGTTATCGGTGAGCAATGTTTGGTTTTTATTCAGCTGAATGGCGGGAACGACGGACTGAATACTTTTATTCCATACGAAGATCCTTTATATTATGATTTGAGACCCAAAATTGCCCTGAATAAAGATATAGTGGTAGGTAAAAATAAAGGAATGGCATTTCATCCGGCATTAAAAGATTTTGCTCAGATGCAGCAAAACGGAGATTTGACGGTAATTCAAAATGTAGGTTATCCGGAACCGGTGCGTTCGCATTTCCGAAGTCAGGAAATTTGGCAAACAGCAGCAGATTCAAACAAATACATCAACGAAGGCTGGTTAGGCAGATATTTGGATTTGCAATGTCACGATCATCAGCCCACCGCCGGAATCAATCTGGACTCAATAGATAATCTGGCTTTAAAAGGTTTGGAACCCAATTCGATTACGGTGAAAGATCCGGATCGATTTAAAGTAAAATCAAACAAGGAAAATGAAAAACTATCCGATAATCCGCAATTGGATTTTGTTCGTAAAATTGCCAATTCAGTTGTAGAAGGGTCTGATGATATTCAGAATGCGCTGAAGCAATCCAAAACAGAAATCAGTTATCCGAAAACCGGATTTTCTAAGAACCTGGAATGGATTGCCAGACTGGTAAAAGGAAATTTGAATTCAAAAGTGTATTATACCTCGCTTGGTGGTTTCGACACACACGATAATCAGCTTTCTATTCATGAAAGAAAACTAACAGAACTCAATGACGCCATATACAGTTTTTATCAGGATTTAAAACAGGCACAATTGCTTCAAAACGTAACCATTGTGGTGTTTTCAGAATTTGGAAGACGCGTTAAAGACAACGGACGCGGAACAGATCACGGCACCGCAGCACCAATGTTTGTAATTGGAGGAAGTAATAAAGGAACAATTTTAGGGAATAACCCTAATTTAGCAGATTTGGATAACGGCGATTTAAAACATCAAATTGATTTCAGGTCTGTTTACGCTTCGTTGTTGCAGCAAAAAATGAATTTTGATTATTCAAAAATCGGAATTAAGAATAATCCGGTTGCGGGATTGTTTTAGTTTTTCAGGAGCTGTTTCCCGCTGTACGTTACACACGAGCGATAGCGAACTGACGAAGTAATCTTTTGTGCCGAACACCGGCACAAAAGGATTTTCACTTCCATCGGGGCTAAAATATTCTCGTTTCAAAAATTGATTTATTATTTCAGTTTACTCGGAACGTAGCCAAAATACTTTTTAAACGCCACTGTAAAATGTTGTGGATTTTTATAGCCTACTTCATAAGCAATCTCCGAGATGTTCATGTTTTTTTGAGTAAGCATTGCTTTTGCTTTTTCCATTCGTAGACGCGTCAGATAGTGAAATATGGGTTCACCATAAACATGTTTAAAATTACGGTTAAGTTTGTAGCGGTTCATTCCTATTTTAAGAGCTAGCTCTTCTACAGTAATGGAGTTTTGAATGTTGTTTTGGAGTGTTTTTTCAACTTTTGCTATTTGTTCCTGTTCAGTTCCACTCAGATATACGAGCGAATTTATTTCCTTCCTGTCATTGATTTTAGAAAACATGTACAGAAATATCTTAATGATCTCAGATTCCCAATAAAGTAAATCAGTCTCTTTTTCTTGTGAGTTTTTAATTATCTTATCCAGAACGTTATTTAATACTTTAGGGATTTTTTCTCCCTTTTCCCACATTTTAAAAGCGGTCTTTTCTCTTAATGCATTACCAAATAAACCGCTTATTTTATAAAAATCATTTTTGAAAATCTTTCGTATAAAATTTTCACTGCATTCTATTTCTACTGATTTTCTGTTTCCGGATTGCCAGTTTAAAACCCCGTCTACTACCGGAAGATAAAAAAAATTGTATTGGCCGTCTTCAATGGTTATTGATATATCATTGCTGTTGCCAGGCTGAAAATCAATTTTTCCTTCAATTTCAAAATGCAGTTTGATAAAAGGCGAATCCTGTTTTATATCGAATATCAGGGGAGTATTAATATTGAAATCATTTATTATGATGACAACTCCATCCAGATAAACCCTCTTGTTTAGCATATGTTAGTAATGAGTAATAAACTAAATTAAATAAAATTGTTTCTGATAGTTTGTATTTGCCCAAATGCGTATGTAATAATGCGTATTGCGTTAGTTTTTATCGATTCGGAAAATATAATTTCGCACCATCAGCTTATTTAAACTAAATAAAAACAAATATATAAAAATGCAGTGTTTTGCTTTTATAAAATTTAATTTTTTGACACTGAATTTTAAACCAAAAGGGAGTCTTAACTTTTTTGCAATTGTCTTTTCGTTTCAATTCTTGTCTGCCCAATATAATATTCAAAATGATACACTTAAAAGTAATTTACTCCAGGAGGTTGAAATCTCTTCAGGCTCTAAAACTAAAACTAAAGAAACCATAAAAATAGATGTTCTCGATGTAAAGGATTTGAGAAATACATCAGTCACATTAGGGGATGCTATTAATAGGATGTCGGGAATAAGAATCCGTGAAACAGGAGGTTTGGGTTCATCCAGTACTATTTTTCTTAACGGATTTACGGGACGTTCGGTGAAGTATTTTAAGGATGATATTCCGATTGATTATCTGGGTGAATCTTTTAATGTTTTGACTTTGCCGACGACTTTTTTAAACAGGGTTGAGATTTATAAAGGGATTCTTCCAAGTAATCTGGGAGCTGATGCTTTGGGCGGAGCAATAAATTTCGTGACCCAGAATAATAATAAAAAGCACTTTAATTTAAGTTACGAATATGGTTCATTCAATACCAATAGATTCACAATGAATTTATTTTCGGTAAGCAATAGCAAAAAATATTTTGCAGGTATTGATGGGTTCTATAATCACTCGGATAATGATTATAGAGTGAATGTGAAAATTGTAGATCCGCAAACAGCCACTTTATCTGAAAAGAATGTAAGACGTTTTCATGATAAGTTTGCTAATGGCTTTGTTGAAGTTTACGGTGGAATTAAAGACAAATTTTATGCTGATGAGTTAAAAGTCGGAATTACTTTTACCAAAACCAGGAAAGATCAGCAGCACGGTGCCTTAATGACGAATCCGTATGGTCAGATTTATATAAAAGAATCCGTAATTGCCCCTACGATAAATTATAAAAAAGCCTTTTTAAACCATAAATTACTTTTTACAAATTTCAATACCTATTCGGTTATCAACAGTAAAGTTATTGATACTTGCGGATGTTCCTATGACTGGTACGGAAATAAAACTGTAGTTCCGGCCAGAGAAGGTGAAGCTGATGCAGACGGATCCTTATCGGATATCGATTTTAAGAATTTTATCAATCGCACATTTATAAATTACAGTATCAATGACTTCAATAAACTAACATTTAATCTGGTGTATTCAGACCAGAGCCGAAAAGGGACTGATCCTTATGGACCTGTTTATTTTTTCTCGGGAAGAGATATTCTGTCTGTTCCAGCAACTTATAAAAAACTAGTTATTTCTCTGGGTTGGGAGAGTAAGTATTTAAGAGATAAACTGACAAATAATTTGATTATAAAGAGTTATAATTTTGAAACCGATGGGGTAGATGGAGGGCTTTCTAATTATAAGGAAGAAACGGTTAAAAATAAAGGCACCCATTATGGTGCATCCGAATCCATAAAGTACGCTATAAACGAAAAATCATTTTTAAGGGCAGGTTTTGAAAACGCATACCGGTTGCCGGAACAGGGCGAATTATATGGTGATGGACAATTTCTTTTGTCTAATTTTAATTTAAAACCGGAACAAAGCCTGAATATCAATTTCGGTTATCGTTACGATTCGGGGAGTAAAAGTTATTTTGAAACCAGCATTTTCTATCGCAAAACAGAAAATTTAATTATTCTGGTTCCCGTTTTTTTACCCTTTTCACAATATAGCAACGTCAATAAAGTAAAGGGTTATGGTGTAGAAATAGACGGAGGCTGTGAAATAATTAAAAACCTGAACATTAATGGTAACCTTACGTATCAGGATTTACGTTTGTTTGGTATTTCAGATCCTGCACAAAAATTTCTGAATGACGCCAGACTAAGAAATACTCCTTTTTTATTTGGTAACCTTTCATTAGACTTTAATAAAAAGAATGTTATAACTGAAGATGACGCTTTTAGATCTTATTATAATTATTCTTACACTCTTAACTATTATCTGGCTAATGTACCCAAATCATCAGAGCCATCAAACATTTTTGGGAAGCCGAAAATTAATACTGATTTGGTAATCCCTACACAACATCTGCATTCAGTAGGTATAGTTTATTCTTTTAAAAACGAAAAAATAAACTTAGGCTTTGAAGTAAGGAATTTATTTGATGAAAAATTATATGACAACTTTAAGGTTCAAAAAGCCGGTAGAGGCTATTATCTTAAAATAAGGTATTTATTCTATTAACATTTTAAAAATTAAAAATTATGTATCAAAATTTTCAGAAAACAGTCGTTGCTTTAGGACTTGTTACTTCTTTATTTATTTCTTCCTGTTCAAATGATAATAATGATTCTGAGCAGTCCGGGGGCAACGAAAACTATGTTGTAATGTCAGGAGAATCAACGAATCCTTTTTCGGGTTATATTACCTCTTTTGGCGGAGAATTACCTATAGGTACTATTTCGAATATCAAAACTTCTTCAAAGCAATTATTAGGGAGTTTAGGAATGAGAACGGTTGGCAAATATTTCTACAAAATGGCAAACTTTCAATCTGAGAAAGGAGTTCAGAAATTTAGTATTTCAAGTACAGGAGAGGTTATCGACGAAGGTTTTATTGCTTGCGGAAATGCTATTCAGGGTTCGGGCCAATATACTATAGTGAATGAAACAACAGGTTTTTACTTTGATGGTGATAGGGGAACATTGAAAATACAAAAGTTCAATCCAAAGACTATGCAGCGAACAGGTGAGATTGATTTAACAGGTCAGATTACGGATAATTCCGTTGAATATATATCTGTTGGTCAAAACTGTCTGATGTCAAAAGAAGGAAAGCTGTTTGCAAATGTTCATTATGGAAAATCGGCTTCTAAAGGGTTTTTGGATGCAGTTGACGATAAAATCAGGTTTGCAGTAATAGATATTGCAAAAGGCACTTTAGACAAAATAACAACGTTCAATGCAGGAAGTCCGCAGCAAGTGTGCTGGTTTACAGATAATGCAATGTGGGATCTGGGCGACGACGGAGCTTTGTATTTCTGTGCTTTAGGAAAAGTAGCCGGAGGTGCTTCTAAAATATTGCGTTTTAAGGCAGGTCAGATTGATATTGATACTGCCTGGAAATTAGAAATGGACGATTATAAAGTTAATGGATGTTTTGTAAACGTCATTGCGAAAGAAGGTAAAATTTATACCAGAATCCCATCAGAAGGAATAAATGCTAATTTTTCTAATTTGTATGGTGACATCTGGCAACCTGCAATTATTGATATTAACACTAAGGTTGCCACAACAATTTCAGGAATTCCATTGTGCGAGTTTAAAGGAAACGAAGAAGCAGTTGTAGAAGTAGATGATAAAATACATTTTTTAATTTCTAATTCTTCCTTAGATGTAAATGGTGTTTATAAAGTAGAAGGGACTAAAGGAACCAGATTGTTTAATTTGACTCAGGGCGGAAGAATCGTTGGTTTTGGAAAATCAAAACAATAGAATATGAATACAATAACTAAAATCGCTTTTTGCTGGATTCTGATCATAATCGGATTAGCTTATCATACACAATATGAATTATCAGGATTGTTTTTTGGAGAAGATATTAAGATTCCGGAAGCTAATGGAAAAATGCCTTATACTGTACACTATTTTAATATAGCCATTACTATTATTCCTTTATTTTTTTCTTTACTGATTTTATTTTTAAAAAATATGGTATTTAAGTGGATTTCATTCACTTACGCTGTTTTATTGTTATTATTGAATGTTTTTCATGTAGTAACTACTGCGGTAGAAGATATTTCAAATCTAACACAAATAGTTTTGCTGACTTTTGTGGCATTAGCGAATGCTTTGCTGGTGTTGGAACTCAACAGATGGAGAAAGGAAGTGAGTTGAGACATTTGTAGAATTTTATACGATACAAAAAAGTATTTTAAATCTACCTCAAAACCAATTGTACAAATCTCATTTTAAGCCTGATTTATTAAAATATCATACAAATCTGCTTTAATTTGTTAAGAAATCCTTTTTTGTTTCATAAAATGCATTATTTTTTTTGGTGCAGTTAAAATAATTTATACATTCGCACAGAATTTAAAAAATAACACAAACAAAATGGCAACTAACCGTTTTTATTTTAGCAACAACTTTTATTTCTTCTTTAGTAGAAGTTAGGATTGTGCTATGGTTATTTGAGAAAAGTTAAGACAAATAAAACTAATATACAATCCTGATGAAAATCAGGATTTTTTTTTGACTATATGACAGCTAAGATTGCAATACAAGGTATCAAAGGTTCTTTTCATCATCAGGTTGTGAAAGAGTATTTTTCTGAAAACGTAGATATTGATGAATGCCTGTCTTTTGAAGAATTGGTTGACAGCCTTCTTGCCGGAAAATCAGATCAGGCCGTAATGGCAATTGAAAATTCGATTGCAGGGCCAATTATTCCGAATTATGCTTTGATTGACAAGAATAATTTACACATAATAGGAGAACATTATTTAAGCATTCACCAAAATTTAATGGCTTTGAAAGGTCAGAAGATTGAAGATATCAAAGAAGTTCATTCACACCCAATGGCATTGTTGCAATGTATGGATTTCCTGAAGCAATATCCAAATATCAAATTGGTGGAGGATAAAGATACAGCCGAAACAGCAAGAAGAATTCAGGAAAAACAATTAACCGGAATTGCTGCAATAGGGAGTAAGGTAGCTTCTGAAATGTATGATTTGGAAATAATAGCACCGGAAATTCAGACGATCAAAAACAATATGACTCGTTTTGTGATTATTAAAAAACAGAATTCATTTTTACCGGAAAGCGAAATCAACAGGGCTTCCATCAAATTTGAGTTGGATCATAAAAGAGGAAGTCTGGCAGCAGTTCTAAATGTAATGAGTGACTGCAAACTGAATTTGACAAAAATCCAGTCGCTTCCAAAAATTGAAACGCCATGGAAATATTCGTTTTTCGTAGATGTGACATTCGAGAATTACGAAGATTATTCTAAAGCCAAATCGTTATTAAATATTATGGCTGAATATTTTAAGGTGTTGGGAGAATATAAAAATACGAAACCTTTGGCTCAGTCATAAAGTCCAAAGTCGAAAGTGAAAAAGCATAAAGCTTACGGCGTAAAGCCTAAAGCCAAAAAACAAAAGAAATGATTACAACAGCAAAAAGATTAGATACAGTTGAAGAATACTACTTCTCCTCAAAATTGAGAGAAGTGCGTCAACTCATGTCTGAAGGAAAATCGATCATCAACATGGGAATTGGAAGCCCTGATTTGAGTCCGTCAAAAGCAGTAATTGAGGCAGTCGCTGCAGCAATTCAGGACGAAAACGGACATGGTTATCAAAGCTATCAGGGATTACCAGAAATGAGGCAGGCAATGGCAGATTTTTATCGTGATCAGTTTGGTGTTGAAGTGAATCCGAATAATGAGATTTTGCCTTTGATGGGTTCAAAAGAAGGAATTATGCATATTTCGCTTGCATTTTTAAACGAAGGCGACCATGTTTTGATTCCGAATCCAGGTTATCCAACTTATACTTCGGTAACCAATTTGGTTCAGGCAGTTCCTGTTTATTATGATTTGAAAGAAGAAAATGGATGGGAACCTGATTTTGAAGCTTTAGAAAAACTGGATCTTTCGAAAGTAAAAATTATGTGGCTTGGATATCCACACATGCCAACAGGAGCGAGAGGAAGTTTAGCGTTATTTGAAAAATTGGTAGCATTTGCTAAAAAACACAACATATTATTGATCAACGACAATCCGTATAGTTTTGTTTTGAATGATAATCCAATGAGTTTATTGCAGGTTGAAGGCGCGAAGGATGTGGCTTTAGAATTGAACTCTTTAAGTAAAACCTTCAACATGGCAGGTTGGAGAGTCGGAATGGTTTTAGGAAATCCTGAAATTATCGATGCGGTTCTAAAAGTAAAAAGCAATATGGACAGCGGAATGTATTACGGAATTCAAAAAGGTGCTATCGCAGCTTTAAAATGTGATAAATCGTGGTTCGAAGATCAAAACAAAATTTACAGACGTCGCAGACAATTAACTGAAAAACTGGCTGAGAAACTAGGTTGCAAAGTATATAAAGAAGGAGTTGGCTTATTCGTCTGGGCAAAACTTCCGGAAGGAATTGAATCAGCTGAGAAGTTCATTGACGAAATATTATATGAGAAACATATTTTCATTACACCGGGAACCATTTTCGGTAGCAATGGTGAAGGATATATCAGATTCTCATTGTGTGTGAAAGAAGAAAAAGTACAGGAAGCGATTGATAGATTTTAGAAGCAAGAGCCAAGACTTTTTTTGATACAGATTGTCAGGGTGAGCGGAGTCGAAGCCTTGCCAATTGGAACGCCCTTCGACTTCGCTCAGGGTGACAGAGTTTTAAAATTGAAAAAGTGTCTTGAAGAAACTAGAAGCCCTAGCCCTGATAGAAGCGGCATCCTTTTATGGCGGGGTTCGCCATAAAAGATACAGCGGATAGCAGGAAACAGCTTCTAATAAAAAAGAATATGAAAGTATACGTAATAGGAATAGGATTAATAGGCGGTTCGATGGTATTAGATATCAAGGGGCGTTATCCTGAAGCGACTATTTTCGGGATTGATAATAACGAAAAGCATGTACGGGAAGCGATAGACTTGGGTGTTGTCGATCAGGAAGGAAAAATGGAAGATTTGAAAGAAGCAGATTTCGTAATCGTTTCGGTTCCAGTGGATGTGGCGCTTACTGTTTTACCTAAAGTATTGGATTTGGTTGGTGATAAAACAATTGTTTTTGAAGTTGGTTCGACCAAAAAACCAATTTGCGAAGCAGTAGCCAATCATCCGAAAAGAAGAAATTTTATAGCTACGCATCCGATAGCAGGGACTGAGTTTTCTGGACCTTCGGCGGCGATAAGAGGATTGTTTCAGGGGAAAACGAACATCATTTGTGAGGTGGAAAAAACCACTTTTAAACTGCAGGAAAAAGCATTGAATCTTTTTACCGCTATCGGCATGAGGATTCGATATATGGATCCGACATCGCATGACAAACACATTGCTTACGTTTCGCATTTGTCGCACATCAGTTCGTTTATGCTCGGGAAAACGGTAATGAACAAAGAAAAAGACGAGCAGGATATTTTTGACATGGCGGGAAGCGGTTTTGAAAGTACGGTTCGTTTAGCAAAAAGCTCACCGGCGATGTGGACTCCGATTTTTAAACAAAACAAGGAACACGTTCTGGAAACATTAGAAGAATACATTTCAAATCTCAGTCGGTTTAGGGATTTGTTGAAAGAGGAAAATTACAACGCCATTTTTGAAGAAATGGAAAGTACAAATAAAATAAAGGAAATATTAAACGGATTAACAATTAAAAAGTAAACTATAATAAAGATGGAAAATAAGAAAGAAATGAGAAAGTGGTTAGAGGATTTCAATTTAGATCACCCACTTGTGATAGCTGGACCTTGTAGTGCAGAAACTGAAGATCAGGTTTTGAAAATCGCTCACGAATTGAAAGATTCAAAAGTTAGTGTATTCAGAGCAGGAATCTGGAAACCAAGAACACGTCCGGGAGGATTTGAGGGTGTTGGTGAAATTGGATTAAAATGGTTGCAAAAAGCAAAAGCTGAAACTGGTTTATTGATGGGTACTGAGGTTGCGACTGCAGCTCACTGTAAATTGGCTTTAGAGCATGATATTGACGTTTTATGGGTTGGTGCACGTACAACTGCAAACCCTTTCGCAGTTCAGGAAATTGCTGATACATTGAAAGGAACTGACAAAATCGTTTTGGTTAAAAATCCAGTAAACCCGGATTTGGCTTTGTGGTTAGGTGGTGTTGAGCGTTTACACATGGCTGGAATCGAGAAATTAGGAGTTATCCACAGAGGTTTCTCTACTTACGAAAAAACAAAATACAGAAACATTCCGGAATGGCAGATTGCTATCGAATTGCAAAATAAATTCCCTGATTTACCATTAATCATTGACCCATCTCACATTACTGGAGATCGTAAAATGATTTTCGAAGTAACTCAGGAGGCTTTAGATTTGAACTACGATGGTATGATTATCGAAACACATATCGATCCAGATAACGCTTGGTCTGATGCTGCTCAGCAAGTTACTCCAGATACTTTGAAACAAATCATCAAAGATTTGACTATCAGAAAAACAGATGATACTACAGATGAGTACAGCCAAAAAATGACTAAACTAAGAGCTAACATCGATGTTTTGGATGCTAACTTATTAGAGTTGTTAGGAAAACGTATGAAAGTGGCTGACGAAATTGGTCAGGTGAAAAAAGATGCAAACGTAGCGATTCTTCAAAACAACCGTTGGAACGAAATCTTAGGAAAAATGATTTTGGAAGGTGAGAAAAAAGGACTTACTGAAGAGTTTGTTTTGAAACTATTCAAAGCAATTCACCAGGAAAGTATTGGTCACCAGGAGAAAATTTTCAACGCATAATTTTTCTTAAACTATATAAGTGATATAAGCCAATTTAAGTTTCTTTGAAATTTGTTGTTTATTTTAATTATGTCACACATTTAAAATTATATTGTTTTTTAAAGATCCCTGTTACTTTTGAAAAAAGTGATGGGGATTTTTTTGTTATAAAAGCGGCTATTTATATTCACTTACATAACTTATATGGTTTAAATTATTCATTTATCTTTGCAAAGAATTTAGGTTTAATCTAAAATCAGCAATCTAAAATTAAAGAATGACAGGAACCGTATACAAATCTACAGGAAGCTGGTACACCGTAAAATCTGAAAAAGGAGATTTTGTGGAATGCCGTATGAAAGGGAAATTCAGAATAAAAGGTATAAAAAGTACCAACCCAATTGCTGTAGGCGATATTGTTGATTATGAATTAGAGGAAACTTCAGATGCAGTTACCGGTACAATTCATAATATTCACGAACGAAAAAATTATATTGTTCGTAAATCGGTTAACCTGTCAAAACAGATTCATATCATTGCATCCAATATTGATCAGGTTTTTTTATTGGTAACGATAGATAATCCGCCAACAACAACGAGTTTTATAGATCGTTTTTTAGTCACTGCCGAAGCCTATGGAATTGAAGCTATACTAATTTTTAATAAAATTGATACTTTAAATGATCAGACTTTAGACGATCAGCTTTATTTGCAACATATTTATACTGAAATTGGATATAAATGTCTCCGAATTTCATCTACAGAAAATAAAGGTGTTGACAAGCTTAAAGAAATGATGATTGGCAAAGTAAGTATGTTTTCAGGACACTCAGGAGTTGGAAAATCAACTTTAGTCAATGCCATGGAACCAAGTCTTCATTTGAAAACTTCAGTAATTTCGGAACAGAGTAAACAAGGTCAGCATACGACAACTTTTGCCGAAATGTATGATTTGTCTTTTGATGCCAGAATTATCGATACGCCTGGAATAAAAGGTTTCGGAATTGTTGATATGGAACCATCAGAAATCAGCGGTTATTTTCCGGAGTTTTTCAAATTAAAAGATCAGTGTAAGTTTAACAACTGCCTGCATAAAGAAGAGCCTCATTGTGCCATTAAAGCGGCTTTAGAAAAGGATCAAATTGCATGGTCACGCTACAACAGCTATCTTAAAATCCTTGAAGGTGACGAAGAACATTATCGCACGGATACTTACGGCGAAGATCGTGCAGCGAGTGATGAAACGAGAAAGTAATTGTGAATTGTGAATGGTAAATTGTGAATTATGGCTGATAACATAATTAAAACTAAGTCTTTTAATTTTGCACTTAGAATTATTAAACTTTTTCAATTTTTAAAAGATGATAAAAAGGAATATGTTCTGAGTAAACAATTACTTCGCAGTGGAACAGCAATAGGTGCATTAATTAGAGAATCTGAGCAAGCAGAGAGTAAAAAGGACTTTATTCATAAACTTGCAATTGCACAAAAAGAGGCAAACGAAACAGATTATTGGTTAGAATTGCTTTTTCAATCGAATTACTTAAATGAGAATCAATTTCAATCTATAAAGTCTGATATTGTAGAAATAAATAAAATTTTAGCTTCAATTATTATAACCTCGAAACAAAAGCTAAACACTACATAATTCACAATTTACCATTCACAATTCACAACTAATTATGAGAGTAGTTATTCAAAGAGTTTCAGAAGCATCTGTAACAGTTGATGGTCAAAAAACAGCAGATATTCAAAAAGGTTTACTGGTTTTAGTGGGAATTGAAGATGCCGATACGCAGGAAGATATCGATTGGCTTGCAGGTAAAATCATTAAAATGAGAATTTTTGGAGACGAGAATGATGTTATGAACTATTCTGTTCAGGATGTTGACGGTGATATCATTGTGGTAAGCCAGTTTACTCTTCATGCATCAACTAAAAAAGGAAATCGCCCTTCGTATATAAAAGCTTCAAAGCCTGAATTTGCAATTCCGATGTATGAGAACTTCGTTAAAGCAGTAGAAAAGGAATTTCAGAAAAAAGTTCAAACCGGAATTTTCGGTGCTGATATGAAAGTCAGTCTGTTAAATGATGGTCCCGTAACTATCACAATAGACAGTAAAAATAAGGAATAAAAAACAAGTAAACATTTGTTAAGGATTTCTAAAAATATCTATATTTGGCGAAAAAACTTACTAATGAAAAAAGCTTCTTGCGGATTAATTTTCTTGTTGTTTACCCTCATTTCTTCAGCCCAAAAAGGCAACTACCTTATCTCTGCAATTAAAGATAGTCTCAAAGAAAATGCCAATGCTGTTGTTCGTTTAGATCAGATGGACATTACAATTGCTTCACAGCGAAGTATGAACATCAAAATACAAAGGGCGGTATCGGTTTTAAATGAAAAAGGATTAAACGATATTGATGCGTATCAGCATTATGATAAAACTACCGCAATAAAAAATATCGAAGCTATTGTATACGATGCGTTTGGTAATGAAATAAAGAAAATTAAGCGAAAAGATTTCAGGGATCAGAGCGCAGCGAGTGGCAGTACACTTTTTTCAGATAATCGTGTTGTTTATTTAGATTATACACCAGTTTCATATCCTTTTACAATTGTTTACACCAGTGAAACAGAAACTTCAAATACCGCTTTTATTCCACAATGGTACTTTTTGGGCGGATATTATCTGAGTATCGAAAAATGTATTTTAAATGTTACTTTTCCTGGTGATTTAGGATTTAAAAAGAAAGAATTTCAGTTTGCAGGATATAATATTAAAAAGACAGTCGATACTGATACCAGATTAAGTTATGAGGCTGTTAATATTTCAGCTCAGAAAGCAGAAGATTTGAGTCCGTCTTCCAGAGATCTTTTTCCGAGGGTTATGATGGGTTTAGAGCGTTTTCATCTGGAAGGTGTTGACGGAGCCGCTACAAACTGGACTGATTTTGGGAAATGGTATTCGGATAAGATATTAGCGGGAACGACTGATTTACCTGAAAGTACAAAACTCAAAATCAAAGAAGTTGTTGGTAATGAAAAAGATCCGGTAAAAAAAGCGAAACTGGTTTACGATTTTGTTCAGAAAAAATCACGATATGTTAGTATTCAGGTTGGTATAGGAGGTTGGAAACCTATGCTGGCAACTGATGTTGATCGGTTAGGCTATGGAGATTGTAAGGCATTGTCAAATTACACAAAAGCACTTTTGCAGGCAGTAGACGTTCCGTCTTATAACACTGTTTTGTATGGAGACCGTTACAAATCAGATATTCAGTCTGATTTTGTTTCAATGCAGGGGAATCATATGATATTGGCAATTCCAACCGGAAATAATTATACTTTTTTAGAATGTACAAGTCAGGACGATCCGTTTGGATATCAGGGTACTTTTACAGATGACAGGAATGTTTTGGTTGTTAAGCCTGAAGGAGGAGAAATTGTCAGAACAAAGATTTATGAAGATAAAGGGAATATTCAGAAAGATAAAGGCGTATACACAATAGATGAAAATGGTCATTTTTCAGGTACTGTGTCTATAATTTCAGAAGGCTCTGTGTATAGTAAAAAAATGCAGCTTGAACATTTACAGCCTACCGAAAAAGAAGCACATTATAAAGAATACTGGGACAATATCAATAATCTGAAACTAGGTAAAATCACTTTTACGAATGATAAGGAAAATATTCGTTTTACTGAAGATATTCATGTTACAGCAGCAAATTATGGAGCAATCTCTGCCAATAAAATGATTTTTGTAATAGATGCTTTTAACCAATATACCGGAAATGTAAAGCGTATCAGAAATCGTAAGAATCCATTTCAAATCCAGCGAGGTTACTTAGATACAGATGAAATAGAAATTAATCTTCCAACAGGTTTTTCTATCGAATTCCTGCCTTCAAACTTCGAACTAAAAAATAAATTTGGAGAATATAAGACCGAAATCATTAAAAAAGAAAATAATAAACTTACTTACAAACGGTCGATGTTTTTAAACCAGGGAAAATATTCAAATAAAGAGTATGATGAGTATCGTCTTTTTATGGAGCAGGTTTCCAGAAATGACAATGCCAAAATGATATTAACCAAAAACTAAACAGAAATCAATCAAAATCAATCCAATGAAATCTATCAAATTTTTAAGAATCCTATTTTTATTCTTTGTTTTTTTTAAAACGACAGCACAGGAATTTAAACTAGGTAAAGTATCTATTGCAGAATTAGAGCAAAAAGCGCATCCAAAAGATTCGTCTGCCGCAGCAGCCATATTGTATAAAAAAGGAACGGCAAGAATTGAATATGATAGTAATGATGGATTTGTTTTGGTAACAAAAGTAGATACACGTATCAAAATTTATAAAAAAGAAGGGTATGACTGGGCAAATCAAGGCGTGGTCTACTACATTGGAAATAATGAGTCAAGAGAAAAAGTGGACTTTTCTGATGTAAATACGTTTAATTTAGTAAATGGAAAGATTGAAAAAACAAAGCTGAAAAGTGACGGGATTTTTAATGAAGAAGTAAACAAATACAGATCGAGAAAAAAAATCACAATGCCTAATGTAAAAGAAGGTTCTGTATTAGAGTTTAGTTATACAGTAAGATCTCCTAATATCGGTATGATAAGAGACTGGGCTTTTCAGACTAGTATTCCTGTAAATTATTCTGAATATACTACTTACATACCCGAATATTATACTTTTAATATAAGACAGAAAGGGTATATTTTTCCAAAAGTAACTTCTGTCAAGAGTAATCAGTCAATTCTAATAAATTCTAAAGAGAGATCTACATCAGGAGGTTTTGCAGGTGCTACAAGAACAGAATTTTATCAGAATAAAATAGATTATCTCGAAATACAGACAACTTACACGGCACAGGATTTACCTGCTATGAAAGAGGAGTCTTTCGTAAATAATATTGACAATTATACCTCGAGTTTAGAGCAGGAATTGTCAATGATAAAATATCCTAACAGTCCGTTAAAAACTTTATCTACAGACTGGAATTCTGTCGCAAAGACAATTTATGAATACGATGATTTCGGTCCGGAATTAAATAAAACGGGTTACTTTGAAAATGATTTGAAAACATTACTGGCAGGAGTAAATACACCTCAGGAAAAAATATTGATTATTTTCAATCACGTGAAATCAAATGTGAAATGGGATAAATATTATGGTTATTCGTGTGAAAAAGGAGTGCGAAAAGCATATCAGGAGAAATCCGGAAATGTAGCCGAAATCAATCTAATGCTGACAGCAATGTTACGTTATGCAGGATTGACTGCTAATCCGGTTTTGGTGAGTACAAGATCTAATGGTATTTCTTTATTTCCAAACAGAACTGCTTATAATTATGTTATAGCAGCAGTTGAAACTCCAGAAGGAAACATATTATTAGATGCGACAGACAATTATTCTGTTCCGAATGTTTTGCCGATGCGTGCTTTAAACTGGTACGGTCGCTTAATTAGAAAAGATGGTTCTTCAGATGAAGTAGAATTAATGCCTAAAAAAGCATCAAGCGATATTGTTTTTATGAGTTATAGCATTGAGGCTGATGGTAAAATATCTGGAAAAGCAAAAAGACAATGTTCAGATTATAATGCTATGCTTTTTAGGGAAAAGATAAGTGGACAAAAAGAAGAGGCTTATCTGGAAAAACTGGAAAACGATAATAAAAAAATCGAAATAAATGAATATAGCCGAACGAACGAAAAAGAACTGCTTTTGCCGGTTTCAGAAACTTACTCTTTTACGGGAGCTGATTTAAGCGAAAAAATAGGGGATAAAATTTATATATCCCCAATGTTGTTTTTTACCAATGAAAAAAATCCTTTTAATCAGGAAACGAGAGAATATCCGGTCGATTTCGGTTTTCCTTTTATGGATAAATATAACATAACAATTAAAATTCCGGATGGATTTGCTGTCGAAACTTTGCCAGTACCGGCGGCTATGAATATGGAAGGGAATTTAGGAACTTTCAAATTTAATATTGCTGCTAATGAAAATACACTTCAAATGAGTATTTTACATCAAATTAATGAAGCTATTGTTTCAACACAGCAATACGAAATGCTTAAAGAATATTATAAAGCAATGATTGCAAAGGAAAGCGAGAAAATTGTTTTAAAGAGAATCTAAAAATGAAATTACGAACCATATTCATTTCAATAGTTTTAATTCTTACTGCTGTCAAAACCAAAGCTCAAAATTATGAGTTAGGAAAAGTTACGATTGCAGAGTTAGAAGAAAAAGTTCATCCAGTAGATACTACTGCTTCGGCTGCAATTTTGTTTAAAAAAGGAAAAACTTTTTTTACTTACAATCAGAAAAATGGTTTTTCAGTACACAATGTGTATGAATTCAAAATTAAAATTTATAAAAAAGAGGGACTTAAATGGGCAGACCAAAAAGTGCGTTTTTATGTAGGATATGAAAATCTTGATAAGGATCAGGTAGAATTTTCTAATGCAGTAACGTACAATCTGGAAAACGGATCGATTGTCAAAACAAAACTTAATAATCAGGGTGAGTTTAAGCAAAATGTAAATAAATACTGGAAGGAAAAAATTATTACACTTCCAAATGTTAAAGTGGGATCTGTTATAGAGTATAAATACACTCTAAAATCCGACAACATTGTTAAACTTCCTGATTTTGATATTCAATACAGAATTCCGGTAAATTATTTTGAGTACAAAACAGAAATTCCGGAGTTTTATATTTACAAACCAATTTTAATTGGAAATCTGCCTGTGAAATTTGATTCTAAATTGGCCAGAGGTAGTCAAAATTATGCTAATGAATACGGTCAAAGCAGGACATTGACTTATAATCAGATTAATTCATCTTATTCATGCAGGGATATTCCCGCGTTGATAGATGAGCCGTATGTAAATAATGTCGAGAACTACAAAGGATCTATTAATCAGGAACTGGAGAGAGTACGAATGCCCGAACAGCCTGTCAAAGATTATTCAATTACCTGGGAAGGTGTTGCTACAACAATTTTTAAGGAAGAAAAATTTGGTAAAGAACTTAATGAACGGAGTTTTGTAATAGAAGATGTAAAGCGTTTGTTGACCAATGTCGAATCGCAAAATGAGAAATTGAATATCATTTTTCAGTTTGTTCAAAATAAAATGAACTGGAATGATGAAAATGGTTATTATGTCGATTCAGGTGTTGTAAAGGCTTATGCAGCACAGACAGGAAATGTAGCTGAAATCAATTTTATTTTAATTAATATGTTGAAACTGGCCGGAATAGAAGCCAATCCGGTTTTGGTAAGTACGTTGGAAAATGGAGTGCCTGTTTACCCAACAAGGACTGGTTTTAATTATGTCATTGCCGCTGCTGAAATCGATGGCAAACAAATCCTGTTGGATGCAACTCATAAATTTACATCACCTGGCATATTGCCTTTGAACGTTTTAAACTGGAAAGGGAGGCTTATTAAAAAAGACGGGACATCTGAAGAAATAGATTTAAATCCTCACACTGCATCAATAGAAGCTTCAATTGTAATGGCCAAAATAGATAGTTCCGGGAAAATGGAAGGAATAATCAGAGCACAGAAAACAAATTATGAGGCATATAATTTCAGGATTCGCAATGCGGGGAAAAGTACTGAAAATTATCTCGAAACATTAGAAGGGAAATTAGGAGAACTGAAAATTTCAAATTATAAAGTTGAAAATAAAAGTACAAATTTATCAGATCCGGTTTTAGAAACTTTTAATTTTGCAACAGATAATCAGTCTGAAACTATAGGAGGTAAGATTTTCATTAATCCTTTATTGTTTTTTACAAGGTCTAAAAATCCTTTTATACAGGAAAAAAGGCAGATGGCAATTTATTTTGGGTATCCTTCACAGGAAAAAATCAATTTGAGTCTGGAAATTCCGGAAGGTTATGTGGTCGAATCTATGCCTAAACCAGTGCGTATTTCATCAGAAGACAAGAAAATAGTTTTTGTGCTGAATATTTTTAATGATCAAAATAAAATTCAGATTACCAGCTCAAGAGAAATAAACAAAAGTACTTTTGGTGCAGATGAATATGAAGTCTTAAAAAATCTTTTTCAGAAAGCGATTATCAGCCAAAATGAAAAAATCGTCCTTAAAAAAATATAACAATGGATTTAAAAAATGCACAATTAGCTGTTGATACTTGGATAAAAGAACACGGCGTTCGTTATTTTAATGAATTAACTAATATGGCTCAGCTTACAGAAGAAGTGGGGGAAGTTGCCAGAATCATTGCACGCCGTTATGGAGAACAATCAGAAAAAGAAAGCGATAAAAACAAAGATTTAGGCGAAGAATTAGCAGATGTTGTTTTTGTAGTTTTATGTTTGGCAAATCAAACCGGAATTGATTTACAGGCCGCTTTTGATAAAAAAATGGATTTAAAATCGGTTAGAGATAAAGATCGTCACAAAAACAATGATAAATTGAAATAATTGTGAAATATCACTCATAAGTTTTGAATTATGAGTTTTGAATTTTGAATTATGAATGGGGAGTGGTAAATTGCGGGGCTGAATTATGTTTCTAATCATTCATAATTCATAATTCACAACTTACAATAAAAAAAATGAATTTAAAATTAAGCACGAATTCACCATTCACCATTGATGATTCGCAACTGAATATTACCGGTTCTAAAAGTGAAACGAACCGTTTATTGTTATTAAAAGCATTATTTCCAAATATCACTTTAGCTAATACTTCAAATTCAGACGATAGCGAAGTAATGCAGAAAGCATTAGCTGGAAATGACGAAATTGTAGACATACACCACGCAGGAACTGCAATGCGTTTCTTAACTGCTTATTTTTCGGTTAACGAAGGAAGAGAAGTGGTTTTGACGGGTTCAAGCAGAATGCAGGAACGTCCGATAAAAATTTTGGTTGAAGCTTTGGCTCAATTAGGTGTAGAGATTTCATATCAAAAAAATGAAGGATATCCGCCAATTAGAATTAAAGGGAAAAAAGTTACAGCTTCAAAAGTAACTTTGGCAGCCAATGTAAGCAGCCAATATATTTCAGCACTTTTATTGGTGGCTTCAAAATTAGATAATGGTTTAGAGTTGACTTTAGAAGGAGAAATTACTTCAATTCCGTATATCAAAATGACTTTGGCTTTGTTAGCTGATTTAGATATTAAAACAAGCTTTGAAGGAAATGTAATTAAAGTTTACCCGAAAGAAGCAGTTGAAACAAAAGAAATGGTTGTAGAATCTGATTGGAGTTCAGCTTCTTATTTCTTCAGCCTTGTCGCTTTATCTGATGTTGCAAAAATTACTTTGAGCAGTTATAAAGAAAATAGCCTTCAGGGAGATTCAGAATTAGTTTCTCTTTACCAAAAAATGGGCGTGAAAACGACTTTCCAAAACAATAAAATGACTTTGGAAAAGGTGGCAGAGTTTAATTATCAAGATGTAAACTTTGAATTAAATAATACTCCGGATATTGCTCAAACGATTGTTGTAACATGCCTAGGTTTAGGAATTGGATGTCATTTAACAGGTCTTCATACTTTAAAAATCAAAGAAACCGACAGATTAGAAGCTTTAAGAATCGAGCTTACGAAACTTGGTGCTAACATTTCGGTAACCAATGACAGCTTGACTTTAGAGCGTTCAGGAGCTATTAATCATGATGTGCATATTGCAACATACAACGATCACCGTATGGCAATGGCATTTGCACCATTGGCAATTAAAGTTCCAATTATTATTGACGATGCAGAAGTAGTTTCAAAATCCTACCCGGATTTCTGGAACGACTTAAAAGCCTTAAACTTCCAAGTTTCAGAATTGTAAAGATTTTTGAACCATATAAGTTATATAAGTTCATTTAAATAAAGGCTCGATACAAAGCTTAAGAAAAACATAGCCTCTGGTTTCAACCAGAGGTTTTTTTATGCGTACTTGAAAGCAAATCCGACAGGTTTTTATCACGAGGCTTCTGGACTGTCAGGTTTAAACAGTATGTGAAAACTCCAATTAAATGAACTTATATAACTTATATGGTTAAAAAAACATTTTTATGGTCATCAAACCACCACTAAATCAAGGACTTTTGAAAATAAACGTCAAAACACTTGACAACGCCTATTTCACAATCGTATATTTGCAGGCGATTTAAAATTTTAGATAAAAAAATCTAAGATTGATATTTTAAAATCTAACTTCAAATATGAAATTATCACACTTCAATTTCAATTTACCGAAAGAACTTTTGGCTGAATTTCCAGCAGAAAACAGAGATGAATCTCGTTTAATGGTAATTGACCGTAAAAAAAACACTATCGAGCATAAAATGTTTAAAGACGTGATCAACTATTTTGATGACGGAGACGTTTTAATTCTAAACAATACAAAAGTTTTTCCTGCACGTTTGTACGGAAACAAAGAAAAAACCGGAGCTAGAATTGAAGTTTTCTTATTAAGAGAATTAAATTCTGAGCAACGTTTATGGGACGTTTTAGTAGATCCGGCTAGAAAAATCCGTATTGGAAACAAACTTTATTTTGGTGACGACGATTCGTTAGTTGCTGAGGTAATTGATAATACAACTTCTCGTGGTAGAACTTTACGTTTCTTATACGACGGATCTTACGAAGAATTCAGAAACAAATTGACAGAACTGGGAGAAACTCCAATTCCTAAATACATCAACAGAGAAGTTACTGCTGAAGATGCGGAAAGATACCAGACAATCTACGCAAAAGAAGAAGGAGCTGTAGCGGCACCAACTGCTGGTTTACACTTCTCTAAACACCTTTTGAAAAAATTAGAAATCAAAGGAGTGAACTTTGCTGAGGTAACTTTACACGTTGGTTTAGGAACTTTCAATCCAGTTGAGGTTGAGGATTTATCGAAACACAAAATGGATTCTGAGGAATTAATTATCAATCAAAAAGCTTGTGATATCGTAAACGAAGGGAAAGCAAAGAAAAAACGTATCTGTGCTGTAGGAACAACTTCTATGCGTGCAATCGAAAGTTCTGTTTCTTCTGCAAATACTTTGAATCCGTATGAAGGATGGACAAATAAATTTATTTTCCCTCCTCACGATTTTAGTATTGCAAACTGTATGATCACAAACTTCCACACTCCAAAATCAACATTATTGATGATGATTTCTGCTTTCTGTGGACATGATTTAATGAAAAAAGCATACGACGAAGCGATCAAAGAAGGATACAAATTTTATTCTTACGGAGATGCGATGTTAATATTATAATCTGAAATTATTTCAGAATTTGAAAAAACCTGTCAGTAATGGCGGGTTTTTTTATAGTTTTTAGTCTCAGTCTCAGTTTGCAGTGGACTGTGAGTGTAAACTGAGACTGTGACTAAAAAGTAAACTTGTTAAATTTAATCGAAATACTTCAAAAGTTGTTATTTTAGCAGGCAAAACAAAAACACAATGACTTTTCAAAATACACGCGAATTTGCGAAACAACTTGATGCTCAAGATGCATTAAATCACTACCAGGACCAATTTATTTTTCCTAAAGTAAACGACAAAAGAGTAATTTATTTTACTGGAAATTCATTGGGATTACAGCCAAAACGTACCAAAGCTTATATTGACGAAGTAATGAACGATTGGGCGGAATTGGCTGTCGAAGGTCACTTTTATGCTGAAAAACCATGGTGGGATTATCAGGAAAGATTTGCCGAACCGTTGAGTAAAATTGTAGGTGCGCTTCCATCAGAAGTGACGGTGATGAATACTTTGACTGTGAATCTTCATTTATTGATGGTTTCTTTTTATCAGCCCAAAGGCAAACGTTATAAGATTATTTGCGAAGAAAAAGCTTTTCCGTCAGATCAATATATGTTTCAAAGTCAGGTCAATTTTCACGGTTATAAACCAGAAGATGCAATTGTAGAAATTAAACGTCGAGAAGGAGAACACAATATTCGTCTTGAAGATGTTTTGGCAAAAATTGAAGAAGTTGGCGATGAACTGGCTTTGGTTTTAATCGGCGGAGTGAATTATTACACAGGACAAGTTTTCGATATTAAAACTATTACGGAAGCTGGACAAAAAGTTGGAGCAAAAGTAGGCTGGGATCTGGCTCACGCTGCTGGAAATATCAAATTAGAACTTCACGACTGGAACGTAGATTTCGCCGCCTGGTGCAGTTATAAATATATGAATTCAGGACCAGGAAATGCTTCTGGTTGTTTTGTTCACGAAAGACATCATAATTCAGATTTGCCAAGATTTGCCGGATGGTGGGGACACAACAAAGAACGTCGTTTTAAAATGGAGCCAAACTTTGATCCAGTTCACGGAGCAGACGGATGGCAGATTAGTAATCTTCCAGTTTTATCTTTAGCACCATATTTGGCTTCGGTAGAAATGTTCGCTGAGGTTGGAATGGAGGCTTTAATCGCAAAACGTGATCATATCACTTCTTATTTAGAATTTATCCTTCATGAAATTGATAAAGAGGTAGAAAGTACTTTTGAAATTATTACACCTTCAAATCCGGAAGAAAGAGCTTCGCAATTGTCTGTTTTCCTTCACGGAGAAGGAAGAGCATTGTTTGATTATTTAATGAAAAACGGTGTAATTACAGATTGGCGCGAACCAAATGTAATTCGTCTGGCGCCAGTTCCATTATATTGTTCTTATGAAGATATGTATGACTTTGGACAAATTCTGAAAAAAGGAATTTTAGGGAAATAAAAAAATAATCTCGCAAAGTCACGAAGGCGCAAAGTTTTTTTTAGCCACAGATTAAAAGGATTAAAAAGATTTTTTTTTAATAGTCTCCAGCTTCAGCGGGAGGTATTAAACATGAAGTTAAGAGGGCTTTAGCCAAATGAGTTCAGTTTGGCTAAAGCCTTTTCTTTTGATCCATTTTTCATCCAGTTAAACCTGGACGGTATTAAACTTAAAAGTATTTTATTTAAAAGAAATGAGAAAAAACTTTGCGTATTCGTGACTTTGCGAGATTAATTTCATTCAGATTTAAAAATAAAACACAGCACGGAACATCAAGAACTTCAAATCTTATAAACTTTCAAAAAAATTCTGTAACAACAGTTATAACAGATCTTTCGTAATTTGTAATGTATAATTCTAAAATTACAACATCATGAAAGGCTTATATATTTTATTAACCGTATTATTTTTAACTTCTTGCCAGCAACAAAGCAAAGAAGATATAAATAAAGCCAAACAAGCCAGCATTGATTCAATGAAAGTTGAGATTAATAAACAGCGTGTTATCGATTCGATGAAGACAGAAATGGCAAAATTAAACGAGGAAAAAATCGAAGCTCAAGAAGAGAAAGTTGTGGTAGTGCATCAGCAAGATGCCACAACTACACCTGCACCAGCCAAAAAGAAAGGCTGGAGTGCAACTGCTAAAGGTGCTGTAATTGGTGCTGGAGTCGGTGCAGCTACAGGTGCAATTGTCAGTAAGAAAAAAGGTGAAGGTGCTATTATTGGTGGTCTTGCCGGAGCTGCGGTTGGAACCGGTACAGGAGCGGTTATTGATAGTAAAAACAAAAACGAATAATTGTACTCACATAAAAAAATCAAACCCCAAGTTAGATGATAATTTGGGGTTTGTTTTTTAAACCAATTCTGAAACGGAAATTTTAATACCAACTAATTCTGATTTACAAGAATTGAGTTGATTTAAATCAGCTTTAAAGACTGACGTCGATTCAAATAAATTTTTATAATACTCAATTCCATCTAACAGATTAGATTTAAAAGTAGTCCATTTTTTAAACTGAGCTGTTGTAAGTTCTCCAGAAACAGATTGAATTTCATTTCTAAAATACGTAACATACATTTTAAGCTCTTTTATAAATAAGTTTGGACGCTCAGTTCTAATAATCGATTTTCCTTGATAAATATGCTGAATCATATCTTTTAAGGAAACTTCCTGATCAAAATAAGCTAAGTTTGGTCCAGGGCAAATCACTACGCCTTGTGCCTGACCTTTTATTTTAATGTCATTTTCTAGATAAGAAGCATTTGCCAAACCCACACACAGACACGATTTTTCAGTGATTTTGGTTTTGTTTTTCTCAAATTCATCAGGAGACAGAGAATCTTTTTGTGCTTCTAATGCTGAGAGTTTAATATCCTGATATTTTTTTGAAGCCGTACAAATTCCGTGCGGATCATATTCTTTGCTTAATGCTAAAAATTTCTTCGGGCAGGAACTTCCGGCTTTATTCTCCTGAATTCGTTTTTGCTTTAAAAATTCATTTGTAGTTCCTTTCAAAGTATTAAAAGGAACTCCCAAAGGCGAAATATTACTCAGATAAAAATCATCTTCTTTGGCATTCATCAATAAATTTCGGGTTTCCTTATCTACAGATGTCGCTTCGGGAACCAATAAAAAAGGTGAACCCCATCCAACAGAGTCAACATTATATTCCTCTAATAAAAATTCATGTTCCTGAGAAGTTCCAACACCGCCTTGAACAGTAATTTTTAAGTCTAAAGGATTTCGTGGAATTGGCTGATTTTTTGCCTGTAAAGCTTTAATCATTAAGTCGTGGGACGATTGTACTAATTGCTCTTTTTTCTGCTTGAATTCTTCTAAAATAGTACCCAATAAGAGTCCGTCGGTTGCAAAAGCGTGGCCACCGCAGTTTAATCCCGATTCTATTCGGTATTCTGAAACCCAAAGCCCTTTTTTGGCTAAAAAGTTTCCTTGAATCATGGCCGATCTAAAATCGCTCACTTTTAAGATAATTTTCTTCTTCAATTCGTTATTCGCATTCGGAAAAAAATCTTTGAAGTTTTCGAAGTAACCAAACAATCTCGGATTCATTCCAGCAGAAAGCACCACAGAAGATTCCAGATTGCTATTGGCAAAACCTCTTAAAGCAGCATGTGCATCGTTAAATTCAATTGGAAGCTGTTCATTTTTGATAAAATTATCTTTGTCCAATTTGGTCATAATGTTCACATCGATTTCGCCTGGGAAAAGATTGGTTTCGATATAATTTTGGATGTTCTCTTTAAAAGCAATTCCGTCATCCAATAAATTCTGAAATCCTTTTTTGATGTCAGAAGTATTGGGTAGCATCGACATGAAGTTTTCGAGTGCCGTTTTGCTTTCCGCCAATTCTGTTTTGAAATTTTCGAATTTCTCTTTTACAATTTTATCGACTAAATTTAGGTAAGAAGTGATTCTTTCAGCGCGGTAATCATGAAATTTTTGAGTGATTTCTTCGTAAGGGATATTGAATTTTGTGCTGTAAAAATTACGCATCTTCTCAATCAGATCATCGTCGGCTAAAGCTATAACAGATGAAATTCCATACTGCGCCACTCGAATCGGGCTGTCTATTGTGTAAGCCAATCCCATTACCGGAATATGAAAAGTATGCAGATTGTTTTTTGTCATTTGTATTCGGATTAAAATAGAGACAAATGAAAAAAAATAAATTTTTCTAAAACCTGATAATTGTCAGGTTTGGGGGCGAAAAAAGAACTAAATCAAAATCTTCTTTAAAGATTCAGCAATGCTTCTCCACAAAAGGTTGTAGAACGATCTGTCTTGAAGCCGCTCGACTTCGACTTCTGCGGTTTTGGCTTCGTCTTTCGAGTCGTTTTTGACCAATAAATTGGCAACTGCTGTTTTGAGTTTGGCTTCTTTTTCAGGATTTTTCTTTTTGTATAATTTGACTTTGAGATCATCATAATCTAAAGACGCATTTCCCTTAGAACCATTGTCATTCCCGTAGAAGTTAAAACGGTATTTGTTGAAAGTTCCGGTAAAAGTTGTGTTGATATACGGTTTTGTGAATCGTGTCATGCCTTGAACATTAAAATTCGAAATCACACCCTGAATATGAAATCCGTCACTTTTGTCCAAAACATTAAAACGCCAATCAACATCAAGAGGAGAATTTTTCATAAAAACACATTTGACTTTTATTTTTACGTCGTCTGTTTTTTTTAAGCCAAAACCGCTTCTCAGATTGGTTGCCTGCAAATTAAAACGGTCGAAAGTCAATATTCCAGGACCGTCAGCTAAATCAAGTTCTTCTTCGTAAACCAATTTAGATTTTAAAACTTGCAAGGTGTCAACTTGAAGAGGAAATTTTAGATTTCGTAATAAATGGTTGTAAAGATATTTTTTGGTTAAATCGTCTTTTAACATTTTTCCGCGGTAAATATTGGCATCAAAATGATGAATTACCATCGAATTGGCTTTCAGATAAAAACGTTCATTTTTAAATCCCCAATCCATTTTTTCAATTTGTGCGGAGTCAAATTTTAAATTATAAATATCTTTTTCCTTTTCCAGACGGTTTAAAAAAACTTTTCGGTTAAATTGTGGAAGATTGGAGAAATTGTTGATTTTTAAAAAATTCTTTTCGGTACTTATTTTTCCAATATTAATAAAATAAAACCCATTTGGTCTGTAAAACAAGCTATCACAAACCAGCGTATAGTTTTTATAATGAAGAGGTATTTTTTCTTTTAATGTAGCATCGGTAATTAAGATTCCTTCGAGTTTTAAAAGGATTTTTTTTACGCTTAAAATAGGTTTTTTAGAATCCAGTGAAACAACATCGACCGTTCCTTCGTTGAGGTAAATATTAGAAACTGCTATAATTTTACGAAAAGGATCAACAATTTCAGATTGAATACTTTTGCTGTTGTTGATCAGTTTTTCTCCTTTTTTATATAAGATGACCTGAGGTTTGTTGATTATGATACTTTCAGCCTGTATTATATCTCTAAAAGCCAAATCCCAAATATTAAAATGTTTAATAGTAATGGATTCTATTTTGGTAAAAAGCCCGTTTTTGCTGTCTTTGGGTGCGTTTTTCGGACTTACCAGTAAGGTTTGTGCATGGATGTTTCGGGAAAAAAGCGAAACATCAATTTTCTCATAATTGATATTGTACGCAGTTTTGTTTTTCTCTTTAATAATATAAGGAAGCTGTTTTCTGATCCAGTAATTCAGACCAATATTGGTCAAAACAACAAGGATAAAGAGACAAATTACACCGACTGCTATTTTTTTATAGATTGACATTTATAGTATTGGTTTTAAATACATAAATTTAGAATTTAAAAAAGGAATGAGTTTTACATCATTCTGTAATTTCGTTATATCATTTTAAAATTCATTCTTTATACTTATTGCCTGATATGAGAATACTTAAAAAAATCCTGCTGGCTTTATTGGTTTTAGTTATTTTGCTTGCAATTGGTTTGTGCGCTTATATTTTTCATTTAAAACCGCAATACGAAGGCGAACTTCAATTGGAAAATCTTGAAAAAGAAACTACAGTTTATTTTGATGATTTTGGAGTACCGCATATTTATGCAGATTCTGAAAAAGATGCCATGACTACACTTGGTTACGTACATGCGCAGGAAAGATTATGGCAGATGGAATTATTACGCAGAATTGCTCCAGGGCACCTTTCTGAAATATTTGGAGGCGTTGCGCTTAAAAATGACATTTTTTTTGCAGGAATTGGAATCGAGGAGGCTTCCGCAAAAGCAATCGCAAAATTGGATAAAAACAGCGAAAGCTATAAACTGACACAGGCATATTTAGACGGAATTAATCAATATTTGGAAGAAGGAGTAACGCCAATAGAATTTACTTTGGTTGGCGTAAAAAAGCAAAAGTTTACCATAAAAGACGTGTATAATATTTTCGGCTATATGTCTTTTAGTTTCGCGATGGCACAGAAAACAGATCCATTGTTGACAGAAATCAAAAATAAATACGGTGCTGCTTATTTGAAAGATTTAGGAATTGAAGGTGAATTTAATACTACCAGAATTAAAATATCAAAAGAGAAAGCAGAAGAGTATACCGAGATTTCAAAATCTATAACTGCCATGTTGGATCAATCTCCAATTCCTCCATTTGTTGGAAGCAATAGCTGGGTTGTTGGGCCACATAAATCAAAAACAGGAAAAGTTATTTTTGCTAATGATCCGCATATTGGATTTTCGCAGCCTGCAACCTGGTATGAAGCGCATATTGTAACACCAAAACATGAATTGTACGGATGTTATCTGGCCGGAACTCCGTTTCCGCTTTTGGCACATAATAGGGATTACGCCTATGGTTTAACGATGTTTGAAAATGATGATATCGATTTTTACCAGGAAAAAAATAAAGCAGATGATGCTTCTCAATATAAAACACCAACAGGTTTTAGTAAATATGAAATCAGAAAAAAGACGATAAAAGTAAAAGATTCTTCAGATGTTGTATTGACAGTTAAGATTACACGTCATGGTCCAGTAATGAATGATTTTATAGATCATTTAGAAAAGAAAAATCCGATTGCAATGTCTTGGACTTATACAAGAGAACCAATCCAAATTCTGGATGCGGCTTATGGTCTTTCGCATGCTAAAAATACGACTGATTTTAAAAAATCGGTCAGTCTAATTGCAGCGCCAGGATTGAATGTAATGTACGGCGACGCAAAAG
This sequence comes from Flavobacterium calami, assembly GCF_038290035.1. NCBI lineage: Bacteria > Pseudomonadati > Bacteroidota > Flavobacteriia > Flavobacteriales > Flavobacteriaceae > Flavobacterium > Flavobacterium calami. Next base: position 154,518 of record NZ_JBBYHS010000015.1, read on the forward strand.
GAAATGTGGCCTGGTGGGCGAGTGGCAAATTATACCGACACAATGAAGGTGTTAATACACATTTGATTTTAGATGGCGCAAGCGGAAAAGATGATATCACCAGATTTTTAGATTTTGAAAAAAATCCATCAGCAGAAAATCCGGAATGGGGATATGTGTACTCGGCGAATAATCAGCCAGAAGCTATAGACAATTGTTATTTATATCCGGGATATTATTTGCCGGAAGATCGCGCTAAAAGAATTTCAGGAATCCTAGATGCCAAATCAGATTGGGATAAGGAAGCCATCAGTAAAATGATTTTTGATAATACTTCGGATGTTGCGGTAGAGGTTTCGAAAAATTTAGTAGCAAGTTTAGATAATAAGCTTTCTGACAAAGAAAAAGAAGTATTGAAAGTTTTAAAATCCTGGAAAGGAACAACTAATTTAGAAAATGTTGCTCCAACGATTTACAACAAATGGATTTATTTATATCTGAAAAATACATTTGAAGACGAAATGGGTAAAGACAATTTCAATTTGTTTTTAGGGATTTCTCTTGGAAAACAAGTAATTGCTAATCAGATAAAAAATGAAAATTCCGTTTGGTGGGATAACATCAAAACCAAAAATGTGAAAGAAACGAGAGCAGAAATTGTCTCAAAAGCATTCCACGATGCTGTTATTGCCTTACAGAATCAGTTAGGAGAAAATGTTGCAGATTGGAATTGGGGGAAAGTACATACTGTGGAACACGAACATCCATTGGGAAAGATCAAAGCGCTTCGCAGATTGTTTAATGTTGGTCCTTTCAATTCTCCGGGATCAAATGAAGTAATCAATAATTTATTTTTCGGATACAATGACGAAGGAAAGTATTATACAAAAGGTGGTCCCTCAACCAGAAGAATTGTCGATTTTGCCGATGTAGAAAACAGCTGGAGTATTTTGCCAACTGGGCAATCCGGAAATCCTTTTAGTAAACATTACGACGATCAGGCAGAAATGTACAATGCCGGAAAGTTCAGGAAAATGAAACTGAATAAAGAAGAAATTATCAGAACTTCAACAAAATTGGTTTTTAAACCAAAGAAGTAAATTTTGTTTGTTTCGCCTGTTCGAGCTGAAGCTCTTGAGTCAGGTTTGAGGTTTTTGCATTGACTTCAAAAACATAAAAAGGTTCAAAGCTATCAGTTTTAAAAACCTTTGAACCTTTGTTTCTTTGCATCTCTGAGCCTTACTTCAAAATATATTTTCCCTTCACAATATCCCTGGCATATATATCAAGGTTGAAATTAAGTGCCTTGTTGGTTGTCATGATATTGGTAGTCTGGTATATCTTGTCTTTTTGATACGTTTTTAAAAGCGTTTCCAATTCTATTTCATCATGAAAAGCAAATAAATTATAAACAGCATCACGAAAATTTCTGAAATTGATAGTTTCTGTAATTTCCAAAGTTTTTTGCTCATTCCATTTTTCCTTGTTAGCAGTTTCATTTATTTTATTGAGGCAATAATCAACAAAATAAGTTTTGTAGTTGGTGGCTTCGATAATTTTATTGACAATAATTGTATTTTGCTGAGTAGGCATTTGTACAGCATTCCTGTATTGTTGGCAAATGCCGGAATAAGGAATAAGTGTCAAAAGTAATAGAATGAAAAAGGATTGCTTTTTAAAATTTTTCATAGGTTATTCAGTTGTTTTTGAGACAGGGCTAAAATAGTATTTTTTGTAAATATTCAATTGAGAATGGGATTAAAAAACAAAGAAGATTTTCAATTGTAATGCAGTCCTCATTTTTTTAGTATATACTCCTCGGAAATAATTGTGATTGTATTTTTTAACCGATTTTGTTATGAAAAATAGGTTAGCATGAGGGATAGGAGCGATATCCTTTTGTGCCGGGGTTCAGCACAAAAGATATAGCGGATAGCCCGACCCGCTTTTTCTGCGGGTCATGCCCATGTAAATATTAGACGTTCGGGGCAAATAATTGTTTTATTTTAAAGCTCATGTGTAATTATTACTTATTTTTACGCCCCAATATATTAGATTTTCCCTTTGATGCAAACTTCACTAAAAATTGCTGTTGTTGGTTCCGGACTTGTAGGATCGCTTTTGGCAATTTATCTTAAAAAAGCTGGTCACACCGTTCATGTTTATGATCGCAGTCCGGATATTCGCAAAATAAATTTCTCTGGTCGTTCTATAAATCTGGCGATGTCAAATCGTGGCTGGAAAGCACTTGATGCTGTTGGTGTTGGCGATTCGGTCCGTGAAATTGCAATTCCGATGGACAAACGTGCGATTCATTTGGTTGATAAACTAAATTTTCAGAATTACGGTCAGGAAGGAGAATCAATTTATTCGATTTCAAGAGGAAAACTGAACCGAAAAATGATTGATCTGGCTGAAGAAGCCGGAGCGGAATTCCATTTTGAACAGAAAGTTTGGGATGTTACATTAAGCGAGGCTACTTTGCATATTGGTGAAAGTGAAAGAGGAGAGTGGGAAGAACGAAAGTTTGATATGGTTTTTGGAGCCGATGGGGCTTTTTCGAGAATCCGTCACAGAATGCAGCGTCAGAGCATGTTCAATTATTCGCAGGAATTTTTGAATATGGGTTATAAGGAATTGAATATTCCGGCAAATGCAGATGGGACTCATAAATTAGATAAGAATTCGTTCCATATTTGGCCAAGAGGCGAATATATGTTAATTGCGCTTCCGAATCTGGATGGAAGTTTTACCTGTACTTTGTTTATGCCTTTTGAAGGACAAAATTCTTTTGAATCATTAACTGACCGAAAAATGGTGGAAGATTTCTTTGAGAAAAATTTTCCCGATTCTATTGAGGTAATTCCGGAACTCGCCAATGATTTTTTTAAAAATCCAACAAGTACCCTGGTTACAATGAAATGTTTTCCGTGGACCTATGAAGATAAAATTGCTTTAATAGGAGATGCTTGTCATGCGATTGTTCCTTTTTATGGGCAAGGGATGAATGCTGGTTTTGAAGATATTACCGTTTTGAATGAAATGATGGAAAAATTTGGTAATGACTGGAAAAAAATATTTTCAGAATATCAGATTTCAAGAAAGCCAAATGCGGATGCAATTGCAGAGCTTTCGTATCGAAATTTTATGGAAATGAGTACAAAAACGGCAGATGAAAAATTCTTGCTGCAAAAGAAAATAGAAAAGGTTTTTTCAGATAAACATCCCGACAAATGGATTCCGCTTTATAGTCGTGTGACTTTTAGTGACCGGCCTTATGCCGAAGCTTTGGCGATTGGAGATTTTCAAAATGAAATCATGGAAGAAGTTCTCCGACTAGACAATATCGAGAATATTTGGAATACAGAACAAGTAGAAAATAAAATTCTGGAACTGCTTTCCAAATGATGAATAACAATTTCAAGATTCAATAGCAATGACAATTAGCGTTTTTCATTGAGATTGCTATTGAATTTGAATTTTGAAATTGTTATTTCTTTAAGAATTTTGATAAAACGCCAAAAACACCTCTTATAAAGGTCGCACTAGTAACGACTTTAAGAACAGATTTTGTAACTACTTCTGCAGTGCTGGGTTCTGTTTTTGAAGATTTTGCTGAAGTTTGTTCTTCTTGTACGGCCTGAGTTGCTTCTTCAATTTTTTTGTTTAGAATTTCGTAGGCGCTTTCACGGTTAATTTCCTCACTGTATTTTTTAACGAGTTTAGATTTACCGTTTATTTCTTCAATTTCTTCAGGGGTTAAAATATCCATGCGACTTTGTGGGGCACGCATCATAGTAGCCACAAGCGGAGTCGGAATCCCTTTTTCGTTCAGAGCTGTCACTAAGGCTTCACCGATTCCTAAACTGGTTAGTAATTCATCAGTTTTATAATATTCAGAAGTTGGATAATTATCTGCTGTTTTTTTGATTGCCTGGCGGTCATTTGCCGTAAAAGCTCTGAGAGCATGCTGAATTTTTAATCCTAATTGTGCCAAAACACCACTAGGAACATCCATTGGGTTCTGTGTTATAAAATAAATTCCAATTCCTTTTGAACGGATTAGTTTTACAATAGTTTCAATTTGTTCCAGTAAGACTTTACTGGCTTCATTGAAAATCAAATGTGCTTCATCAATAAAAATTACCAGTTCAGGCTGTGAGGCATCTCCCTTTTCAGGCATTTGCTGATAGATCTCGGCCAAGAGGCTTAGCATAAACGTAGAAAATAATTTAGGCTTGTCCTGAATATCCGTCAGTCGAATAATGTTAACGTATCCTTTTCCATTTTCATCAATTCGCATCAAATCGTCAATTTCAAAAGACAATTCGCCAAAAAATAAATCGCCTCCCTGTTGTTCCAGTTCGATTATTTTTCTTAAAATCGTTCCCGTTGTAGAGGTCGAAATTTTGCCATAACTCTCTTCAATTTCGGCTTTGCCTTCCTCTGTAATATAATTGATTACTTTTTTAATGTCTTTTAAATCCAGCAAAGGCATCTTATTGTCGTCACAGTATTTAAAGATAATAGCAATCACTCCAGCCTGAGTGTCGTTCAGATCCAGAATTCTTGAAAATAATACCGGTCCGAATTCAGAAACTGTAGCACGAAGACGAACGCCGCTTTGTTTAGAGAGCGACATTAGTTCAACAGGAAAAGAAGATACATTATAAGGTATGTTAATTTTGGTATGCCTTTCTGTAATAAAATCTTCTTCTTTTCCTTCTTTTGCAATTCCGCTAAAGTCTCCTTTTATGTCCATCATCAGGACTGGGATTCCAGCATTTGAAAGCTGTTCAGAAAAAACCTGAATCGTTTTTGTTTTCCCTGTACCTGTTGCGCCGGCAATCAGTCCGTGTCGGTTTATTGTTTTCAAAGGAATTTTTACATGGCTTTCAGCTATTGCTTCTCCGTCAAGAATAGCGCCGCCTAATGTAATACTTTCGCCTTTTGTGGAATATCCATTGTTTATATCTTGAATGAAGTTGTCTTTTTTATTCATTGTTTTATTTGTAATTTAGATGATTATAAGAGTATTGTTAGTGTTTTAACTGTTTTTTATTGGTTTTTTTTTAATAAGAAAAGCACTTTCTTTAAGTAAAAATAACATAAAAAAAAATTTCGCAACTTTTTAAGAACATAACAAAGGAATATTTGAATATTTACTAAAACGTTGTAATTTTTACATAAATTGACCTTTTTTTTGGTTTATCGAAAAAATGATATCGGCAATTTAATGAGATGTTTTTTAAAATCAAGTTAAATTTCCTTCAATTAAATTAAAAAAAGTTTTTTTATTTAAACTAAACGTATAAATTTGCTACCCTACAAGTTAAATATAACTAAAAATAAAAATTATTTAAAACTATTAAAATTAAAAAAAATGGCAAACGTTAAAGTTAAAAAAGAAAGCACTTCGAATGGAGGAGGAATGGTTTCAGGAATCATTATTGCAGCATGTGTTTTTGTTGGTTGGTTAATCTGGAAATTCGTTATGGGGGATTCAGCTAACTTTGAAGGAGGTAATCCAGAAACAGGTCACCCAATCAATACTTTAGGAATGGTGTATAAAGGAGGTTTCATTGTACCGATATTATTAGGTATGTTTTTAATGGTTGTTGTTTTTTCTATTGAAAGATATTTCGTGATTTCAAAAGCTGCAGGTAAAGCTAACCTAGATGCATTTATGAGAAATGTACAAGGAAGTATTAAAGAAGGAAACATTGAGGCTGCTATCGCTTCATGTGACAAACAACAAGGTTCTGTTGCAAATGCAATTAAATCTGCTTTGATTAAATATCAGGACGTTAAAAAAGAAGGATTCAATAGCGAAGAAGCTTCAGAAGTAATCCATAAAGAAATCGAGGAGGCAACTTCATTAGAAATGCCAATGTTAGAGAAAAACATGACTATCATTTCTACTTTAGTATCATTAGGAACTTTAGGAGGGTTATTAGGAACTGTATCAGGTATGATTAAAGCGTTTGGTGCGTTAGCTTCTGCTGGTACTCCAGACCAGGCTGCTCTTGCAACAGGTATCTCTGAAGCACTTATCAATACTGCAACAGGTATCTCTACTTCTGTATTGGCAATTATTTCTTATAACTTCTTTACTGCTAAGATTGATGATTTAACTTACTCTATTGATGAGGCAGGTACTACAATTGTAAATACTTACAGAAAATTCAGAGGAAGCTTAAGACAATAATTAATTTTTGATATTAATATTTTAGAATTAATTATCAAAATAAAACAAAAAGAGAATGGCTAAAATAAAAATGAAAAAAAAGTCAACATCGACAGATATGACTGCCATGTGTGATGTTGCGTTCCTTTTGCTTACGTTCTTTATTTTGACCGCTACTGCTAAGGTGCCGGAGGCACTTCCTGTTGATACTCCATCATCTACTGTACAGACTAAATTGCCGGATTCAGATTTGGCTATTATCTCAATAGGTAAAGGAAAAGACGGAAAAAGTAAAGTATTTTTTGATCTAAAAGGAAGAGAGTTGCGTAAAAAAACTCTTGAAGGAATGGGGACGAAATTAGGCGTTGCTTTTTCAGAGGAAGATAAAGCAAAATTTGCTCTAATGGATGACTTTGGTGTGCCACTTGCAAGTTTAAAGCAAATCATTGACATGAAAGCTGCAGACAGAAGTAAAGCTAATCAGCCTGGTATTCCAATAGATTCTTTAAATAATCAGTTAAAAGAGTGGCTTTTGGTTTCAAGAAGAGCAGCGATTGACTTAGATGATAAAGAATTGCAGATTGCAATAAAAGGAGATGCTAAAGAGGATTATCCACAAATCAAAAAGATTATGGATATCTTGCAAGATCAAAAAGTCAATACCTTTAACTTAGTTACAGGTATGAGAGGGAAAGATTTTTAATTAAAAAAGATACACTAAAATGGCTGAATTAAATACCGGCGACGGTGGCGGCGGGAAAGGTGGCAAAGTAAGAAGTAAAAAGCAAAACTCGAAAGTCGATTTAACGGCGATGGTAGATTTGGCGTTCTTATTGATCACATTCTTTATGTTGACCACGACGTTGTCAAAACCTCAATCGATGAATTTAGGTTTGCCAGATAAAGACGATAAAAATCCGGAAAATAAGGACATGAAGGTTGATGAAAAACGTACCATGACTATTATGATGGGAGAGAATGATAAGCTTATTTATTATATGGGATTATTAGATTCTCCTATAGCTGGACCGAAAGACATCGCTTATGGTAAAGGAGGTATTCGTAAAGAATTACTGGCTCGTAAAAAGTCTGTAATCGAATATACTGGAGATAAAGAAAAAGGGATTATTGTAATTATCAAGCCAGGTAAAAAATCTAAGTATAAAAACTTAGTGGACATTTTGGATGAGATGGCAATTACAGGTGTTGGTACTTATGCAATAGTTAACGACTTTTTGCCTAAAGAAAAAGAATTGTTAGAGAAAAAATAAAAGAAATTTTTATTTTGTCAATAACCTAATAATTAAGAAATATGAAATTAGATATTATTAAAAATCAGTGGCTTGATATCGTATTCGAAGGACGTAATAAGATATATGGAGCATACGAGCTGAGAAAATCAAATACAAAAACCACGGTAAGAGCACTTATTATTGGTTCTGTTATTTTTAGCTTAGCTGTTGCTGCCCCTCTTATCGCTAGCCTTATACCTAATTCTGAGGAAGAAGTAGTGGATAACGATATTAAAATTATTACGGCAAAATTGCCTCCTAAGAAAAAAGAGGAAGTAAAGCCGAATTTACCACCGCCACCGCCACCGCCACCGAAAGTGGATCAGGTGAAGTTTGTGAAGCCAGTTGTGGCTAAAACGGAAGAGATTACTGAGGAGCCACCGAAAATTGTGGATCTTAAGGAAAAGAAAATCGGTTCTGAAACTATCAAAGGAGATCCAGATGCAGTTTTAACTGTAGATGAGCCTGTAGGTAAAGGTCCGGTTGCTGAAATTGTACAGGAAGACAACCAAGTATATAACACTGCTGGTATCGAAGTAAAACCAGATTTCCCTGGAGGAATGGAGAAATTCTACAAATTCGTAGGGAACAATTATAAAACTCCGGAAGAAGAAGGTTTAAAAGGTAAAGTATACGTGACGTTCGTTGTTGAAAAAGATGGTTCATTAACAGATATTAAAGTTTTAAGAGATATCGGTTACGGAACTGGAGCAGAAGCTATAAGGGTTCTTAAAAAATGCCCAAAGTGGACTCCTGGCGAACAAAACGGTAAAAAAGTAAGGGTTCTTTACTCTCTGCCTATTACAATACAATCTGCAGAATAATGTTGAAGAATTTGCTTAATAACATTCAGAAGAAATCGCTCAAAGAGCGATTTCTTCTCGTTTTAGGAATATTGTTTTTTTTGATTTATCTTGTGCTGGGTTTAATGATAATGTTTTGGAAAAGTCTGCCATTGAACATGGATCCGATATATAGATACGCATTTGGTATTTTATTGATAGTATATTCAGGGATACGATTTTTAAGATTAATAAATTCTAACACAGAGTAAAGACATGTTAAAGTATGTTAAAGTTTCGGTATTAATCGTTTTTATTTTTTTGTTTGCAATGTGTAATCAAAAAAGCAAAAATGATTTAAACAAGGAAACGATTTTAAAAGGAACAATAGATATTGCAGTTGATGAAACTGTTAAGCCAATTGTAGATGATCAGGTTGCTGTTTTTGAAGGTACATATTATGATGCGAAAGTTAATGTTAAAGCTAAATCTGAAGCTGAGTTAATTAATGACCTGTTAAATGAGAAAACAAAGGTTGTAATTACAGCGAGAGATTTAACTGAGGTAGAAAAAGATAAATTTGCAAAACTGAAAATTAATCCGAGAGTTACTCCGTTTGCAGTTGATGCAATTGCTTTTATTTCAAACAAGAGCAATAAAGACACACTGATTGCGTTGAAGACTGTAATTGATTTTATAAAAGGAGCTTCAAACACCGGAATAAAAGGTTTAGTGTTTGATAATCCAAATTCAAGTACAGTACGTTACATGAAGGATTTGGCTAAAGTTAAAGATATTCCAACTGAGAACGTTTTTTCATTTAAAACTAATGATGAAGTAATAAAGTTTGTCTCAGAAAATGACGGAATGATTGGTGTGGTAGGGGTTAATTGGTTATCGCAGCCTGCTCCTGAAATGCAGGATATAGTTCATAATATAAATGTTTTGAGTGTTAAAGGATTAAGTGATAATAAATATTACAGTCCTACACAAAATGACATCGCTGAAGAGAAATATGCTTTGGTACGTGAATTGTATATCATTAATTGTCAGGGTTACACAGGATTAGGAATGGGCTTCGCTTCATTTATTGCCGGAGACATAGGGCAAAGGATTGTTTTAAAATCAGGTCTAATGCCGGTTAAAACTCCTGGTAGAAAGCTGCAAATTAGAAATCAAATTACAAACGATAAAGAAAATAATTAATTACAATAAAGATGAACAAATTTAAAATTTTAAGTCTTGCCTTAGTTGCTTCAGCTTCTGTTGTAAAAGCGCAAGATATCAAAGAAGCTAAAAAAGCAATTGATGCAGAACAGTTTCAGAAAGCTAAGTCTTTGCTGAAATCAATCATAAAAGCCAAACCTTCTGACGGCGAAGCTAATTTTGTTTTAGGGAACATATATTTGAATGAAAGTGTTGTTGACTCTGCTAAAATTTATTATTTAAATGGATTAGAGGCTTCAGATAAGAAAAATTTAAACTATATTGGATTAGGTCAACTTGATCTGGATCAGAAAAATACTGCTGCTGCACAGGCTAACTTCGCTTTGGCCACCAAAGATATGAAACGTAAGGATGTGGATGAGTTTATCTACATCGGTAGAGCATATATAAATTCTGAAAACCCTGATTACACTAGTGCTGTTGCTGTTTTACAACGTGCTTTAGCTTTAGAGCCACAAAATGCTACTGCTCTTTTAGCTATAGGGGATGCGTATTATGGAGCAAATAATCAAAACGATGCTTATAAAGCCTATCGAGATGCATTTACTGCTGATCCAACACTTTTAAGAGCAAAAATGCAATTAGGAGTTTTATTGAAAGGTGCTAAATCTTACGATGAAGCAATCAAATCTTTCAATGAAGTTATCGCTTTGAATGCTAATTATGGACCTGTTTACAGAGAGTTGGCTGAAACCTACTATAAATGGGCAAGAAATAAACCTTCTACAGCTAAAGTAAATCTACAAAATGCAATTACCAATTATGAGAAATATTTGAGTCTTACAGATTATTCTTTAGATTCTAAAATGCGTCATGCTGATTTCTTAATCTTGGTTAAGGATTATAAAAAACTTGAAGAAGTTGCGAATAAAATGATTGCTGAAGATAAAGTAAATCCTAGAATTTTTAGATATTTAGGATATGCGGCTTACGAAAACGGCAATGCTGATGTTGCAATCAAATCTATAGAGGATTTCATTAAAGTTCCAACAAATAAGGTAATTGGTAGAGATTATTTATATTTAGGTCTTTCTAAAATTAAAAAAGGTACAAATGCAGAAGGAGTTGTTGATCAGGCAGCTTTTGATGCAGGATTAGCAGATATCAAAAAAGCGATTGAGTTGGAGCCATTGGTTGTAGAAGAACTTGCTGATTTTGGAAAAGCTTTGTTTGGTAAAAAACAATATGCACAGGCAGCTTCAATCTTTCAGTTAGGAGCAAGCAATGCTGAATCTAAAAATTATTTGGATGATGCTGTATATTATGGTATCTCTGTTTATTATGGTAATGCTGGAAAGCCGGCTGAAAGCCGTGATAAAGAAGCTTTATCTAATGCTGATGCTACTTTTGATAAAATTTTGACAGCTTCACCTTCTTACACTGAAGCATATTTGTACAAGGGAAGAATCAATAGTTTGTTGGATAAAGATGATATGATTATTAAAAATTACGAGCAATATGTTTCTGCGACAACAGCAAAAGGTGCTGAGGAATTAGCAAAACCTGCAACTGTAAAGAAAGTAGTGGAATCATATAATGCAATTGGTGCTGCTTATGCTAATACTGATAAAGCTAAAGCTGTTGAATATTTCAATAAAACTTTAGTTCTAGATCCTGCAAATACTTACGCTTCTCAATCAGTGAAAGCTTTGAAATAATAAATTTCAATTATTAAAATATAAAACCGATAGTTTTCAAAAGCTATCGGTTTTTTTGTTCCGTATTTAATTGACTATCTTTGCACTTTAAAATATAATAATGTTATCAAAAGAAATACAATTAGAAGTAAATAAAGGAGCGATGTTGCCCTTGATGGAAGAATTTTACACCATTCAGGGGGAAGGTTTTCATACTGGTACTGCTGCTTACTTCATAAGAATTGGGGGTTGTGATGTAGGATGTCATTGGTGTGATGTGAAAGAAAGCTGGAATGCAGAATTGCACCCGCCAACAAGTATTGATTTAATTGTGAAGAATGCATCGGTTTATGCTGATACGGTTGTTGTTACGGGTGGAGAGCCTTTAAGTTGGGATATGAGTTTGCTTACAAGTAAACTGAAAGACAAAAAATTAAAAGTACATATTGAAACATCGGGGGCCTATCCTTTGTCTGGATCCTGGGACTGGATTTGTCTTTCTCCTAAAAAAAATAAACTGCCAACTCAAACGGTTTACGATAATGCAGACGAGCTAAAAGTAATCATTCATAATAAACATGACTTTATTTTCGCTGAAGAGCAGGCGGAGTTGGTAAATAAGAATGCAATTTTATTTCTACAACCCGAATGGAGTAAAAAGGAAGAAATGACTCCCTTGATTGTTGATTATGTAATGAATAATCCAAAATGGAGAGTTTCACTACAAACTCATAAGTATTTGAATATACCATAAAACAAAAAAATCTCTTTGTCTGAAGAGATTTTTTTTGTTTTTAGATTAAATAATGTTTATTTCCAGTTTTTATATTTTTTTAAAGATGTAATGTGTGCTAAATGATGATTTCCATGCCAAGAATATAATCCAATGATTTGTTTTAGGCTGATTTCTGAATTGCTCTCAGGATGAATAAAAGACTTTTTTAAATCGGATTCAGATAAACTTTTCAGGAGATAAGCTATTCTAAAATGCAATCCACTTAATAAATTCAGCGTAGGCTCGATTGGCATTTGTAGATTATCAGGGAGTTCACTCCATAAAGTCTCATCATAAGCTTTTATTATTGGATTATTTTCAGTCAAAGCCCATTTAATTCTGATAAAACAATTCATATGGCTTTCAGCGCAATGATGAATTACTTGACGAATAGTCCAGCCTCCAGGACGGTATGGAGTATTCAGTTGTTCATTGGTTAAATGAATGGTTTCTTTTTTAAGTCTTTCAGGAAAAGTTGCTATTTCTTCAATTTTACATGAAATGTATCCCGAGGTATATTCTGCAGGAATTTCAAATTTCCCTAAAGGATATTTTAGTTTTTCCAAATCTAATTCTTCCATAAAGTATTTTTTTAAATTGTTAAATAGATAGTCTGGCTAAATAATCATAATGGTCACCTTCTAGAATCAGTTCACATTTAAGCCCATTTGCAGTCGCAGCATTCTGAAGTGTATTGTAATCTAAATAAAGCCAGTCAAAAGATTCTTCTTTTTCTCCTTTGTAAGATATATTAAAGACAAGTTCGCCATAATAATCATTGTCTGATGGAATCCATTTTCCGCCATCTTCATCTTCGTCAAACATATAAATAATATCTGAACTGTCTATTAAAATTTGACCGTCTTTGTTTAAAAGAGTCTTTAATTTAGATAAATATTTATTACAGTTATGTAACTTTTCAAAAATTCCGGTACCGTTCATCAATAAAAGAATTGTATCAAATTTTTCTCCTTCAAAATCTAATATATTTTGAACCAGGGCTTTTTTCACACCTCTCAACTTACAAGTTTCAATTGCTTTTTCTGAAATGTCAATCGAAGTCACATCCAAATTGCGGTCTTTTTGAAGCGAAAGGCTATGGCTTCCCGCTCCGCAACCAACATCCAGCGTTTTTCCGAAAGCCAATTGTAAAGCTTTTTGCTCCAGTTTTGGCATCTCATCATAAGAGCGAAATAGATATTCGACACTCATTTCATCTTCTTCAGTAATTGAAGTTTCAGTAATAATATCTTCTGGCGAATTATTGGTTTGAAAATCAAACATCGCTTTTCCGAAAAGATCTTTCATCGTAATTTAGTTCAAAGTTTAAGGTTTCGAATTCAAAGTTGCTTAATTTTGCAGATCAATTTAATTAAAAGACTTGAAACAAATTTTAAACAACTTAAATAAGTTAGCCAAAGATAAGCATATCGAAAACAAAAAGTATTTTGATAAGCTGAAAAAGAAACAGCCTAAGAATTTGGATTATGTTATGCAGGATTTGCATGATGCCGAATTTAAAAAAACCGATTGTTTGCAATGTGCTAATTGTTGTAAAACTACCGGTCCATTATTTACTTTGGCAGATATTGAGAGAATATCCAAATCTTTCAGGCAAAAGCCTCAACAATTTATTGAGCAGTATCTTCGAATTGACGAAGATAAAGATTATGTTTTAAAAAGTGTTCCGTGTACTTTTCTGGATAATGAAAATTACTGCATGATTTATGACGTCCGTCCAAAGGCATGTAGAGAGTTTCCGCATACGGATAGAAAGAAGTTTCATCAAATAGCAGATCTTACTTTGAAAAATGTGGCGATTTGCCCGGCAGCATATAACATAGTCGAAGAGATGAAAAAGAAAATTCCTTTATAAAGTGACTTAAATAATTTGTAATTGTTTTTAGTTGCAATTCGTTTTTGCTTTTTTAAATGTATTTTTGACTTGTGACAAATAAACCGACTTAATAAATTAATAAGTATACATAAATTGAATCTGGAATATTTTATAGCTAAAAGACTCATTACTGCCAAAGATTATAAAAGCAGTATTTCGGCTCCTATTATTAAAATTGCGATTTCTGCGATTGCAATTGGTATTATTATGATGTTGGTTTCAGTTGCTACCGGAATTGGTCTTCAGAAAAAAATTCGTGAAAAAGTTTCAGCTTTCAACGGTCAGATTATTATTTCGAATTATGATAACAATAATTCTGATGTAACATTGATTCCAATATCAAAAAAGCAGGATTTCTATCCTAATTTTAAATCGGTTCCAGAGGTAAGCCATATTCAGGCAGTAGCAAGTAAAGCCGGAATTATTAGAACTGAAAATGCTTTTGAAGGAATTATTTTTAAAGGAGTTGGAGCAGATTATAAGTGGGATAATATTGGTGAATATTTAGCAGAGGGTAAATTGCCTGATTTTTCTAAAACCTTAAATGAAGAAGTGATAATTTCTAAATTTCTTGCAGATAGGCTTAATTTAAAAGTGGGTGACAATTTCAATACCTTTTTTATTAAAGAAGAACAGGGTAAATTACCAAATAGCCGTCGTTTTAAGATTGTGGGGCTTTTTAACTCGGGCTTCCAGAATTTTGATGCAACTTATATAATAGGGGATATTCGTCATATTCAAAGAATAAATAAATGGGCACCAGATCAGGTTGGTGCTTTTGAAGTTTTTGTAAAAGATTTCAAAAACATAAAAATAACAGGAGATCAAATCTATGAACAAACTTCATCAAGTTTAGATACTAAAACCATAATTGAAAAATATGGTTATATCTTTGATTGGTTACAGCTTTTTGATTTTAATATCATTATTATTTTAGCAGTGATGATTTTAGTAGCAACAATAAATATGGTAGTTGCTTTGTTGGTTCTTATTTTAGAGCGCACTCAAATGATTGGAATTCTGAAATCATTAGGGGCTAATAATTGGACAGTTCGCAAAGTATTTCTCTACAATGCTTTTTATCTAATTATCCGCGGGTTGTTTTGGGGAAATCTAATCGGGATTTCAATATTAATTATTCAGCAGCAATTTGGAGTGGTACAGCTCAATCCTGAGAATTATTACGTCAATGAGGCGCCGGTTTATTTAAACTGGGGTTATGTTGTATTGTTAAATTTATTAACCATTACGGTTTGTTTCTTGGTTTTGTTAATTCCTTCATATATAATAACAAAAATTTCTCCAGTAAAAGCGATTCGTTTCGACTAAATAGAAATTGTAATTCATATTTAACCCGACAGTTTTTTTTAACCTGTCGGGTTTTGTTTTTTTGGAGATACCAATATTGTATTGAAGAGTATTTGAGTTTAGTTAAAAAGGAAACTTTTAGGTGTTCTGTAGAATCTTTAGGAGGTTAAATTATGTTTTGAAAAGGATTTTGGTTTGTATTGTTGTATTGTGATCTGTATTCGGAACGTGAATAAAGGAAATAAAAGGAGTGTTAGAGTTGAAAATTCATCAAAATGATTAAGGTATTAGGGGTAAGAACTATGAAAAGCGCAGTGCTGTTAAGAAATACCTTACAAAGATTCAAAAAAAGTTAGAATATAATGATTGTGTTATCAGTGAGTTAAGAAAAAGTTTTAAAAAAGCTTAAAAAAACCTTGTAAAAAAGCTTGCGCAACTGGAATTGTTGTGTACTTTTGCACCCGCAACAGCGAAGGCGTTCATCGAAATACTGGCAAGATAATAAGTAATCAATCAGAAAAGAAATTCTGAAAAAAAGATTG
>NZ_JBBYHS010000016.1:0-147171 GCF_038290035.1 Flavobacterium calami
ATCCGCATCATTACTCGATAAAACATTTATAAATGAACTACTTATGAAATCAGATTACAATAATATCAATGAACATAATACTAACCAGCTGGTTTTTAACTTATTTTAAGTGGACACTAGTGACTGAAATCAATAAAAAAATTCTCTATTTTACCCGAAAATTTTAATAAAAAAGTGAGTGTTGGCCAAATTTTGATTAAGCATTTTTCGACATGCTCGACTAAATTACTGAGAATAATATTGATTTGATTAAAATCAGATTCCAAGTCTTTGATGTTTTCAGCCGTACTGACTTCGGCTGAGGCGATTCCTAAATCCAGATTTACATGTGCATTGATTCCGAGCAATAAATGCTGAACCACTATTGGCCAAAATGTTTCGGCCTGTTGAAAAGAGAATTCCCAGCATTCAGATGCTTTTTGTTTGGCTTTATATTGATAATACGCTTTCAGATATCGATTGGCAAAAATTACGTCAAGTTTTTCCATTCGTTCACCATTCTGAAAAGAACCGTTTTGAATCCCTTCTTTTACTTTCAGGGTAACTTCACGATACAATGCGGTAAACAATCCCAAAGCACTCTGCTCCTGTTTTGATATTTCTATTATTTCATCTAATAATACAATGACTTCATCTATAGTAGCAGCTTGTTTTATACTCATTTTTAATTAATTAAGATTAAATTAGCAAGAGCGAATATAATTATTTTAATCTTTAAAAAAATTAATATTTTAAAGAATTATCCTGTTATTTTAAAACTCAGTTAATGTTTTGATAAACTTTCTACAGCTTTACTGTTTTTAAAAAATACACCAAAAGGAGTATTTTTTTAAATAGGAGCATTATGTAATTTTGAAGTTAATTTTAACTTTAAAAATCATTATTTTATGACAAAAAAACTACTCTTTACTCTTTTAAGTTTTGCGATTTTTTCTATTTCTTATTCGCAACAAGAAGCTACGGATTATATTTCAAATTTAGACGAGCCCTCGGCAATAATCAACAAAGGAAATATATTATATGTACAGGGACCTAAAAAATTGTATGAAATAAATACGGCTTCCGGCTCTCCTACTGCAAATGTAATTTACACAGCTGCAGCAAATTTTTACATGAACAATCTTGCTATTAGCGGTAATATTCTTTACATCTCGGAAGAAAATTACGATGAAGTTGCTAATCAGGCTTTTGGATGTAGAATTATTGCTCTTGACCTCAATAATCCGGGTGCACCTGTTAATGTAATTTATACTACTCCAAATTATGTTTCGGCATTAGCAATTACAGGATCTACAATCTATTTTGCATCTGAATTTGAAGTAGCTCTGGATGATTATACAGTTCAGATTCAAAAAATAGATGTAAATAATCCTGTGGCTACTGTTGTAGTAAACAATTTGGCTGAAGATGAAGAAGCAAATGATATGGCTTTTTATAACAATAATTTAATGATATCTGTAGGTGGTGTACAGAAAGTTTTTGGTTTCGACACTACAGAAACTGTAATTAATGTGTCAGAATACCTTACCGGTTTAAACTATAACAAAGGATTATTTGTAAATGGAAATAACGTATTTATTGCAGATGGAAATCGTATTGGAACGAAACCACTTAATTTGCCAACTCCATTGACTTTTGTGGCTCAAAATACAATTTACAAGGATAACAATAATGGAACACCTTTTAATGCGAATTTCAGAGATGTAGTTTTGATTGGTGACAAATTATACATGACCTTATTAAATCAGGGGAAAGTAGTTACTGTACAGGATGCCACTTTATCTAACAATAAATTCAGTCAGGATTTAAAAGGAGTTTCTGTTTATAATTCAAAAACAGCACTTATTATTTCCGGATTAGAAAACAATCAGTTGGCATCAATTTATACTTTATCCGGACAATTAATTACTTCAAAAGAACTTTCTGCAGGTGAAAACTCAATTGACATCAGTTCATATAGCCATGGTGCTTATATAATTAGATTAGGCAGTAAATCATTTAAATTCATTAAATAGTCTGAAGTAAAAACATTTTTCAATTTATTACAAAAGCTGCAAGAAAATATTTTTGCAGCTTTTTTTATTTATGAAAGAAAAAAAATCAACCTTTGTGTAATAAAAATCTTTAAACTTTTTATAGATGAAAATCGTAATTGTATCCCTGCTTTTGATAATTGGCCTAAACTCATTTGCTCAATCAAAAGATTTTTCCGGCGAATATACACGCACACTTGGTGAGGAAGGAAAGCATGTAATTGAATACAAACTAGTTTTAAATCAGGACGGTACATTTGTGTTTCATTCCTATTCAAAAATAAAAGGCGGTATTCCACCTGAAGTCAATACATACGGAAAAGGAAAGTGGAGTTCAAAAGACAACCTGATTACTTTTTTATCAAATAAAAATGAAGATTTTGACGAAAAATATACTTTAAATTTTAATAATTCAAAAGCTCGATTCATAACTAAAAATCCAAGAGATAAAAGCGATAAAATAGTTAGAACGAAACTTCAGTTTTTAGAATCAGAAATTTCATGGATGCAAAGAATTGATATTTTTAAAATTTAAATTAATTCAAAATCATCATTCAAAAATACAGTGCCAGAAAACGAGGAATTAAAAATTCGTTCAAAACTTAAAATCTTAGTATCTTAGAATCTTAGCCACTTTTTTACAAAAAATACCTAATTTCGCTCTCCCAACAAGAATAGAAAAATGAAGGTCTGTATTGCCGAGAAACCAAGTGTAGCACGTGAAATTGCATCCGTTTTGGGAGCCAATACCAAGCACGATGGTTATTATGAAGGTAACGGCTATGCTGTAACCTACACTTTCGGTCATTTATGCACCTTAAAAGAACCAAACGATTACAAACCACACTGGAAGAGCTGGGATTTGAACAATCTCCCAATGCTTCCTGAAAAATTTGAAACCAAAGTCGTTGAGAATTCTGGAATCCAGAAACAGTTTAAAATCATTAAAAGTCTTTTTGACAAAGCCGAGGTAGTCATCAACTGCGGGGATGCCGGACAGGAAGGAGAACTGATTCAGCGCTGGGTGATGAACGAAGCGCATTATAAGGGAAAAATTCTACGTTTATGGATTTCGTCACTTACCACAGAGGCTATTAAAGAAGGTTTTGAAAACCTGAAACCTTCAGCGAATTACGATAATTTATATTATGCCGGATTTTCAAGAGCCATTGGCGACTGGTTGCTCGGCATGAACGCCACCCGTTTGTATACCGTAAAACATGGCGGTTACAAACAGGTTCTGTCTATTGGACGCGTGCAGACGCCAACATTGGCGATGGTTGTAGACCGTTTTAGAGAAATCGAAAACTTTAAGCCACAACCCTACTGGGAATTACAGACTTTATACAGAGAAACGCTTTTTAGTTATGAAGAAGGCCGTTTTTTAAACAAAGAAGACGGAGAAATTCTGGCAGAAAAAGTCAAAGAAAGTGATTTTGAAATTGTTTCTGTTGATAAAAAAAACGGAAACGAATATGCTCCTAAACTTTTCGACTTAACCGGTTTACAGGTGTATTGCAACCAGAAATTTGGATTTTCAGCAGAAGAAACACTGAAAATTGCCCAGACTTTGTACGAACAGAAAGTTATCACTTATCCCAGAGTTGATACGACTTTTTTACCGAATGATATTTATCCGAAAGTGCCGGGAATTCTACAGAAACTAACCAATTATGCAGAATTGACTCAGCCTGTTTTAGAGAAAAAAATCAAAAAATCGCCAAAGGTTTTCAACGATAAAAAAGTAACCGATCACCATGCTATCATTCCAACAGGAGTTCAAAATAATTTAGCATACAATCAGCAGCAGGTTTACGATATTATTACAAGACGTTTTATTGCCGTTTTTTATGATGATTGTCTCGTTGCCAACACTACAGTTATTGGAAAAGCTGCGGATGTTACTTTTAAAGCCACAGGAAAAGAGATACTAAAGAAAGGTTTCCGTGTGGTTTTTGAAGATCCGAATGCGAAAGAAAAAGAACCCGATTTACTGCCGAGTTTTACTGTGGGCGAAAAAGGACCTCATGAACCTTCTTTTCTTCAAAAAGAAACCAAACCGCCAAATCAGTTTACCGAAGCGACTTTACTTCGTGCTATGGAAACCGCAGGAAAACAAGTTGACGACGAAGACTTACGTGAATTGATGAAAGAAAACGGAATCGGGCGTCCGTCAACGCGTGCGAATATTATTGAAACGCTTTTCAAACGCCAGTATATTGTTCGAAATAAAAAACAGGTTTTACCCACTTTAACCGGAATTCAGTTGATCGATACGATTCAGAATGAATTGGTCAAATCGGCTGAACTTACCGGAACCTGGGAAAAACAATTGAAAGATATTGAAAAAGGAACTTTTACCGCTGCAGCTTTCATCAGAAACATGAAACGAATGGTTGAAGCTTTGGTTTATGAAGTTCGAAGCGAAACCAAACATGCTAATATTTCGCACGCAGCAACGATTCAGAAACACGTTGTAAAAACGGAAAAAGAGAAAAAGAAAGCGTCTGGAATTACGGCAGAAACGTGTCCGAAATGCCAGAAAGGAAATCTAATTAAAGGGAAATCTGCTTTTGGATGCAGCGAATATAAATCGGGCTGTGATTTTGTACTCCCTTTTATTTTTCACAATAAAAAAATTACGGAAAGTCAATATTTACGATTGGTCCAAAAGGGTTCTACAGTTAATATAAAAGGTTTTAAAACCGATTCCGGTACTGTTGAAGGTTTAATTCGTTTTGAAGAAAATTACAAACTGAAATTAGAACCTAAGAAAACCGAGAAAAAAGCAGAAACTAAAGAAAGTTCAGATTCATTAGTTTGCCCGAAATGCAAAAAAGGAACAATACTGAAAGGCAAAACTGCTTATGGTTGTGCCGAATATAAATCGGGCTGTGATTTTAAAGTTACTTTTGATGAAGTTCGAGCTAAACTAAAAGATCAAAAACCGACTAAGGAATTGGTTTATTCGATTCTTTGCGAAGAAAAATAAAAAGTAAGAAGTAAAATGTTAGATGTCTACGAATATACATTTCACATTTCACATTTCACATTTCACATTTCACAAATAAACAATTCTTTTTCATACTTTAGTACAATCAAAAACCTTATAAATATGTTTCAGAAAATTACTGTTATCGCACTTATTATAGCTTTCGTTTCCTGCCAGAAAAAACAAACCGTTGAAAAAGATAAAATCAAAAAAGCAGACTGGTTAATCGGAAACTGGGAGAACACATCTCCAGATGGTCTTTTAACCGAAAACTGGCAAAAATTAAACGATAGTACTTTTAGTGCCGCATCTTATTTCATTAAAGGAAAAGACACATTGCATTTTGAAACTATTATTTTGGCTCAATTGGGTGAAACATTGACCTACAAAGCAACTGTAAAAGGTCAAAATGACGATAAACCGGTTGCCTTTCCTTCTACTTCGGAATCAGATAAACAATTGGTTTTCGAAAACACGAAACATGATTATCCTCAAAAAATCACTTATACAAAAGGAGCTAATAATACTTTGACGGCTGAGATTTCTGGGAATTTGAATGGAAAACCGAGTTCTGAGAAGTTTGTGATGATAAAAAAGTAATTTCTTTTTTTGTAAAATGTAAAAAGTTTTTAGTTCGAAGTATAATTACATTACAAAATGAAAAAATTCACATACGTTGAAAAAACTCCCTTACTCAAACTTATTATTGGCAATCTATTATTTGTACCATGTGTTTTGGTAATAATTTTTATCAATACAGGAAATAATCCACTTCATTTTTTAATCTATTTACTGATAGCTTATTGGGGAATTTTCTTTATCTCTTCAGAAGGCTTGGAAATTGATTTTCAAAACAAAAAGTTTAGAAAACTATTTTCTATATATGGAATTAAAATTGGTCTATCGTGGAAATTTTTACCCGAAATCAAATATTTAGCTTTAGTGGAAACAACTGTAAAACAAACTTTTGGAGGGCGAGGTTTTAAATCTAGTGCCACTACAACTATAACCGAAAAGACAATAAAAATAAATGTTTTCGACCTTAGCGAAAAGTCTTTCACATTATATTTTGCAAATGATAGAAATACAGCTCTAAAAATTGCTTCAAAAATTAAGGAAGCTTATAAAATAGAAGTTTTGACAAATTTTCAATAATAAAAAGAAGACAACAGAATAAATTAGCTACAAAAAAAACTTAGAATCTTAGCGACTAAGAACCTTATCAACTTTAAAAAAAACTACTCATTCTCCCCTATTTTATTCACCATAAAAATCATCAGAATACCTAAAAGCGCCATTACCAGAAACGCCCATTTCATACTCAGATATTCAGAGATAAAACCAACCATTGGCGGAACCAGTAAAAATCCGAGATAACCGATTGTAGAAATAGAAGTTAAGGCTGAACCACTGCTTAATTTTGATGATCTTCCGGCGATACTAAAAACTAACGGAACTACACAGGAAACCCCTCCACCTATTAAGACATAACCAAAAATAGTAGGGTATGCATACGGAAGGATGAAACAAATGGCAAAACCTACAGTAATCAGGATTCCGCTATAGAGCAAAATCTTTTTGGTTCCGAATTTCATTACACCATAATCTCCAAATATACGTCCTAAAGTCACCGCTGTGGCAAAAAACACAAAAGCAGCACTGGTTAATTTTGGAGAAGCTTTTAATATATTTTCAAAATAAATTCCGCTCCAGTCGTACATAGTGTTTTCGCAAGCCATGGAAACAAAGCAAATCAAAGCGAATTTTACCAGATTTTTTTCCGGCATTGAGAAGAACTTCTTTTTAACGGGTACAGGCACATTATGAATACTCAACGGATAAAAACAAGCCGTCAGCGCCAGCATAAAAACACTCACTCCCAACAAATGATGGGATGGCGCAATATGCTGTGTTACCATTACGTATCCTAAACCTGCTCCTGCAAAAACAGCAATACTCCAAACCGCATGAAAACGGGTAATGATTGATTTTGGATATAATTTTTGTACTTCAAGAGATTGAGCATTAATTGATAAATTGAAAATATTACGGGAAGCTCCAAAAATTAAAAGCACAATAACCAACTGCCATACAAAAGCAACTAATCCCGGTAAAGACAGCACAATATTAAACATAATTGCTCCTAAAAGCATGATATAGCGGCTGCTATGTTTGTTCAATAATTTTCCTGTAAAAGGCATTGTCAGCATTAATCCAATTGGAAATGCGAATAAAACAGCTCCGAACTGGGCTTCGGATAAATGCAATTGTGCCTGAATATGTGGTATTCGGGATACCCATGAAGAATATCCAAAACCTGAAAGGAAAAAAAAGACAGTATTAGCTATACGATAGCCACGGGGAGTATTTTGAATTTTTTTGAAGAAAGGTAAAATCATGAAGTCATTTTTCAGACTGCAAAATTAAGGTATTTTGAAGCAACATCCTTTCTTTTAACTTTTCTTAAAAAAGAATTATACAGATACAAACATAAGTACTTAAAAATTAAAATTTTAACAATTTATCCTTTTTAAATTTTTAACTAATGCAATAAACTGGAGAAAATTATATTTATTCATTCTAAATAATATTTGCTAACGCAATATTAATTTTTACATTTGCATTGTTTTTATTTATTCTAAATAAAATTAAATTTCCTTAACCAAAATAAATTTATAATGAAGTATCTAAAAATGAAAACACTCCGTTTTCTATTTTCAATCAGTATGCTATTTTCGGCAATTAGCATGTTTTCACAACAAAACCACGGAAAAATAAAAGGAATCATTACGACCTCTGACGGTGCTCCGGCAGCAGATGTAAATATCATCCTGAAAAAAACAAAATATAATGCCGTAACCAATGACGAGGGAAATTTTGAGTTTAACAGAGTAGCTCCAAATACCTATACATTACAAGTTTCTTTAACGGGTTATGAGACTTTAGAGCAGGAAGTAAATGTTTCTGAAAATGAAACTACTTCGCTTAGTTTACAACTGAAAGTTTCTAATAAAGAATTACAGGAGGTTGTGGTAAGCGGTAAAAAAAGCATTATGTCCAAAAAGACAGATTATGTTGCCAGAATGCCATTAGCTAATCTTGAAAATCCTCAGGTGTACAGTGTAATTCACAAAGAACTTTTACAGGAACAAGTTGCCGTAAACATTGAAACAGCCATAAGAAATAGTGCAGGTGCTGTACCAGTAAGTTATCCTTCGGGTGGAATTGGAATAGGATTCAGAGGTTTTACCGTTGGGGTTAACGCCAGAAATGGTATGGAAACTGTTACGGGGCGTTCTTCTATAGATTTGTCAAACGTAGAACGGATTGAGGTGATGAAAGGTCCTTCAGGAACCTTATTTGGTTCATCTGTATCTTCTTTTGGTGGTGTGGTGAATCTGGTTACCAAAAAACCTTTCGAAACTACAGCTTCAGAAGTAACTTATACTGGAGGAAGTTTTGGTCTTAACCGACTTACTGCTGATGTAAATACGCCTTTAAATAAAGAAAAAACAGTACTTTTCAGAATCAACTTAGCTGTAAATAATGAAAAAAGCTTTTTAGATTATGGTTTCAATAAATCACTGGCTGTTGCTCCAAGTCTTACTTTTAAAGCAAACGACAAACTTACATTCCATTTTGATGCAGAATTGTATAATTCAAACAATACCCGACGAACCTATAACACTTATGATACAGCTTCTGGCATAAACAATCCAGAGCAATTAAAGATAGATTATAAAAAATCTATGTTCCATGATGACAATGATGCGAAAACTTCAGCAACCAAAATTTTTGCACAGGCTGAATATGAAATTTCCGAAAACTGGAAATCTACTACTATATTTTCTTTCGTAGGTGAAGACGTAGAACGGAGCTATCAAAGCTACGCTAACTGGACTTCTCCAACAAACGCTTCCAGAAGAGTTGGACTTTGGGGACCTATTTTTAATAATTATACCAATCTACAGGAAAATATTAATGGTCAGTTTTCTACCTGGATATTCAAACACAAATTTCTTGCAGGTATCAATTTAAGAAAATATGAATCTAACTTCTCAGGAGGAAGAACTGCCACAACCTATCTTGACAATATAGATGTAACTACCAACTTCGCCCCGATTAGAAGAAAAGCAGTAGATGCAGTATTAACGCTGACTACATCTCCGGTTGGAGATCAGGAAACGTTTAGCGCCTATGTTTGTGATGTAATCAATTTTACTGACCGATTATCAGCGATGCTAAGTTTACGTTTTGACAATTTTAACCGTGATCAGGCAGGAACTGTAACTGCATTTCACCAAAATGCTCTGTCTCCTAAATTTGGACTGGTTTATGAAATTGTTAAAGATCAGGTTTCAGTGTTTGGAAATTACATGAACGGATTCCAGAATTATGCTCCTGTACCACAGCCTTCAAGCGGTGAAACATTAGTATTAGACCCTGTATATGCCAATCAGTATGAAGGAGGTATAAAAGCAGAAACTTTTAATAAAAAACTGAGCGCTACTGCCAGCTATTACAATATTACAATTGATAATGGTACCAGAACACTTGCCAATGGAGATACTATGCAGGATGTAAAACAAGAAAGCAAAGGAGTAGATTTTGAATTAATCGCCAAACCAATAAACGGATTAAGTATTATTGCAGGATATGCTTATAATGACAATCGTATTCTGAAAGCAACTAACCCTGAACTTGAGGGAAATAAAGCTGCAAGTTCTCCTGAAAACGTAGTGAATTTTTGGACTACCTATACTTTTCAAAATAAATTTAAAGGATTAGGTTTCGGTATAGGTGCCAATTATGTCGATGATAATTATTTCACCGTTGATAATACTTTTTATATGCCATCTTACATGATCTACAATGCTACTGCATTTTACGATCAGCCAAACTGGAGAGTTGGTGTGAAACTAAACAATATAACCAACGAAAAATATTGGGATATCTGGGGAGCATCACAAGCTCCAACAAACCTTCTGGTAAGTTTATCATTAAAATTTTAAAACTAATTACAACAAAAAACACCTCGCCTCATTAAGGAATGAGGTGTTTTAAATATATAATAACAGCTTTTATTTAAGCAGTTGTAGCGTACTCAACATGACATTTAAAAATTTTATAAAGAAAGTACATTTATGGCTGGGATTATCCTCAGGGCTAATTGTAGTTATACTCGGAATTACAGGCTGCTTGTATGTTTTTGAGGAAGAATTACGGCCTATAGTTCATGACTATTATTGTGTAGATCAGGTAAAAAGTAAAAAACTCCCTGTTAGCCAGTTAATAGAAATTGCAGAAGAAGCCAACAAAAGCAATCCGAAACAGACACTTTCCGGATGCAAAATAATGAATGACGATAAGCGTACCGTAATGATCTGGTTTTTTGAAGAACTAGACAAAGATGCTATTTGGTACTGGAATCGTTATCAGAGTACTTACGTCTATTTAGATCCTTATACAGGAAGAGTAAAAAAACTGGAAGAATACAACTTTGAGTTTTTTGTATTTATACGAATGCTGCATCAAACACTATGTTTTGACAGCAAAATAGGAGATCCAATCGTAGGAACTGCAACCATTATATTTATCATTTCATTAATTACAGGTCTGGTACTCTGGTGGCCAAAAAATAAACAGGTAGCCAAACAGCGATTTTGGTTTCGATGGAAAGATACCACTAAATGGAAACGTAAAAATTATGATTTACATAACATCCTGGGGTATTACATGATGATTTTTGCCTTGATTATTGCGCTTACCGGTTTAGTATGGGCTTTTGAATGTTATGACAAAGGGATCCAATGGGTATTTAATGGAGGAAAAAACATTGAAAAAGATACCAAAGTTATCGAATCTGATACCCTTCATTATACCGAAAATAAACCGGTTGATAAGATTTACAATACCATAAAACAATTGCGGCCTGATGCTAAAAGTTATTTTATGTTTATGCCTAAAGCAAATGATTCATTGGGAACTGTAGGCGCTTTTATCAAACATGAAAGCCGTTTTGATGATGTATCAATACAGTTTGATCAGTACACGGCGAAGCAACTTCTAACCACAACTTACGAAGACAAAAATAATGGTGAAAAATTCCGGTTCATAAATTATGATTTGCACGTTGGAAGTATTCTTGGGTTTCCCGGAAAAATATTAGCCTTTATTGCGAGTCTGGTTTCCGCGAGTTTACCCATTACAGGCTTTTTAATCTGGTGGGGACGAAATAACAAGAAAAAGAAAACCTCTCCTTAATTAGACATTAGCTCAAAAAAAATAATCTTTTTGAAATTAGAAAATTAACCATTTAAAATAATTTATGAACCATTCTAACAAACAAATTCAAAATTTTGTATTTATAGTTTATTCATTCTTATTCTTTTCGCTTAGTTGTGCTGCTCAACAAAACAACGGAAAAATAAAAGGAAATATTACTACTTCTGACGGTGAACCTGCTGCGGGTGTAAATGTCATTCTTAAAAACTCGAAATATGGTACAATTGCCAATGAAGATGGTAATTTTGAATTAAACCGTGTAAAACCTAATACTTATACACTGCAAATTTCATTAACCGGTTATGAAACAGCACAGCAAGAAATAACCGTTAACGAAAATGAGACAACCACAATTAATCTACAATTAAAAGTTTCTAACAAGGAATTAAAAGAGATCGTGATACATAGCAACAAGGCAAATAAATTTGCCGATAGAGAAACAGTTTATGTCGCACGTATGCCACTGAAAAATTTAGAAAACTCACAAGTATACAACACTGTGAGTAAGGAGTTAATAAAGGAACAGCTGGCTACAGATATGTCACAGGTCCATAGAAATATACCCGGAGCAATACCTGGTGCTGCCGGAGGTGGCAGCGTTGGTATTGTATCCAGAGGATTTACTAGTTATCAATCACTTAGAAACGGTATGAATTCTGCAGCTATTGCACCTGAAGACCCTATTAATATTGAACGTGTTGAAGCTATAAAGGGACCTGTGGGCACTCTATTTAGTAATATTTCGACCAGTTTAGGAGGAGTTCTTAACTATGTTACTAAAAAACCATACGAAACTTTTGGAGGCGAAGTATCTTATACAACCGGTAGTTATCAACTAAACCGAATAACGGCTGATGTAAATACGCCTCTTGATAAAGAAAAAACATTGTTATTTAGAGCTACAGCTTCGTATCAAACAAGAAATGGTTATGTTAATGGTGATGGGGCACTTTGGGCAAACAGCTATTCTTTTTCTCCAAAATTAACTTATAAAGTGAATCCAAATCTTACTTTAGATATTGATGTCGATATTGTTAGTCAAAAATACAATGCCACTTATGTTTATACTATTGGCTCTGGAGTTACTGCAAAAAGTTTAAAAGATTTACTTCCTTATGATAAAAGTTTAAGCAGTAATGGTCTTGCCAATTATAACTTCATGAATAATGTAAATGTTACAGCAAATTATAAAATTTCGGAAAGTTGGACTTCACAAACCAGTTATATGTTTTCTGAAGGACATTATCCAAAACAATATTTATATTCAGCTGCTACTTTTACAAGCAATACTTCTGTTAACAGAGTCGTTGGATTATGGGAACCTGATAATAAATTTGGTCAAACACAGCTACAACAAAACTTTGTTGGTGATTTTAAAATAGGTAAACTTAGAAATCGCATTGTCGCAGGTATAGATTGGTCGCAATATTACTATGGATTAAATCGTCCTTTAGCATTAACCGATGGATATAAAGATACAGTAGATCTAACCAAACCTATTCCTGAAATTAGTCAAACTCAGGTAGAGACGGCAAATTCATTAGTTAAATACAATTTTAGAAGTTCTAAACTGGATCAATATAGTGCTTATGTTTCAGATGTGTTAAACGTAACAGATAACTTATTGGTAATGGCAAGTTTGAGACTTACCCGAGCTATAAATAATGGCGTATACTCACAAAATACAGGATTAATAACTGGTAATTATAACCAAACACAATTCTCTCCAAAATTAGGCATCGTTTATCAAGTGCTGAAAGACAAAATATCACTTTTTACCAATTACAATAATGGTTTTGTAAATGTGGCACCTGCTCCAACTGCTCCTAATGGAGATATAACTGTATTAAAACCACAGCAGGCTAATCAAACTGAAGGAGGTGTAAAATTCGATTTATTTAACGGTAAATTAAGCAGCACATTTAGTTATTACGACATTCGGGTGACTAATGCTACCTATCCTGATCCTGCAAACGCAGCCTATACAGTACAAAATGGAACGCAGCACAGTAAAGGATTCGAAGCGGACGTAATTGCCAATCCTATTGCAGGACTGAATATTGTTGCTGGTTATGGATTTAACGAAAACATATATACTAAAAACTCAACAGCTCTTCAGGGTAAATTTGCAACCTTTGCACCTAAAAACATTGCAAACCTTTGGATTAGCTATAAAATAATGAAAGGCAAATTAAGCGGCCTTGGTCTTGGTGCAGGAGGGAATTATGTAAGTGACTCCTGGTACAACACATCTAATACTTTTATATTCAACGGCTACACTGTTGCGAATGCATCTGTTTTTTATAGTACTGAAAAACTTATCCTAAACCTTAAGCTAAATAATATTACCAATGAACAATATTATATTGTAGGAACAGGTACACCTCAAATGTTGAGAAATATTGCAGTAGGTTTTACATACAAATTATAAAACTCTTTTTTAGTTATTCTTTTTAATAAAATCAAGGCTTAGTTTGCTTATTTAGTTTCTTCAAACCGCTAAGAACATGCTTTATATTTTTAAGAGTTAAAATCTTAAGAAAAAAAAATAGGGACAATCAGGTATACAATTTTAATGACGAAATATGGTAATCGATAATAATTCTTTAGCTCCTAGAAACATTGCATTAAATAAGACATTAAAGCTTTAAGATTTTAAATCTATCTATATTACACCTCTATTTAAAACTTCTTCTAAATAGAGGTGTTTTTTTGTTAACCTAAAAAATAATTATTCCAACACTCTCTACCACAAATAATATTTTACATTTGCCTGTTTTTAATTCAAAACAACTAATCTAACCAAAAACATGGCCTTTTTTAATCTTCGAATTCCACATTTTATTTTTATAATTTGCTTGTTTCTAATTTCAGCAACAAATACTTTTTCCCAAAACAACGGCAAAATAAAAGGTAAGATAACTACCTCTGATAACGAACCTGCTGTGGGTGTAAATGTCATTCTTAAAAATAGTAAATATAGTACAGTAACTAACGAAGAAGGTGTTTTTGAATTTAACAGAATAAAAACCAATAATTACATTTTGCTGGTTTCCTTGCCCGGATATGAAACTCTTGAACAAACTGTAAATTTTGAGAACGGCGAAACAACTTCTCTAAATCTTCAATTAAAAGTTTCTAATAAACAATTACAGGAAGTAACAATATACAATAACAATAAGGCAAAACTTTTTCCGAAACAAAGCACTTATGTTTCTAAAATGCCTCTGAAAAACATCGAAAATCCTCAAGTTTATAATGTTGTTACAGCAGACTTATTAAAAGAACAGGCAATAACCAATTTTGAAGATGCCTTAAAAAATGTACCCGGTATTCAAAAATTATGGGAATCTACAGGTGCTGCCGGAAATGGAGGTTCCTATTATACCTTGCGTGGTTTTGAAACACAAGCAAAAATTGTAAATGGATTACCTGGCTTGACAAACGGTAGTCTGGATCCGGCAAATATTGAACGTATTGAAGTTATAAAAGGACCATCCGGAACTTTGTTTGGCAGCAGTCTTGTTTGTTATGGCGGATTTATAAATACCGTAACCAAAAAACCGTATTCGGGTTTTGGTGCAGAAGTCTCTTATCTTGCCGGAAGTTTCGGTCTGAACAGAGTCACCGCAGATGTAAACACTTCTATAGATGAATCTGATAATGTTGCCATAAGAGTCAATGCCGCCTTTCAGACAGAAAACAGTTTTCAGGACGCAGGTTTTCGCACTTCTTACTTTTTAGCACCTGTCCTATCCTACAAGGTCAACGAAAAATTATCTTTCCTTATTAATACTGAATTTATGCAGGAAGAAAAAACAACACCTACAATTTTATTTTTGGGAAGAAGTAAACCATTACAATTCAGTAATCTTGAAGAGTTAAATTACAATACAAAGTTATCTTTTACCATTAATGACCTATCCATTAAAAACCCAAAATACAATTTGCAGGCATTGATGAATTATAAAATATCAGACCAATGGACTTCGCAAACGGCATTATCAAGAGGGTCTACAAAATCTAAAGGATATTATTCATACATTAATGACAATCAAAATGGGGATGGGGATTTTGGAATCATTATTACAAAAGAAGATTCTTTCACAACAACTACTGATATTCAGCAAAATTTTGTTGGTGATTTCAAAATTGGCAGCATGCGAAACCGTATTGTAATCGGGCTTGATTATTTTCAAAAAAATGTAATGTACGGAGGTACCGAATGGGTTGGAGTTTACAACGTTACCCCTCAGGGTGAAGTGAGACAATATGATGAAAATAATCCGAATTATTTAACGCAGTCATCTGTCGACAAACTACTTTCTGCTACAGACACCAGTAATTATAATTCGAGAAATAGTACTTATAGTGCTTATGCTTCTGATGTAATGAATATTTTTCCTAAATTGATTGCAATGGCAAGTTTACGTATTGACTATTTTGACAATGAAGCTGACATTACAAATGAAAAGGATGATTATGACCAAACGGCATTATCTCCTAAATTTGGCTTATTATACCAGCCAATTGAAGATAAACTGTCCTTATTTGCCAATTACATGAATGGTTTTAAAAACGTTACTCCAGGTAATAGCCCAACTGGAATTCAGAACTTCGAACCGGAGCATGCTAACCAATTAGAATTTGGAATCAAGGCAAATCTTTTAAACGATAAATTAAATGCTACGGTAAGTTATTATGATATCAAAGTAGCTAATTTGCTAACTGCTGATCCTGCTGATATAAAAAGAAGTTTGCAAGGCGGTGAAGCCCAAAGCAAAGGTTTTGAATTTGATTTGAATGCTTCTCCAGCAAAAGGTTTACATATTATTGCCGGATACAGTTATAACGACAGTAAAGTAACCAAAGGCGACATGAAAAATGTCTGGCTGGAAGAAGGAAAAAGACCCATGTGGTCCGGACCTGAAAATTTAGTAAATCTTTGGGCAACCTATAAATTTAATAATGGAGCCCTGAAAGATTTTGGCTTCGGCTTTGGAGGAAATTATGCCAGTGAAAATGCAGTCGTAAACAGCGTGACTCTTGGAAAATTTGTATTGCCATCTTATACGGTCATGAATAGTTCTGTTTTTTATGGCTCTAACAAATTCAGGGTTGCTTTAAACATCAATAACATTGCAAACAAAGAATACTTTAATGGCGGATGGGCAACTGTAAATCCGCAAAAACCAAGAAATGTTGTAGCGAGTTTTACCTATAAATTTTAAAAATAATTATAAAGGAGATCCAAAATTGGTGCCTTTAATTTTTAGTTTATGTGTTTAAAATATTCAAAGTTTTTTTTCATGCGAACTAAACAAAATTTATTGTTAAGAAATTTCACACTAAACAAACTAATTAAAATGCCTTACTCCCACAGTAAGGCATTTTTTTTTACGACCTTACTTACCTATAATCAAAGCATTAAAAAAATTATCCATATTTAATCTAAATAAGATTTGTTAAACAAATATTAAATTTTACATTTGCACTATTCTTATCAAGTCTAAATAACAAACAAACTTAATTTCAATGAATAAACAAAATTATAGAACAAAATACCTTTTGGTTTTTGCCGTTTTTTTGATTTCAATAGCAACTTCTTTTGCTCAGAGCGGTACAATAAAAGGAACCATACAAACCAGTGATGATAAAGCTGCAGAAGGAGTTTCTGTTTCCGTTAAAGGAACAAACAAAACTACAATTGCGGATAACAACGGGGTATATGAAATTAAAAACGTTCCTGCAGGTACACAAACATTAGTGGTTACTTTAGTTGGTTATGATGATATTAAAGAAGAAGTTACTATTACTGCCGGTGAAGTTACTACTACAGATTTAAAACTAACTTTATCGAATACTGAGCTTAATCAGGTTGTCGTTTTGAGCAACAAGAGTGCTTCAAAAACCAACAGAATTTCATCATCACTTCGTTTGCAATCGCCTATTATCGAAATCCCGCAAAATATTCAGGTTGTTACTGCAAAATTGATGCAGGATCAACAAATTTTTGATATGCTTGAAGGTGCTACCAGAAACGTAAGTGGTGTTACAAGAGTAGAACACTGGGACAACTATGCCAACATTTTCATGAGAGGTAGCCGTGTAAATCCTTTTAGAAACGGTATGAATGTAAGCACAACCTGGGGACCATTGACAGAAGACATGAGTATGGTAGAACGTATCGAGTTCGTAAAAGGACCTGCAGGATTCATGTTATCAAACGGAAACGCAAGCGGACTGTACAATGTGGTAACTAAAAAACCAAGCGGACGTAACAAAGGAGAAGCTACTCTTACATTAGGAAGTTTTGATTTATACAGAGCTGCCCTTGATTTTGACGGAAAATTATCAAAAGACGGAAAACTATTATACCGTATTAATGTAATGGGACAGGCAAAAGGCAGTCACCGTCAATTTGATTACAATAACCGCTACTCTATAGCTCCAGTATTAAAATACCTTTTTGATGATAATACATCTCTTACATTAGAATATACACATCAATTTTCACAAGTAAACATGATTGGAACTAATTATGCTTTTTCTAAAAAAGGATATGCTGATCTGCCAAGAGACTTTACTACAGGAGAAGGCAATTTTGATCCAACAAACATGAATGACAGAAGTCTTCTTCTTATTCTTGATCACAAAATAAACGATAACTGGAAATTTACAGGACAAGGAGCTTATTTTCATTATACTCAGCAAGGTATGTCAATGTGGCCGGATGCAATTACAGGTCCTGATGAAAATATTATGACCAGACGTGTATACATATCAGAAGATTATGCTGTGGCTAAAACTGGGCAATTTTATGTAAATGGAGAAGAAAAAACCGGATCTGTTAACCACAAAATACTTGCTGGTATTGACTTAAGTGATAAAATCAATTATTATGACTGGAATCAAAGCGCCTTGCTTACTGATCTTGATATTTACAACCCTGTTTACGGGACTATGAATGCAAGTAATATGCCTGTTTTTGATACAAGCGTAGATATAAAAGTAAGAGGAGTTCAATATAAAAATGCTTACAATGCTTTTTATGTACAAGATGAACTTGGATTTCTTGACAACACACTTCGCCTGACACTTGCAGGTAGATATACTACTTTAAAAACAGCAAATGTATATTCCGGAGAATTCAAAGACAGTAAATTCACTCCTCGTTTAGGACTGAGCTGGTCAATTAATAAAAACACTTCTGTTTATGCTTTAAGAGACGAATCATTCAACGAAAATTACGGAACTGATTCTAGTGGTAAAAGCTTTGACCCTCAAACAGGCACAAACTATGAATTAGGATTTAAAAGAGACTGGATGAATGGAAAATGGAATTCAACATTTGCTCTTTACCAAATTGTCAATAACAATGTTCTTACACCAGATCCTAATAATATGCAATTTAGCATACAAAGCGGACAACAAAAAGTAAAAGGTTTTGAAGCAGATATCAGAGGTGAGATTTTAAAGAATCTTGATGTAGTAATTAATTATGCTTTTACCGAAGGTAAAATCACTAAAGATGAGAGTAATCCTGCATCTGTGGGCAGCCAATTATCCGGAACTTCAAAACATGTTCAGAATACCTGGTTAAATTACAAAATAGACAATGGTGCATTGAATGGCATAGGGTTCTCTTTAGGATACCAATATCAGGTAGACAGAAAACCTTGGTTTGCATCTAATGATGAAACGCAATTACCGGATTATTTCCGTCTGGATGGTGGTTTAACTTATACCAAAAACAAAATGACATATAATATCCTTGTAAATAACATATTAGATAAATATTTATTTTCTGGAGGATACTATACGTCCAACCAAACATATTACTGGCAATCAGAACCAGGAACAAACGTTCGTTTCTCTGTTTCTTATAAATTTTAATTAAAGACAGTAATTCATTTCACACTAAAACTCCTCATCTTATTGGGGAGTTTTATACATTAAATATTAATCTTAAATATAAAATTATGCAATCAAATAACTTTAAAAAAATAGCTTTTGCAGTTCTAATGCTTGTAGTAAGCCCTGCCCTCTTTGCCCACGCCTTATGGATCGAAACTAAAGCTACAGGTACAAAGGGCAAAGCTCAGGAAATATCCGTATTTTTTGGAGAATACGCAGATAATGACATTACTAAAGCCGATAAATGGTTTTCAGATTTAAAGGAATTTACCTTAATAGTGATTTCACCTTCAAAAAAAGAAACTAAACTAACGGCTAAAGCCCTTGAAAATAAATATCAGGCCTTTTTTACTCCTGATGAAGACGGGGTTTATACCATTGCCATGCACCATAAAGTAAAAGATGTGTACGGAACTATGGTTTTAGATTACAACTCAAGTGCTACCGTTACAGTTGGTATAGCTACTAAAGGAAACGAAGCTACTGCAAATTCAAATGTCATCAGCTTATTTTCTAAAGATGTAATTAATGCAAAACAAAAAAACAAAGTAACTGTAACTGCTTCTTACGATGGCAAGATTGCAAAGGAGCAGAAAATAAAGGTAATCGCACCAAATGGCTGGGAAAAAGAATTATGGAGTAATGAAAATGGTGAAGTCTCCTTTACTCCAATATGGTCTGGTAACTATATGGTAGAGTTTGCTTATACTGAAAAGACAGCAGGTGAACATAATGGCAAAAAATATGATGAAATCTGGAAAATGGCAACTTATCTAATTGCTGTAAAATAATTTATTTTTTACTTTAAATTCATTAAACCTTGCTCAAACAGCAAGGTTTTTTTGTAGTTATTTTTAACTAATTTAAATAAACTTAATTAAAATTTTAAGCAAATATTAAGCTATTTTTAATGTTATTTTAATAAATATAATTCTCTAAATATTTTGTTAAAGCATAAACGTGTCTTTATATTTGCAGAAAAAAATTATCTTTATTAAATCTAAATAAACAACATGAAGAATAAATTACTACTGGTTTTATCATTTGTAAGTTTTATTTCCTATAGCCAAAATATAAAAGAATCAGATACAGATAATGCTTCGGCAATTAATGATACTGTAAAAAACAAAAAAGGACAAATCCTTAATGAAGTTAAAATTACTGCCAATAAACCCAAAAAACCAATTTCAGCAGCTCGTTCAGGAATTAAAGTGATGGATTTGCCTCAGAGCGTTCAGATTATTGGAAACGAAGTTATCGAACAACAGCAGGCTATTCGTCTGAGTGATGTTATCAAGAATGCTAATGGTGTCTATGTTGGGTCTGCACGTGGTGGCGCACAGGAATCATTTTGGTCAAGAGGTTATTCAATGGATGCCAATAACATGTTTAAAAATGGTTTTCGTTATAATGCAGGTTCTATTCCAGATGTTACCGGTTTAGAAAAAGTAGAATTTTTAAAAGGCGGTTCAGCATTATTATATGGAAATGTTACACCTGGAGGAATTCTGAACTTAGTTACCAAAACTCCAAAGTTTACACAAGGTGGTGAGTTGTCTATACAAATGGGAAGCTATGCTTATTACAAACCGTCAATTGATATTTATGGACCTCTAAACCAATCCATTGCTTACCGTATAAATGCATCTTACGAAAATTCGGAGAGCTTTAGAGATTATGTAAAAAATGATCGTATTTATTTTAATCCTTCTCTTTTGTTTAATCTTTCTGAAAAAACTCAAATTACATTACAAGGAGATTACTTAAGTGCGGACTGGACACCTGATTTTGGAACCGGAATCGTTGGAAAAGAAATTTTGGATTTACCACGCAATCAATTTTTTGGAGCGCTATGGTCAACAGGAAACACAAAATCTTCAAGCGCATCGTTACTGTTTAACCATAACTTCAATGATAATTGGAAATTAGGATTCAATTCTTCTTTTCAAACATACAGAAGAACTCAAACGTCAACTGCACAATTATCGAACTTAGCCTATTCTACAAATAGCACAACGGGCGCAACAGAAGTTCTTTGGAAAAGAGGCTTAACAAAGGCTGATGCTGGAGAAAATATATTTGCAGACCAACTGAATCTTCAGGGTGTTTTTAATACCGGAAAAATCAAACATCAACTATTTACAGGGGCTGACTACGAATACTCAATGGCACCAAGCTATACTTTTGGTTTTTTTGATCCTGCAAAACCTGCTGATCTTGTAACAACAGAGGCAAAAGCCATAAATATCTTAAACTACGATTACAGCACTCAAAGCCTTAATGTACCTTACAGCAACAGAATAACCCAATTGGCTACAACAGAAACAAAACGTTTTGGAGTTTTTGCACAAGATTTAATTTCTATCACAGAACACGTCAAGTTTTTAGGAGGAATTCGTTGGTCATGGCAGGAAAGTCAGGTTACTACAACAAAAGAAGTAATTGAAAAAGAAATCGTAAACGGACAGCCTACTAATAAAAATATAATTAAAACTCCATATGAAAATGCAGCTCCTGTAACTGCCGCAAAGGTGCTAAACAGAGCTTTTTCTCCAAAAGCAGGTCTTGTTATACAGCCTAACAAAGACATGTCGCTGTTTGCCAGCTATTCTAACTCGTTTACACCAAATACAGGAACTACAGTTGATTTTAAACCATTAGATCCGTCTATCATTGATCAGTACGAAGTAGGTATCAAAAAAGACTTCTGGAAAGGGGATTTAAGTACCAACGTAACAGTTTATATGATTGAAAACAACAACTTAGCACAAACGGCCCAATATCAGGCAGATGGTGTTACTGAAAACGTAAATACAAATTTAAAAGAACTAGTTGGAGCTACAAAAGGTAAAGGAATTGAAATCGATGTTACTGCAAGACCTGTAGAAGGTTTAAACATTATAGCCGGATATAGTTTTAATGAAACTAAAGTTTCAAAATCATCCGGAACTAGCGGAAGTTTAGTTGTTGGTGATATTTTAGCAAGAACACCAAGACATACGGCAAATTTGAGCTTTTTCTACAAAATACATGATGGAGTTTTAAAAGGATTTTCTTTTGGTGCAATTGGAAGCTATATCGGAGACCGCACAGGAGGCTGGAATGATGATTACTTATGGACAGAAATTAAACCAGCACCTACTAACCCAAATGATCCAAAATACACAGTTACTATCAGAGATCGTGACATTCCATTAGAAGGTTACGTAACGGTCGATGCAACGGCAGGTTACGAATGGAAAAAAGTATCTCTATTATGTAAATTATCTAATCTTACAGATGAGTTAAACTATACAGTACACGAAAATTACAGTACAAACCCTATCGCTCCCCGTCAGGTAATGGTTAGCCTGAAATACAAATTATAACCTAAAATCAGGTTTTACCTTTACTAAAAAACTTTTTCTGCTTCTTTCATTTTTGAAAGACGGAAAAAGTTTTTCTTTTTAAAATAAAAAGTATTTTTGCCCGAAGAACCTCAATTATTATAAACCTTTTTATTTATTTAAACATGCCTAGTCCAGTTTCAGAATGTCTTTACTGTCAAAATAACGACACCTTACATCAGTTAATGATAAAAGTTTCAGACTTAAAAGTCTCGCAGCTTTTTCTTTTTAAAGAACAGTCTTATACAGGCCGTTTAAATGTAGTCTACAAAGATCACGCAGTTGAATTTTATGAACTAAGTGACGAACAACGTAATTTATTCATGGAGGATGTTGCTACAGTTGCAAAAGCTATTGCAAAAGCCTTTAATCCTGATAAAATCAATTATGGTGCATTTAGTGACACTTTATCACATTTGCACATGCATATCGTTCCGAAATACAAAGACGGTTACGGATTTGGAAGTGTTTTTGAAATGAATCCTCAAAAAACCTATTTATCTGATGCTGAATATGATGCTGTTATTGAAAAAATTAAAGCCAACTTGTAATTCTCAATAAAAGCAAGTATATAAAAAAGCTTTTTCTGCCTCTTTCAATTTTGAAATGCAGAAAAAGCTTTTATCATTATGATACTAATTGATTAAAGTTAAATAACCCCCATCTTTTGCATTAAGAAAGTAGCACTTTTGTTTTGACAAATTCCGTCACGAAGTTTGTAATCAAAATGTAAATCATTGTCTTTTATTTCGACTTCAAAACACTGATTGGTTAAAATGTCAGGATATTCATTTGTAGTCAGACAAACTTCAATATCATGCGTTGCAATAGCACCAATTGCATTTTTAGCAATCACCTTTTTGACTACTTCAATTGTTCCGTTTCGTTTGTCATCAGAGTTGGTTCCTCTTAAAATTTCATCCAGTAAAACAAAAGCCGGTTTTTCTTCCAACGCATCCATAATTTGCTTTAAAAGTTTGATTTCAGCAAAAAAATAGGATTCGCTATCTGCTAAAGAATCTGACAAACGCATTGAAACTAAAACTGGAAGTGGATGAATTTTGGCCTCTGAAGCACAGACTACTGAGCCTATTCCTCCTAAAACCATATTCACACCAAGACTCCTTAAAAAAGTACTTTTTCCGGACATATTAGAACCTGTTAAAATCATAAAAGATTCCGGATAAAAATGCGTATCATTCCCTACTCTGCTCAACGGATTTAATAATGGATGGCTTAGGTTTTTAAATCCGATTTTATATTCAGAATTAATTTCCGGAAACACAAAATCAGGATTATTATAAGCCATATTTGCCAGACTGCTTAAAGCTTCAAACTCACCAATCACATCAATCCATTTTTCTAGTTGATCCGCATGCTCTTCTTTCCATTTTAAAAGTGCTTTTAAAACATGAAGATTAAATAAAAATGAACCATTAAAGAGCGTAGCCGTCACAAGATTATTAATCGTATCCATTCTGGAAAACAATTCCGAAAGCTGTTTCAAATGCAAACTGGCAGATGTATTTTTAAAAACCAGCTGTTGCTGTAAGCTAATTAACTTTTTGGATTCAAATTTTTCTGATTCGATCTTCTCAACCAAAAGTCCATATTGTTTGATGATTTTATCAATATTATCCGCTTTGGCAATTTCAGACTGAATTTGTTTGAATGCCCTTCCTAAAACGATAAGATTTCCAATAAAAACATAAGTCAGATACGACAACAGAATTGTTTTTGAGGTAATAAAATAAGCTGTCAGAAAACCAAAAAACAATGCTGGCAAAACAAATGAAAGTATATCTAAAACTTTAGGTAAAGAATTATTTCTAAATGATTTCCAATACATTAAAGACTCATAAAAAACTTTACTGTCATGACTGACAACTCCAAGCGCATTCAATTCTTGGCGCCAATCTATTTTTGATGCAAGTTCTTTTACAGCTTCCTGATTTTCAAGAATAACTTCATTCGAATTCAATTTCAATAATTGATTTGCTAATGTTTTTTTTCCGATAAAAGTGGCCGTTCTGTTTAAATTCTGGAACAAAGAATGCTCTCCGAAGATATCCAGATCGTACGCATACGGATGATGAAAATCGTTAAATTCGAAGCCGTTTTCAAAAGTAAGCTTCTCTCTTTTCAGAAAAGAGATTTCATTTTTATTGATTTTTAAAAGAGCAGTTAAAAGCTGTTTATGAAAGGACAAACGCGAATGAATACGCATTAAAAAAATAAAACCAACAAAAAATAACAATGCACTTATTAAGTATAGAATCTCATCAGTTTTAATATAATAAAACATTAGAAACAAAAAACTAAAAATACTCAAAAGCCTTAAAAGACTGATGGTGTTAAATTTTTTATTGGTTTTATTTAATGACTCTGTATAATAGGAAACCCTGTTTTGATAATAGTCCATCTTTGCAATTTAGTTGAGCCACAAATATAGGTTTTACCATTACAATAATCATTTTTTATTGCTTTAGAAATTAATCTTCATGCATCACTAATACCGGAATAGAAACCTCTTTGGTGATTTTTTTGGTAAAACTGGAATCAAAAAGACTTTCAAAAAAAGATCTTTTGTGTGTAATAGTGGTCAGGATATCAATGTCTTTAAAAAGTATAAAATCGAGTATCGTTTCTTTGACATCATCACTTGGCAGCACCAAAAACTCTACATTTTCACCTGCAAACTCAGCCTCCCATTCTTTAATAGTTTGATGAGAAACATCAGAAACAGAGGTTTTGACATACAAGCTTCTAACTTTAGCATTCGTTTTCTTAGCAATTTTTAATACTTTTTTCAGTTCTTTTTTATCTTTTTCGCGATAACGGGTCGTAAAACCAATTACTTTTATTTTTTTGAATTTAGCATCTATCGGGACACACAATACCGGAACTTCAACACCTGAAATCACCGAATTAGTGTTTGAACCAGTAAAAAACTTCGTCCAGTCAGAAACTCCGTTTGTACCCATAATTACAAAATCTATCTGATCTTCTTCAACGGCATTTTTCAGATTATAAAGCAGATCACCATCCATCAGACGATGCCTGATTACGATTTCATCTAAATTGCGTTCTGCCGCAATAGCTCTTAACTTCGGGATTTCATCTTTAAAAACTTCAAATTTGGCTAATTCAATAGAACTGTAAATCGCAGCGTAATTTTCTGGAAAAAACTGACTATCATAGACCGGAATTTCAAAAGTGTGCAGCAAAATAAGTTCGCCGTTGACAATTTTTGCAAATTCTAAAGCATGAACAAATGCATTTGTAGCCGCTTCAGAAAAATCGGTTGGGAATAATATCTTTTTCATCATTACATTTTTTAGATTAACTACATAAAGTTAGTGAATCACAGTTAGATGTTCCCTGATAATTATCAGTTTTAGAAAAATTTAACCCAAATGAGTATTTTAAAAAATGGCTGCAAATAAAAAAGCTTTAGAAAATTTGTTGCCAAACTCCCTAAAGCTTTATACACAAGCCTATAAAATTGTTTATTTTTTCACAAACTTGAAAGATTTATACCCTAAACGAGCAGTATAGACTCCTGTTGTAAAATGAGAAATATTAATTTTTTCATCCGCATTTGTATTTCCTGTTTTAACTACCTTACCATCAATACTGATGATTTGATACTCAGATGAATCTTCTAAATTTGAAAAACTAATAAAATCAGAAGTTGGATTAGGGTATAAAGCCACTTTTGGAGATTTTTCAAAATCCTGTGTTGCCAAACTGTTCAAATTTGCTTTGTACAACAAATAAGTAGTGGTAGTTCCATTATAATAATCTCCAAAAAAATACAGGTTATTGTTTCCATCAGCAATCATTTCACCAATATCCGGATTATTTCCATTAAAATCAAATCCACTTACAGCCAATGATGCTGTGGGAGTAGCAGAATTCAAATCAATTCTCTTAATCACTTGCGGACTACTATCTCTATTTAGATATATATAATTGTTATAAATTTCTCCTTTGTAAAAAAAATCTCCAGGCGCATCATTATAATAAGCAATAGCAGCAGTAGGTGTTCCAGTTGTTACATCAAGTTTCAAAATATTTGTTGCTCCGTTGACTTCGGCACCAGACCACTCAGTAACATACAAAAAATTGTCCTTAAACTCAAAATCATCTATACTGTAAAATTGGTTATTCAACACTGTTTTAATAGGCGCTCCGGATAAATTAATCAACGAAATCTGCATATTGATTAAATCTTCGTTACTATCTATAAAAGCTTCAGAAACATACACATTTGTTCCATTTGCATCTATCTCTATCGGATACATAAGTCCTGAATAAAGATCCACTACCGTCGGGTTAGCTAAAGATGCATTAATTTTAGAAAGTTTACCTGACCCTGGAGCTATTACGGCATTGTTTCTTTGCAAAAAGTAAAGTTCGTTGCCCACTACTTTTAATCCTGTCGGATAAGTAAGACCTGTAACAACATCCACTACCGGACTGTTCGGAGCAGAAAGACTCACTTTGACTATTTTTCCAGCCGAAGTAATAGAAATATACAATTCATTATTGTAAATTTCCATATCCATGCCATCAGCAAACTGGACCCCATTCGATAAATTATTATGAAACAAGGTCGGTGTTACCTGTGCCTGTCCACAAAATAAATTTAGTAATAAAACTGCAATAAGAGTAATTTTTAATTTCATAAGCTTTTATTTTTTAATTGTTTCTACAAAAATAATTTTTTTTTTGTTTGTAATAAGCATCATATTAATAATCACTTGAATCTTATATAAAATAATAAAACTCACAAAGTCACAAGCCTTTCAAAAACTTTGTACCTTTGCATCCTTGCAACTTACAACATGATAAATCCAGATTCTATAGTCGCTTTGGCTACTCCATCCGGAGCAGGAGCTATTGCCATAATTCGTATTTCAGGTACTGAAGCTATTTCCATTGGAAATTCAGTTTTTAAATCCATAAAGAATAAAGATTTAACCAAGCAAAAAACACATACGCTTCATTTAGGCCATATTGTGGATAACGAAAAAACGCTTGATGAAGTTTTGGTATCTGTTTTTAAAGGACCAAATTCGTATACGGGTGAAGATACTATCGAAATTTCCTGCCATGGATCAACTTATATCCAACAGCAAATTATTCAGTTATTGTTGCGAAAAGGATGCCGAATGGCTGATGCTGGAGAATTTACGC
This sequence comes from Flavobacterium calami, assembly GCF_038290035.1. Classification (NCBI taxonomy): domain Bacteria; kingdom Pseudomonadati; phylum Bacteroidota; class Flavobacteriia; order Flavobacteriales; family Flavobacteriaceae; genus Flavobacterium; species Flavobacterium calami. Next base: position 27,816 of record NZ_JBBYHS010000016.1, read on the forward strand.
TAAGAGCCTTCCTGAACGGAAAACTGGATTTATCGCAGGCAGAAGCCGTAGCGGATCTGATTTCGTCTGACAATGAAGCTTCACACCAAATTGCGATGCAACAGATGCGTGGCGGTTTTAGTAATGAAATTGCTAAATTACGTGAAGAACTTTTAAACTTTGCTTCCTTAATTGAACTGGAACTTGATTTTGCAGAAGAAGACGTAGAATTTGCAGACCGTACACAATTTTATGAGTTACTAAACCGAATTGAGTTTGTTCTAAAACGTTTAATCGATTCATTTGCTGTCGGTAATGTGATAAAAAACGGTATTCCGGTAGCAATTGTGGGAGAGCCAAATGTTGGAAAATCAACTTTGCTAAACGCCTTACTTAATGAAGAACGCGCAATAGTATCTGACATTGCCGGAACCACTCGCGATACGATTGAAGACGAATTGGTGATTGGCGGTGTTGGTTTCAGGTTTATAGATACAGCGGGAATACGTGAAACAAAAGACGTGGTTGAAAGCATCGGAATCAAAAAAACTTTCGAAAAAATAGATCAGGCGCAGGTTGTTATCTTTTTGTTTGATGGTTTAAAATTCAAAGCCGCCAGTTCAGAGTTTGTTTCTGAAATAGAACAGATTAAAAACAAATATCCTTTAAAACCATTAATTATAATTGTAAATAAAAAGGATATTCTTTCTGAAGAAGAAGCTTTTAATATCACTCATAAACTCCAAAGTTTAAACGCCAAACTTTTATTAATATCGGCAAAACACAAAATTGGCGTTGAAGAGTTGAAGAATGAATTGTTGTCATTTGTAAATACAGGAGCTTTAAGAAACAACGAAACTATCATCACAAATACAAGACATTACGATTCATTGCTTAAAGCTTTAGACGAAATACAAAAAGTAAAATTTGGCCTTGAAACAAATCTCTCAAGTGACTTAATTGCACTGGATATTAAAGAAGCCTTGTATCAATTCGGGCTCATCACAGGTCAGGTCAGCAACGACGAATTGCTTGGAAATATCTTTGCAAACTTCTGCATCGGAAAATAGCAGGACAAAGCATCACAAAATAAAAACAAACAAACGAGTTAAAATATTGATAATTAATATTTTAACTCGTTTTTTTACTGTCGTTTTCTTTTTGATATTAGGTGATGTTTTGATTAAATTTGTACCGTTTTTGTACCTCGAAAACACGAGGTACAAAAAATATTTTTTTTTGGCCAAATTATGGCACTCAGAGACACACATAGTCACATTCTATGAGTTCAAATATTAAGATTTATTGGTTCTTCAAAATTTTTATGCTTCCTGCAATGCATTTTTAACAAATCAACAACAACCTGTATTCACCTTCATTTTCAATTGGTGCTCTATGAATACAAGGCAATACTTGTTGTTTTGGATGATCTACTGCAAGACGCCAAAGATGCATCAACCCTAAATTAATTGGTTTTACATTCGGATGTATCTGATAATGTAAATCAAAGTAATTCTCCTTCAAAAAATCATCAAATTCTTCCTCTGTTCCATTATGCAGTTCTTTTAGTTTTGCACGGATTTCCGGTATCAAAATTTTTTGCTCTGCCTGCGAATTAGAAATAATATCACTTGCTGCTCCGTAATATGTACATAAAAAAGTATCTGTTGCAATAGGTGAACGATCAACATGAAATGAATATACATCGGTAGATATGAAATCAAATTCATCATCACGCTCATAACATTTCAATAAATTAAGTGATGGTGAAGCCCCGAAATCAGTTAGTAATTGTAAATCATTCAAAATAATTTCCCGTGCCCTAGAACCTTTTTCCGATAATTTGAGTCCGATTAAATCTTCAGGATAAACTTCTGTTATATTTTCTTTTAAAGACAACTTGCTTACAACTTCGTTAAAATCTCCATCCAAATCTCTATACCAGCATAGCGCATTTATTTCTCCTTCAAAATTGGTATTTACAAGCTCAGAGAAAGTAGAGACCAAACCTATTTGGTCACTGTCAGAAAATATATTACTCATGGTGTTTGTTGCTGCATTAGATTACAAAAATATACAATAGCTGGTACTTCGCCTGAATTAATGTTTCCTTAAAAAGAAAAAACTAACTCACACACGTTTGGCAAAATTGTTTTTAATACACTTTTTTTGTTTCGTTTTATTAAAAAAAACCGAATTGACGTTTTTGATTTCACTATCGGACTATTACTCTTCGAAAGTAGTTAGGCAAAACATCACACAATCTATCAAATCTGTAAATAATCAATTTTCATTTATTTGTATATTTGCCCATACCCTATTGTTATAATAAGCAAAACCAATAATGTTCGAGCTTTTACGCATAGATCCAAAAACTCTCTTTCTGCTTTATCTTTGGGGCAATTTTTTTACCTGCATCCTAATTTTCAGTTATTCCTTTTCGTATGCAACAGGCGATAACAAAAAAATTCTAAAATGGTTTGGACTGGGAAAATTATTACTTACAATTGCCTGGGTGCTGGCTATCCTGCGAAATGTTGCCAGTGATTTCATCTCAATTAACATTGCCAATTCCCTGATTTTCTGCGCATGTGGCTTCGAAACCTTGGCTATGTTAGCACTCCTCAGGAGCAAAGCCAGAAAATATTATTTGTTGCAAACAGGAATTACAATTGCTGTCATACTCATTTTTAATTTTGCAACTCTATTAAAGGCTACTACAAATATCCGGGTCATAATTAGTTCAATCGGAATATTTGCCATTTATCTGCCTGTTACAATCAGTTATTTTGTCGAAAAAAAGAAAAGTTTCTTTAAAACGTTTTATATCCTGTGCTATGCCGGATTTGAAATCCTAATCATAATACGAACTATTTACCGATACCTTCATCCTCAGGAACAAGTTTTTACCGATAATTTATTAGACTCTTTGTACTGTATTGGTTTATTCATGGTGAGTCTGATTGGAATCGTGGGATTATTATTATTAGTTAAAGAAAAACAAGATCATAAGATTCAAAAACTTTTAAACGATAAAAACCAGTTCTTTTCTATAATTGCCCATGATTTAAGAGGACCATTGGGTTCATCTGTTTCACTCTCTGAAGTCTTACTTGAAAATATAGATGAATACAATCGTGAAGAAATGAGGGAAATCTCAGAAACGCTGCACGATTCAAATAAAAACATCTACAAATTATTGGAGAACTTATTAGAATGGTCGCAGATGCAAACCGGAATGATCACATTTTCTCCAAAAAAAATACTACTGAACACTTTGATTGAGGAAAATATTGAACTTAGCAAAAATTCGGCATCAAATAAAAATATAAAAATTGTTTTTGAGGCTGCTTATTTTATTGAAGCCGAAGCAGACAAAAACATGATTGACACCATTTTGCGAAATTTACTGAGCAATGCAATTAAATTTACCGATAAAAACGGCGAAATTAAAATTAGACTTCAAAAAACAGATCAAAAAGCTGAAATATCAATCACAGATAACGGAATCGGGATTCCTGATAATATAAAAGAAACACTGTTTAAAATTAACCGAAAGTCCATACAAAAAGGAACTGAAAATGAATCAGGCAGCGGACTGGGATTATTACTTTGTAAGGAATTCGTAAACAAGCATAAGGGAAAAATATGGGTAGAAAGCGAATTAGGAAAAGGAAGTTCTTTTAAATTCGCTCTTCCTTTAACAAATTAATAATAAACACGTTATATGTTTTTGTTTTTTTTTTAAAAGATAAATTCATAAAACTGTTTCTGTTTTTATTAACACACAATACAAAAGCAATCTGCTAAATTTGTATACTTCTAAATTTACCTCATGAAACGTTCCGGTTCGGCTGATCTTCCACTTCATTATGGCCATGTCCCTTTATGGCTTGCCGAACGTATGTCTAAATTAGGACTGGCAATTGTAGAAACTATAGCAATGGAATTTTCGACGTCAGAAGTCATCAGTAAACTGAGCAATCCTTTTTGGTTTCAGAGTTTTGGTGCTGTGATGGGAATGGACTGGCATTCTTCTGGCATTACGACTTCTGTCCTTGGGGCTTTGAAGAAATCGGTCAACCCTCATTCTAAAGAACTCGGTATTTACATCTGCGGAGGAAAAGGTACTCACTCAATGAAAACACCTCAGGAACTCTTGTATGTAGGCGAACAGACAGGACTAGACGGTAATGGTCTTGCAAATTGCAGCAGACTTACTGCCAAAGTTGATAACACAGCAATTCAGGACGGGTTTCAGTTATACCAGCATAATTTTATTGTGGATAATAAAGGGCAATGGGCCGTCATCCAGCAAGGCATGAACCCGGATTCTAAAACGGCACGAAGATACCATTGGCATTCTGAGGATTTAAAGTCTTTTATCAACGAACCACATACTTTTATATACGGAGAAAATCAGGGCAGTATTCTGAACCTTACAGCCGGAACAGCCGAAAAATCAAGAGCAGGAATTTTAGAACTGTCTAAAGAGTCTCCGACAAAAATAATTAGAGAAATACAGCATCTTTCTATGCCTGCGCATCATGACGTACGAGTTGAAAATGTAAATATGAAAAGACTGGGTGCGATGTTGTGGACCACCCATGAAAACAGCCCCGAAGATTTTGAAGAACTTTTGCTTTTAAAGGGCATGGGATCAAGAGCTCTTCAATCTTTAGCACTCGTTAGCGAAGTTATTTACGGTACCCCTACCCGATTTGAAGATCCTGCCCGTTTTTCTTTTGCCCATGGTGGAAAAGACGGACATCCGTTTCCTGTACCAGTAAAAATTTATGATGAAACTATTGATACCCTGGAAAGAGCTATTCATCGAGCTAAAATTGGCAACAGCGACAAGATAGAAGCAATTCGTAAGCTTTCTGAAATTTGCCGGAAAGCTGAAGAAAATTTTACGCCCAATAACAATCTGGATGCCCTCATTCAAAAAGAAAGGGATGAATCTTATAAATATGGAGGGAAAACCGTTTTTGGAGATGCAAAACCTCCTAAAAACAAATCTATTCCACCAGACAATCAGTTGCAATTGTTCTGATTTTTTTTGGCAATTTTAAGAGTCCGAAACCCTATTCGGAAACTTTAAAAAAAAACCTTCAAAACTTGATACGGGTTTATTTATAAGCACTTTCTGCCGAACCACAATTTGCTCCAATGTTCCTAAAAACATAAAAACAGGTAAATATACGTATTGCGATATTGTGAAATTTAACTAATTTAACTATCACGTTTTCAACAAACAAACTCAGTTTACACCTGACCTTATCTAACCTCAACACTAACCAAATCCAAACTTTATGAAAATTGGAATTATAGGAATTGGATCCCTCACACTAGAATTAGCAAACAGATCCGCACTTGCAGGATATGAAGTTATGGTAAACAATCCGAGAGGTAATAGCCTTGTAAGAGATACAATTGCCAGAATTGGTACAAATATAAAACTAGTATCATTGCATGAAACTGCTTCAGCAGATATTATTGTTTTGTTTGTTCCTAAAGATAATCTGGAATCTGTAATTCAAAATCTGCCTGATATGACTGGTAAAATAATACTTCACACCAGCGGTCTCATATTCAATCCTCAATCTCTCTTATCAGGAATATCTAATGCATTTACCTATCAAATAACTGCTTCACTGCTTCCTACTGCACATGTGGTAAAGCTTTTTCATCCTGTTAGCCTGGAACCCAAAAAAGATTCTTTTCGCGAAAAAAAAGACGAAATCTTTTATATCGCAAGCCATGCCGGTTCCAGACACACTGTGAGGGCATTTTTCAAAAAGCTTGATTTCTCAGCTATCAATCTTTCCGGTCGCTTACGTAGTGTGGGAATTGATTTAAAAACAGGCATTACACCTGTCGTTATTCAGCCACCTATTTTTTATTCAAATTAGGTTTCGATAGGCTTCATATAGCATCTTCAGAAACGATTTATTGGAGTAAGGAAAACCGTAAAAATAGTTTTATTTAAAAACCGAACTTTAAGCAAACTATAAAAATAAGGTTATGCTTAAAAAAACTATTTTTATTGAAAACAAGTTTTCCTTAACTACCAAATACAATCAGCTGGTATTAAAATCTGAAACTAAAGAAAGTACAATCCCCATAGAGGATATTGGATTTCTTGTTCTTGACCATAATTGGACTTTTTTTATCATTATTGAAAAGTTAATTTTAGCTTCCTACCCTTTTTTTACCTAAATTTACAATAAGCAAGAATTCTTATTAATTACTCATCCTGAATTTGTTACAAATTAAAATATAAGTATTACCCAAAATAAATTTATACATGAAGCATTTTCTGTTATTCACATTTTTTATTGGTTTCATAAGTTTTTCTTTCGGTCAGGCAATAGCTGATTCTGTTCCTAAAAAAGAGAAAAAAATCGAATTGAGGGTTATGCCTTATTTGAGTTATAACCGTAATCTCGAATTTATGTTTGGGGCTATTCCGATGATGATGTATAAAGTCAACGAAAAGGATACCATTTCGCCGAAGTCGTTATCTGGAATGTCAGCCATTTATACCACTAATAAATCTTATATTATTGCCCTTTTTAACAGATGGTACCTGGATGAAGACAACTGGCGTGTGAAATTTTTCTTTCTGACCGGCAATCAAAATTCACAATTTTATGTAGACGATGTGGATCAGCCTGATTTTTATGATTATGGGACTAAAACCACCATCTTAAGTTTGGGAGGCCAGCGAAAAATAGTCGGCAAATTTTATGGTGGGCTATCGTATACGTATGCACATTACGACACGGTTTACGAGGATGATATCTCACCTGCTTCGGTTTCGCATAGTAACGCTTTGGTTTTTGAATTACTGTTTGATACTAGAGATGCTGTTTATTATCCTACCAAAGGCTATAAAATTAAACTGGACTGGTCTACTTATCCAAAATTTATGGACAATAGTCTGGCATCCAACCGAGTTTCGTTTCAGGCCAATAAATACATTCCGACACGCGAAGGAAAAGATGTTATTGCAGCTCGTCTTTATGGTAAATTCGGTCTCGGAAATGTCGCTTTTGAACAGCAGAGTACCATTGGTAATACTGATATCCGGGGTTATTCTGAAGGTAAATACCGTGGTGACGGCTTAATGGATATTCAGGGTGAATACCGCTATAATTTTGGTAAAAAAATGGGCCTTGTAGGTTTTGTTGGTCTCGCAACAATTTACGGTTCTGACACACCGAGTTTTGACTGGAAAATGTATCCCGGAGGAGGAGTCGGATATCGTTACAATCCTTTTAAAAAATCAAAATTTAATGTGGGTATTGACGGAGCTGTGGGTAAAGGCGACTGGGGAGTTTATTTTAGAATTGGCGAAGTTTTCTAAATCTTTTTTTTGAACAAGAAGTCTCTTTTAATATTTTTTTTTGCATTACAGGCTTCTTTAGTTCGCTCTGCTCGTGTACAATGTAATGCGGGATGTGGCTTACTGAAATACCCTTTTTTCTGCTTCAAAAAACTATTCGTATTCATTTCTAAATTTTAAAAAAGCCTGTCAGGAATACTGAATACCTGACAGGCCAAACTAAAAACTAACCAAACTTTTTTTTTGAATTTTCTATCTACTTAACTGGCTCATAAAACTCTATTTCTACGATAGGCAGGCGCTGAATTGTTTTATCTGCATTATTGATTCCGGCCTGATCTACTTTTCCGGTAATTTCTACCAGATTGATAGCGTCACTGTCTTTTTCGGAACCCAATAATTCGATTTGGACTTTTTTACCTTTGGTTGAGGCAAAATCTATCGTCACATACCCTAAACTCAGCGGAGTTGACCCTTCAAAAACTTTCTTACCGTCAACAGCTATTTTGATTAGGTATTTTTTGCTTCTCCACCCTGCCAGTTTCATCACAACCTGATTAACATTAGCTGTGCGAGCCAGTTCATATTCGATTACTGCTTTGTCATTTTTTCCGTATGACCATTGCGTCAGTTCGTTATCATCATAACTTTTTGCAACATCTGCCTGATTAGATTCGGTCTTAGCGCCAATAATCGCAACTGGAATTCGGGTTTTCTTAAACGATGGTGTTCTTGGCGTAGGCCCTTTTTCCGTATAAGAAGGTAAGTTGTCAGACGGTAATTTTGTAGACAATTTGTCCAAATCGGTTTGAATTGTTTTTACCTCTATAGCCGTACTTTTGAGTGATTGAGAAGACGCTTTAATACTGATAACTCCGGCTGTTTCGGTTGATCTCACAAAAATTCGATTCACTCCACATTCCACCGGAAGATTTTTAGAACCAATATAATTGTCAGGTCCTTGGGCAATCCCACCGACAAAAGTACCTTGACCCTGTACCTCAAAATCAATCATATTCATAGCCGTAGGACAACGGTTTCCTTTTTCATCCACCACTTCTACCTGAACGATTGCCAAATCATTAGCATTGGCCAACATCCCTCCAGGTCTCTCGATGGTGGTTAATTTAAGTCCAACAGGATTTCCGGCCGTTTTGATTTCGTCTTCACAAATAGCTTTTCCTGCTTTATCATAACCAACCGCTTTGATGCTTCCGGGTTTAAATTGTACATTTTTAAATTTGAACAAAAACCTTTTATCTTGCGTTCCTTTTCCAAGACTAATATTATTCACAAATAACTCCACCACATCGGCGGTAGAAACTACTGTAATGTCTTTGGTTACGCTATTTTCATAATTCCAATGTCCGATGATGTGAGCCGCCGGTTTCTCGGTATCGACCCAGCCATCCCAAATAACTTGATGCGCATAAAAGCCGTCTTTAGGAATACGCATTGGATCGACCTCACCGCTTCGACGGTAATTTTCCTGTCCTCTGTAATGGGTGTTTGAATCACTGAAAATAATATTCACTCCACCCGAACTTACACGGGCTCCAGTCCCCGGACGGGCTTCCCAATAGTCGTACCAACGCACCACATCTTCAATGGCATGAGCATCCTGATTGTGATTGTAAGCACTCGCATCGACAACTTTTGTCCCGTTTACATTGGTATGATTGGTTCCTCCTGTTCCTTCTTTATGAAAAGGCGGGGTAAACTCATCCCAATATTTACGTAAGCCTTCGTCCCTGCTGTATTCAGTTGCCCACATCGGGATATGCGCACTTTTGTTGATGTACAACATTTCACCACCATATTCGGCTACTTTACTGTCCAACATTTCACGGCTGCCGATAGCGCGACCTCCAAATGGATCATACTGATTTCGAATGTTTAGCATTTCCTGCATGTGTTCTTCAGAAATACTTTCGTTACCGGATTCGTAAAACAAAATACTCGGATTGTTTCGGTTGTAAATAATAGCGTCACGCATCAATTCGGTACGCTGTTCCCATCTTCTGCCTGTAACATCTTTTTCGGAATCACCTGCTGGCATTGCCTGAATAAGCCCTACTCTGTCACAAGATTCCACATCTTGTTTCCAAGGCGTGATGTGCATCCAGCGCACTAAATTTCCGTTGCTCTTTACCATCAGACTATTCGAATAATCACTCAGCCAGGCCGGAGCAGACATTCCGATAGAAGGCCATTCGTTACTGGTGCGTTGTGCATAACCGTGCATCATTATTACTCGGTCGTTCAAATACACCATTCCGTTTTTGAATTCTGTTTTGCGGAATCCTGTTTTGATATCGACCTTATCAACCGATTGGTTTTCTACCATCAACTCCGAAGTTACCGTGTACAAATACCCATAACCCCAACTCCAAAAATTCAGATTTTGCAAAGCTTTGGATGCCTTTAAATCTTTGGTTTGATTGGGTTCCAAAGTAATAGCTTCGCCTAAAAAACTGGCCACTTCTTTTCCTTCCAAATCTTTTATGCTGACTTTCAGCTGTGCTTTTACCGTTTTGGCCTCTTCATTTTTTACCTGAGAAGTTACATTTACAGTCGCTTTCTTTTGGGCAATGTTGAAATCGCTTGCATACACATAAGTTCCCGTAGTACCAAGGAAAGAATACAATGGCAAAGTTTGGTACACTTTTGATTTAATGTGCAGAAATACATTTTTGGGCATACCGCCGTAATTGGCATTAAAGTTTTTGTCATTCCATTGATAAGGGGAATTACTGGATTTTTCTCTGTATTTCCAGTCATTATCGGTTTTTACAGCGATTACATTTTCCTGAGGAAATGGATTCACCAAAGCCGAAATATCAATTCCAAAAGCCATTGCTCCATTTTCGTGGCGACCTGCAAATTTTCCGTTTACGTAAACTTCTCCCATTTGGCGAACGCCTTCAAATTCGATAAAAACTTTTTTGTTTACAGCCTCCTTAGGCAATTGAAAAGTTTTGCGGTACCAGGCAATTCCGGTCGACAAATGAGAAATATCTACTTTGAAAGCTTCTGCCTGATTCCATGCAAAAGGCAGATTTACTTTAGACCATTTGTTGTCATCATAAGTTATCTCTTTGGCTTGCTCAGCATCACCTACATTTAATTTCCAACCGTAATTGAAATTGTATTTGACTCTGCCAGAATCATTCTGTGCATTTAGTCCGTTTGCAAATAGAACTGCGAAACCAAATGCGTAAAAAATATTTTTAATAGTCATTATTTAAATTGGTATTGGGTTAGTTGAATAGTAAGCACTTTTAAAGGTTTCACAAATATAAATCCTTCTGCACAACTTGTATTATCAGCCTTTGCCATTGGTTATCATATTCGGACATATTGGCCAATTATGATATAAAATGTCAATTTATGATAGGCAACAGCCTTTTATGTACTATTATTTTTGCCTGGACCGCTTAGATTTTAGAAATTTAAAAGCCCATAATTTTGACAGAATATAAAGTAAATGTAGATTTGAAAAGTAAGATTGTTTTTTTGAAGCAGTAAAAATTTGGCATTTCAGGAAACATCGTCCGCTTTCCATTACACACCAACGATAGCGAACTGACGAAATAATCGGGACTAAAAAGGAAACATTTTACATATTAGCTATCAATCAAAAAATCATCATTAGAAAGAACTATCCAATTCAGATTTGAAATAAAGTAAACATGAAAATATCAAAACTTATTCTTGCCTTTCTTTTTTTTATGGCATTAAACGCCAATGCTCAAACAGAAAAAGGAACACTCATTGCCGGAGACAAAACCTTTTTGCTAAATGGTAAACCTTTTGTAGTACGTGCAGGTGAACTTCATTTTCCGAGGATTCCACGCGAATACTGGGAACACAGAATCCAAATGTGCAAAGCCATGGGGATGAATACGATTTGTATTTACCTGTTTTGGAATTTTCACGAACAACAACCTGATAAATTTGATTTTACAGGACAAAAAGACGTAGCAGAATTTGTACGCCTCGTTCAAAAAAACGGAATGTACTGTATCGTGCGCCCCGGACCTTATGCCTGTGCCGAATGGGATATGGGCGGTCTGCCATGGTGGCTGTTGAAAAAAAATGACATTCAGGTGCGGACTTCAAAAGATCCGTATTTTATGGAGCGTTCTGTTAATTACTTAAAACGTGTGGGCAAAGAACTGGCTCCTCTTCAGATTCAAAATGGTGGAAATATCATCATGGTTCAGGTCGAAAATGAATATGGTGTTTTCGGTCAGGATGTGAATTATATGGAAAAGGTACGAGATGCCGTTCGTTCTTCCGGATTTGACAAAGTACAATTATTCCGTTGTGACTGGAGTTCGAATTTCTTTAAATATGATGTTGAAGGCGTGTATACCGCATTAAACTTTGGAGCAGGTTCGAATATCGATCAGCAGTTTCAAAAATACAATGAAGTCTATCCCAACGCCCCTCAAATGTGCAGCGAATACTGGACAGGATGGTTTGATTACTGGGGTCGTGCTCATGAAACCAGATCTATCAGCAGTTTTATAGGCAGTTTAAAAGACATGCTCGACCGCAATATTTCGTTCAGCCTTTACATGGCTCATGGCGGAACTTCTTTCGGGCAATGGGGTGGTGCCAATGCGCCTCCGTTTGGTTCTATGGTCGCTTCCTACGATTATAACGCTCCTATAAATGAAGCCGGACAACCTACAGACAAATTCTATGCTGTTCGTGACTTATTAAAAAATTATCTAAATCCCGGAGAAACGATTCCGGAACCGCCGGCTAATTATCCGGTAATTTCGATTCCTAAAATCACTTTTAGTGAAACAGCTCCTCTTTTCGACAATCTTCCGAAAGCCATTCCGTCAGAAACCATAAAACCTATGGAATATTTTAATCAGGGCTGGGGACGAATTTTATACCGAACAAAACTTCCGGAATGTACAACTCCGTTCAAATTAAAACTTACTGAACTTCACGACTGGGCCAACATTTATATCAACGGAAAACTTATCGGAAACCTGGATCGCCGAAAAGATGAAAGTACTATTGAAATGCCTCCGGTTAAAAAAGGTGATGTACTCGACATTCTGGTCGATGCCAACGGCCGTGTAAATTATGGGAAAACCATCATTGACCGAAAAGGAATTACTGAAAAAGTTGAAATGCAGATTTCATCCAATTCAAGTACGCTTACCAATTGGGAAGTTTATAATTTTCCTGTGGAATATGATTTCCAGAAAAACCTCAAATTCAAAAAAGAAAAAACAAATGGTCCTGCCTGGTATCGCGCCACTTTCAAACTTACTGCTATTGGTGACACTTATATCGATATGAGCAGCTGGGGAAAAGGAATGGTTTGGGTAAACGGTTATAATATCGGAAGATACTGGAAAATTGGTCCGCAACAAACCCTATTCATGCCGGGATGCTGGCTGAAAAAAGGCAAAAATGAAATTATAATCCTGGATTTAGAAACTCCAAAAGATCCTCAAATTTCAGGTGTTACGATTCCTGTATTGGACAAAATTGTTGTTGACGAATCTCTTTTACACAGAAAAAAAGGAGAAACTCTTGATCTTTCCGCTGAAACTCCTGTTGATTCAGGTTCGCTTAACGCTGATAAAGACTGGAAAGAAGTACTTTTTCAAAAAACGGCTGAAGGGCAATACTTCTGTTTTGAAGCTATTGCATCTCAAAATCCAAAAGACAACAGCGCCAGTATTGCCGAAATTGAACTTATTGGAACAGATGGACAACTGATTCCGCGTTCTAAATGGAAAATAGTCTATGCCGACAGCGAAGAAGTAATGGTTGGAAATTATTCTGCCGAGAAGATTTTCGATCAGCAGGAATCAACCATTTGGACTACCAGTAAAGCCGGCGATAAAATCACTTATCCGCATCAGGTTGTGGTTGATATGGGCGAAAATATAAAAATCAAAGGTTTCAAATTTTTGCCACGTACCGATAAAAGCACTTCAGGGAATATTAAATCGTATAATTTCTATATCAAAACAAGTTCATTTTCGATTAAAAAATAAATTGATGATTTCAGTGATTAGTGAAAAGTAATTAGTGATTGGCACTTGAAATTTGCAGTCTCTTGCCTATCAACATAACAATAATTACTAAAGACTAATCACTAATAACTATTCACTAATAACTATTTACTAATAACTATTTACTAACAACCAATAAACCTCAATGAAAAAACATATTATTAACTGCCTGCTGATGGTCGCCTTTTTTACCCTAAGCAGTTTTAAACAGGAAGAAATAAACCTCGAAGGCAACTGGCTTTTCGAAATAGACAGACAGGACGTTGGTGTTGCTGAAAAATGGTTTAACCGAAAACTGACAGACCACATAAAACTGCCGGGTTCTATGGCTCAATTTCTAAAAGGAGACGAAATCACTTTGAAAACAAAATGGACAGGTTCTATTTATGACAGTTCTTTTTATTTCATTCCCCGCTTAGAAAAATACCGCCAGCCTGGAAATATCCACATTCCTTTCTGGCTGACACCTGCAAAGCATTATGTTGGAGCTGCATGGTACCAAAAAGAAGTAAATATTCCCGCAAACTGGAAAGGCAAACGCATCATCCTTCGTTTAGAAAGAGCACACATACAAACCCGTGTTTGGGTCAACGACAAAGAAATTGGTCTTCAAAACTCATTGGTAGCCCCTCATGTGTATGATTTAAGTCCGTATCTGAGTACCGGAAAACAACGTATTACAATCCGTATCGACAATAGAATCAAAGAGATTAATGTTGGTCCTGACTCGCATAGTATCACAGATCATACTCAGGGCAACTGGAACGGAATTATTGGTAAAATCGCTTTGGAGTCGCTTTCTCCTATTTACATTGACGATGTTCAGATTTATCCGGATGTGAAAAACCGAAAAGCGCTTGTAAAAATTACAGTCAATAATACCACGTCGGAATCGTTTGACGGAAAACTCAAAATTTCGGCAAAAAGTTTCAACAGTCCGAAATCAGATCAGACTAAGGAAATCACAAGCAATCTAACCATTTCCAAACAAAAAGAAAACACTATCGAACTTGATTTACCTTTTGGAAAAGGAATGCAAATCTGGGATGAATTTGATCCATCACTTTATAATTTAGAAGTAAAACTTGTTTCCAAAGCTGTAATTGCTACGAAAAAAGTACAATTCGGAATGCGGGAATTCAAAATCAGAGGAAGTCAATTTCTAATAAATGATATTCCGGTAGTACTTCGCGGAACGGTTCACAATTGTGAATTTCCGTTAACGGGTTATCCTGCAACAACAGTCGAAGCCTGGGAAAAGATCTTTAAAACCATCAAATCGTATGGTTTAAATCATGTGCGTTTTCATTCCTGGTGTCCACCTGAAGCTGCTTTTATTGCTGCCGATAAAACAGGACTATATTTACAGCCCGAAGGTCCGAGCTGGCCTAATCACGGGCCTAAAATAGGTTTGGGTCAGCCGGTCGATAAGTTTTTGTATGATGAAACCATTCGTATGGCAAAAGAATACGGAAATTATGCATCGTTTACCATGCTGTCTGCAGGAAATGAACCAGCAGGAAATCAGGTGAAATACCTCAACGAATTTGTGGATTTTTGGAAAGCAAAAGACAACAGACGCGTTTACACCGGAATGTCTGTAGGCGGAAGCTGGCCTGTAGTCCCAAATGCGGAATACCAGTCTCGTGGCGGTGTAAGAGGTTTAAAGTGGGACAAAATGCCCGAAACCGAATCAGATTTTAGTGCAGGTATCGCTCCGTTTAAAGTTCCATTTGTAGCTCATGAAATCGGACAGTATTGTGTTTTTCCGAATTTTGATGAAATTAAAAAATACACCGGTGTTTACAGAGCCAAAAACTTTGAAATGTTCCGTCAGGATTTACAGGATCATCACATGGGAGATCAGGCAAAAGACTTTCTAAATGCTTCGGGTAAATTACAGTTGCTGTGCTATAAGAACGAAATAGAAAAAATACTGAGAACACCCGGATACGCTGGTTTTCAGGCATTAGGTTTACAAGACTTTCCCGGGCAAGGAACGGCTTTGGTAGGTGTTCTGGATGCTTTTTTTCAGGAAAAAGGATATGCAACGGCTCAGGACTATATCCGATTTTGCAATGAAACTGTTCCATTAGCCAAAATTCCAAAATTTGTTTATACCAATAATGAAACTTTCAAGGCAGAAATAGCTCTTTTTCATTCAGGCAAAATACCACTTCAAAATACAATTATCAGCTGGATTATTAAAAATGAAAAAGGAAATATCCTTTCTTCAGGAAGTTTCAATCCTAAAACTTTTGAAAATGGAAACGGACAGTTAGCAGGAAATCTAAATTTTGTTTTAAGCGAAATAAAAGAGCCTTCAAAACTAAACCTTGAAGTAAAAGTAAACGGAACAGCTTTTGTCAACGACTGGAATTTCTGGGTTTATCCGGAAAAGAATCTGGAGAATACCTCCTCTGTTTATTACACGACAGTCTTAGACGATAAAGCGAAAGAAGTCCTGGATAAAGGAGGAAAAGTCTTTTTGAATGCTGCCGGAAAAGTGGTAAAAGGCAAAGAAGTCGAAATGCATTTCCTGCCTGTTTTCTGGAATACGTCCTGGTTCAAAATGCGTCCACCGCATGTTACGGGAATGCTTATTCAGGAAAAAAGTCCGGCTTTTGCCTATTTCCCAACGAGTTTTCACAGTGATTTACAGTGGTGGGACATCCAAAACCGTTCTCAGGTGATGAATCTGGAGGATTTCCCTGCAGATTTTCGTCCGTTAATTCAGCCGATTGATACCTGGTTTATGAACCGTCGACTGGCACTGGTATTTGAAGCTAAGGTAGGAAATGGAACAATCGTCGTCAGCAGTGCCGATATTGATCCCGAAGTGCAAAATAAACCTGCTGCAAAACAATTGTTTTACTCGCTTCAAAAATACATGGATTCGGATCAGTTCAATCCAAAAAACAAACTGGATTTTGAGGTCATTAAGGATGTATTTACCAGTCCGTCCCGTGAAGTGTTTAAAACTTATACGAAGGACAGTCCTGATGAACTGAAACCGAATTCTAATCAGAATAAGGTGAAATAAATCCGATTAATTAGGATTGAGTGTTTGGAAAATTAGTTCACAGTTTTACACAATAATGTCATTTCGACCGGAGGGAGAAATCACATTAGAAATTCGACAAAGATTGGTGATTTGCTTTGCTAAATTTGTAATGTGATTTGCTTCTACTGTTCACTATCTTTCGGAACACCTTCGTTGAAATGACAAACTCACGCTGGCTCTTTAAATAGGAGCATAAGATCGTCATATACTGCTTTAATTTTCATGCCTGCAATACCCAAGATAAAACATTGGATGAGGATATTTCTTTTTATCAAATGTTTTTCCTATTGGATTTAAATAACCATTTGAAATTAGAATCTTGTCACCAAGCTGTACAGCTTGTTTATCATCATACTTAAGCGTTAGAATATTATCTTTTACATCCCACTTTCCTGTCCACCACTCGTTATAACCAAAAACACCAGTCCAATGTAATTCAAATGTTTTATCTTTTCTAAAAAGAATATAAGCCTGATTTTGGGTTCCCTCATAACAGGCTCTGAAATCAACTTCACTTTCTAACTTTTCTGAATCAAGTCTGTAAGGACTTAAAAATGTATACAAAATTGTTATTGAGCAAATTAGTACTGGCAAACAAAATAAAAAATTCAAATTCGCTCTGTTTCGAATAATTCTGACAATCCCTTTAATTTCAAAAACAAAGATTAATACAAATATTATTGGAATTAAAGCTGTCAAAAAAATATAAACAACTCCGGATAAATGTTTGTCAATATGATGATAAAATATTGTCAAAAGAAGATAAATACAACAAGTAATTATGGTTAAAATTAATATCCGTTTTGTCTTTCTTTTTTCTTCCATAAAATTAGTGGTAACATTCGTACTATACTCCAAATATAACGAGCATCAGATGAAATCATGAAAAGTCATATTCTAATAAGTTTTAATTTATTCAGCTTGTAATTTTTTAATTCTTTTTCTGAATGATAGAAATTGAATTGCTGTAAGGAACAAATAAGTTATCGAAAAAATTGCAAGAGTTTTCAAGATAGTCAGATTGTTGAGGCTAAAATCTATCCATGCCTTAATCATTATAAAAATAATACAAAATGACGGTATTCCTAAAAATGTTAAAAGGGACAAATAGAAATTATTCCTGATTTTTTCTATCAGATTCAACAGAACTGTAAAAGAAGTTACGACCATAGCAACAAGATATATAAATGCAAAAAATATATTCAATAGAAGTTCTAAAAACTGCATCAATTGTTCCAATAAATTTCCATTAATTGTCTTTTCTGCAATCACAATTCTATAGATCACAAATAATACAATGCTTATCAGAAAATTAATTATACAAAAACTAACTACTATTTTTTTCATTTTTTTTGACTGTAATTGTACTGCTTATACAACAAAAAAGCAATGTAATAAGTTATAGTGTTTTTTTATTGTTCTTTCTTTATCTGCGAGCCGTTACGCAAATTATAGCTCAAAAAGTTATGGGTTTAACTATCAGTTATCACTAGGATTTATAGAACTAGAAAACTTCAATTTTACACATTAGTCCGTCTGATACAAACCTTTGTTAGCGGTATTTTTATAATCCTTCTTCATAGTCTGGATTATAAACCTGAAAATTTTTGGGCAATTCTATTTCTATAAATTTTTCTTTGTCTAAATCTATTTCCCAAAGTTTATAGATTTTGGTTATTATTTCCTTAGAATTATCTTCATATTCGATCAGATAATTTTTTTCAGTTTTGTTTCAATCTAATTTCATACGAACATTCGAATAACACTTTTTTGGAAAATCACTCGTTACAATAAGTTCATCCTTCACCACAAAATTTGCTTTTCCCTGCTCATAATAATTGATAAATTTTTCTATAACAATTTTATTCCTCCCTTTATGACAATCATTACGATGTAATGAATATATGCAAACGGCATATTCTTCATTTTCTGAGTTATTTCCAAGTATTGCTCCTAAACAAGTATGAAAGTTATATTTGTTTAATTCTTCTGTAGTTTTTCCAATGAAAATAATATCCAAACTGTCTTTACTAACAATTTGGTCCGTTTTCTTTTTTTTGATTTCAATTGCTGAAAATTCAGTTCCTTTCTGTTTAGTAATAACTATTTCTGGCTGTTTATTAGTTTCTTCTTTTTTTTCATTTTGACAACTTAAAATTGTCAAGACAGTTAAAATGAATGTTGCTAAGATTATATTTTTCATAATTGTAAATTTATTTGGCAGTTGTATTGGCAAAATTACCGACAACTCTTTTATAGTAGACGAAATTAATCTTCGTTATACGCCTTATATTTGGAATACTGTCAGGATTTTATTTCTTCTTGCTATTTTTCAAATATATCCAAATATTCTTATAAAAAAATAAGAACATTTAAGTTATTAGAAGTAAAAAAAAATAGGATTTTATTAAAGCTGTAATTATTATTTCATAGCTTTTTGATATTCTTCTCTCTCGAGTTTATTATAATCTTTGACGATTATTGTACCTTTTTTAAGATAGTAATAAACAGAATCTTCACCTTTTCTTTTTACAACACTGTCTCCGATGTTGACTTTTTGATAAATTTCACCTGAAACTGGTTCTTAATGATAATTTTCTAAAAGAATATATCTTGGAGATCTTGGGTAATCTCCTTCTTCTGTTTTTTTTATAATTGTTCCGTTAAACTCAACAGCTTGGGATTTTTCATATTGTGTACGAATATAATCGACGGAATTGCTTTGATAATAAACAACATTACAGCAATCGGAACAAAAACTAAGAACAAATTAAAACGTATTTCTTTTTCCTGCTTTTCTAATTCTTCTTCTGTAAAATTCATTTTTTTTTAGTTTAATAAAATTACTTCACAAACTGCGAAGGACTACAGCCAAAATACTTCGAAAAAGTTCTTGAAAAGTTCGAAGGCTCAGAGAAACCTAATTTGTAGGCAATTTGCGAAACGTTCAGGTCTGAATTTCTTAAGAGGTTTTCTGCTTCATTCATTTTTACTTTGGTAATAAATTCGTGAACCGTATTACCGCTGATTCCTTTTAGTTTTCTATAAAGCTGTCTTTGGCTGATACCTAAAACCTGCGCCAGTTCTTCCGAATTGAATTCAGTATCTTCAATATGTAAAGTTATTTTTTCAATCACCTTTTCCAGAAACTGATTGTCCAGATCCGGTACTTCCTGCTGCAGCTGATTGATTTCTTTGATACCGGCAAGTCGGTTTTGCAAAATGATTCTGTTCTCCAGAACGCTTTTTATCTGCGCATTCAGCACCTCTACATTAAATGGTTTCATCACATAAGCCTCCGCACCTAAATTATAACCTTCAATCTGATCTATGTCTGAACCTTTTGCTGTTAAAAAAATAAGCGGAATATGGGATGTGTTTTCGTTGCTTTTGAGTTCCCTGCAAAAATCGGTTCCTTCCATTTCGGGCATCATAATATCCGAAACAATAATATCCGGAATATGCTTTATTGCGGCTTCGAGACCTTTTTTACCGTCATATTCCTGTATCAAAAAGTAGTCTTTGCTTAGCTCTTTGCCTAAATACAACTGAACATCAGGATTGTCTTCTACAATAAGCAATGACGGTTTTGAATTATCAGAATCAGTCGAAACAATATTCTCATCTCTCTCTTTATAATCATTTACAGAAACAGTTTCAGCGGAAACCGAAGCAAAAGATTCAGCTTCTGCCATCTGGTAAGGCAAATTTATAATCGCTCTGGTTCCTTTATTGGGTTCACTTTCAATAGAAATAGTTCCACTTAGAAACGCAATAAGATTTCGTGTGAGCGACAATCCAACACCGGACGAATATCCATAAAACGGACTTGCTCCTACTGTATTGAACGGCTCAAATATTTTTTCCAGTTCCGAAGCTACTATCCCGAGTCCATTGTCTTCCACAACAATTTCAATAAATGTTTTATTATTGTTCAATCCGGCAGAAAACGAAATTTCGCCACCATCGGGAGTGTACTGAAAAGCATTCGATACTAAATTAATGATAATCTGTTCTGCTTTTTCAAAATCCAAATAGCAAAACAAATCTTCTTCCTTCAAATGAAGGCTGAATTTAATATGTCGTTTTTCGGCTATAAACTGAAAAGTCGCGTAACATGCTGCTGCAAAAGCGTTAAAATCCTGCGAACTAGTATTGAGTTTTAATTTCCCCGTTTCTGATTTTCTAAAATCTAATATTTGATGAATTAGTCGGGTTAAATGCTGCATGTTTCGGTTAATCATCGAAAAATAAACCGCTTTGTCTTCTGGAGCAACCTTGTCTTCCTGAAGGCGTTTCAATGGATCAGCAATTAACGTGAGAGGCGTTTTTAAATCATGAGAAATATGAGTGAAAAACTCCATTTTTTCCTTGTTCAAAACTTCTTGTCTTTCGGCGTTCAGGCGTTCCTGTTCGATTTCGTTTTTCAGTCGTTCGCGATACAAAATTTCTTTAAAAACCCAATAAACACCAGCAATCAGTAAAATCAAAAACAAACCTCTGAACCACCAGCTTCCATACCAGGGCGCATTCACGTGAATATCCAGTTCAGCTGCAGAAGTATTTTTAATATCTGAAACCAATCTTACCCTCAAAGTGTAATTCCCCGGCGGTACTTTATGGAACGAGATTTTGTTACTGTTCGTTTTAATCCAATTGTCTTCGTAGCCTTCCAACACATATTCATACACTTCTTTTCGGCTGTCAAGATAGTTGAAAGAAGCCAATTCAACAGTAAAGTTTCGGTTTTCATAATCTAAATCAATAGATTTTGTCTGGGATAAAATTTTGGATAAAATTGGTTTCCCAAAAACAGTATCCATCGGAATAACTTCCTGATTCGACACATAAAGTGATTTTAAAATCAGTTTATTAGGTTTTGAAATCGTTTTTATATCCTTCGGATTAAAAGCAACATAGCCATTTTTAGCGCCAAAATAGATAGTATTTCTTTTTGAATCTTTATAAAGTGCTCTTTCTAAAAAACGCCAGGAACTGTACTGATCTTTTTTCTGGTAATTCGAAATTTCTCCTGAATCACCATTAATCTTAGAAATTCCTTCTTTATGGGCAATCCAGATATTGCCTTCATTATCATCTGTAATCGAAGAAATGTAGGTATTTGGCATTCCCGACTGCAGCTGTATATTTTCAGCCTGAATAGGATTTAAAGCAAGCTGAATTTTATACAAACCTTCACTCGTTCCTACCCAGACATTTCCTCTTTTGTCTTTTTGAAGCGCATAAATAATGCTTCCGGAAATCTTTTTATTTATGGCTGAACCTGATCGGAAAACATTAAACGAATTATCATAAGTAACGTCATGATTATTTATCTTCAATTGAATTATTCCGTTTCCTTCAGTTGCCAGCCATAGTTTTTGTTTGTCAATCGCAAGGATATCCATCACGCTGTGATTGTCGATTTCTTTTGCTAAATCATAAAAAACAACAGTTTCATCGGATAAATTAATTTTGGCAATTCCGTTGTATAAACCAATCCATAATATATCATTTTCAAAGGCTTCTATCGCAAATACCGACCAGGTTTCCAACTTTGGATATAAAACCTTATTGATAACTGGTTTGGTTTGGTTGCTTTTAGGATTATAATATTCCAAACCATTCACTCCTCCAATCCAGATACCGCCTTTATTATCCCTGAATAAAGTCCGTACCTGACTGATTTTACTACTGGATTTATAAAAAGGATGATTGTAATTTATTCCATGATTGTTGTAGATAAGTACACCTTCATCAGTTCCAAGCCAAATTTCGTTTTCAACTTTAAGAATTGCCCTAATGCTTGCCAGTTTGGTTTTTCCATCTTTTGAAATATAGCTGTAATGCAGTTCAAACGGATTTCGGTTGGGATTTGCTTTATAAATATCACCTCCTCTGGTTCCGAGCCAGATGATGTTTTCGCTATCTATAAAAAAAGTTGTGACATAATCATCCAATAAACTTCCCGGCTGACTTATATCGGCAGTGTAACTAAACTCTTTTCCGAAATGAATATCCAATGAAGTCAGCAGATGTGAAGACAAATAATAGCGTTTGCCGTTAACAACCTTTGCTTTGTTTAAAGTATTGGAATTACTGTTTAGTTTCGAAATTATACTCTTTGGAACTGCTTTTGCCTCAACAACACGAAACGTATTGAGCTGATAGTTAAACTTAGCATATTTACGATCGAATGTCAAAAACCAAAGTCCCAGTTTTTGGTCTGAAACGATATTACGAATTCGGTTATTGGGCAATGAATTGTTATCTGATGGTTTGTGATAATAATAATTGAAAGATTTACCATCGTATCTGTACGCTCCGTTCCAGCTCCCAAACCAAATGTAACCGATTGAATCTTTGGCAATACCATGAATTGAAGTACTCGGATCTGTATCCTGCCCGGAAATCTTTTCAAAAAAGAGCTCCTGCCCGAAACAATTTAGTCCAAACAGATTGACAAACACCCAACAAAATAAAACGAGCCCTTTTCTGTACATCTTTAAAAGCAAAAAAACGTTATGAAGTGAAACGTAAATTTATGCTAATATTTGAATAATGCAATTTGAATTTTAAATCCTCATTATTTTGATAAAAAAAGTGTCATCCTGAGCGAAGGCTTAAGAATTTGAAAGGGCTTCGTCTCCGCTCAGCCTGACAAGCGTTTTTAACAGCGATTTAAATTTATTCTAATTTATAAATCTGTTCCATTGGCAGCCATTTTTCACCTTCCTTTGCTCCCGGCGGTGCCTGCTGAAATTTCCACATCAGTTCTTCCCATTCCTGAACCTTTGGATTAGCGGTATCCATCATTTGTTTCCGTTCCGGACTAAAAGTTTCATCCACTTCCATAATCATAAATAAGCGGTTGGCAAGGATATAAATTTCCATGTCTACAATTCCGGAATCTTTGATACTTTTTGTTATTTCGGGTGGAATATTTTCTTTTGAATGATACGTTTTATATTCCTCTATCAGCTTTGGATTATCAATCAAATCACAGGCATAACATAATCTTTTTGTATTCATAACTGCGTTTTATCGAATTATACAATCTCCAATGCATTAGCAAAAGAAGCCTCAGGTCTCTGATTAGGGAACCGAACCTCTAAACCATTATTATGATGGGTAAACTGAAGCTTTTCTCCTGTACTCACTAACTTAACTTGTTTTATGTTTTTCGTATAATGACCCGCTTCTTTTCCTAAACTTTTAATCAAAACCGAACCATTTTCAGGCCATCCCATTACGGTTGCAAAAAGCTTTTTGTCCTTTTGTACAAAACGAATATCCTCTGATGTATATGGTTTTCCTTTTCCTTCGTTAAAACCCTGAGCTTTTAATGCTCCTGCACTTGCCTGCTGTGGTCCTTCACCAAATATTTTCCAAGGTCGTGTACCATAAATACTTTTGCTGTTGGCTTTCATCCACACCCCAATTTCTTTTACAATTACACGTTCTAATTCGTCTATACTTCCATCACCTCTTACCGGAATATTGAGCATGAGGTTTCCGTTTTTACTGACTACATCGATTAATGTATGGATAACCGTTTTAGCAGATTTATAACGTTTTTCATTATAAACGCCCCGATCATAATGCCAGTTTCCAATACAGGTATCCGTTTGCCACGGTAAAGGCTCAATTTCATTACTTTGACCTTTTTCGATATCCCAAACTATAGCTTTACGCTGCTGTTCTGTTAATATTTTACCTGTAATAACGGCCTGAACGGTTTTATTTTTCTTTAAGCTTTTATTGTACAAATGTGCTGCTATTCGCAAACCTGCATCGCTAACAGGCCATAATGGTAAAGCCGTATCATCAAAATAAATCATATCCGGATTGTATTTATCGATCAGATCAATTGTTCTGTCATGAAACTTTTCAGAATAGGCTGATGACGGAATTGAAGCACCATCTGCCCAATCCCACTGATTGTGAACCGATGATTTATCAGAAGGCTTCGCACTTAGCGGATGATTTTGAGCATACAACTCCTGAGGATCCAAACCTTCCCACCAGGTTCCTTTTCCGTCTGCTTTGGTCAGATTTCCATCATAAGGAACTCCTGCTAAAGAACCGTTTTTATCGGCGCCCTGAGCAGTATCAAACCAGTTCCATGCATGAGCAGCATGAACGCTTACTGCAAAAGGAAGATTTGCTTTTCGGGCAGCTTTTTCCCAACCGGCAATGATGTCTTTTTTAGGTCCCATTTTAGTCGAATTCCAGTTTGGCTGAAACTTACTATCATACAAATCCAGATTATCATGATGATTTGCCATAGCCATAAAATATTTGGCTCCGGCATCTTTATATAGATTGACCAGCTCTTCTGGATTCCAGTTGTCTGCTTTCCAGATATTAATCACATCTTTAAAACCAAATTTTGAAGGATGACCGTATTTTTCGACATGAAATTTATATTGTCTTGAACCCTCTTCATACATTCCTCTCCCGTACCAATCTCCTGCTTCTGGTTCGCACTGAGGTCCCCAATGCGCCCACATTCCAAATTTAGCGTCCCGAAACCAATCCGGTACCTTATATTTTCCCAACGATTCCCACGTAGGCTGAAAAGGCCCATCAATAACGGGTGTAACATCACCAAATATACGGGTCTGGCTCAACAATGGGGATAAATAAACTCCTGCTAAGGCAGACATACCCAATTTTAACGCATTTCTTCTGTTCATCTTTTATGGTTTTGGATAATAAATTATATATTTCCGTTTTTAACACTCTTATAATTCATTCATTCTAGTAATAAAATAAATTCAAAAACTTTTATTATCACATCTATTTTATCAATAAATTTGATTATTGATTATTTTTTACAACTATAATTACAACAAATGTAACTTATACAAAACAGATGCTTTTATCTGAAAACGATCTTTTATTATTCAAAAACGATCTTTTCTAAATTATATGTCCAAAAATATCTTCAAATATTCGTTTTCATTATTGCACATTGATTATGTAAAACTCAATAACAACTGGAATTACTACAATGTTGTAAGCCCTTACTATCGCTTGTATTATATTGATGAAGGAATTGGTTTTATTTCTGATAATTATGGTCAATTGACATTAGAGCCGGGGTATTTATACCTTATTCCAAGTTTTACAATCTGCAATTTGAATTGTGATGAATATTTGAGTCAGTATTTTATTCAGTTCTTTGAAGAATCTGCTGATGGAATTTCTTTATTTAACAATAGCAGGAGTGTGATGAAACTGCCTGCGTCTGAAATTGATATAATCCTTATCAAAAAAATGCTGCAAATTAATCCGGGAAGAGGAATTAACAGGTCTGATAACCCTAAAGTGTATGAAAGAGAGGCTTATTATAAAGAATACAAGGCTTTAAATGATGCTATGAAACCTCAACTCAAATTTGAAAATCAGGGAATTATCCTGCAACTGATTTCGCGGTTTTTAAGTACAAAAGATTTCAAAACCAACCAACCACTAATTTCATCTTCTAAAATACTCGACACTATGAGTTATGTGCAGATTAATTTAGACAAAAATCTTACTGTTGCGCAATTAGCCAAAAGAGTAAATCAGAATCAGGATTATTTTTCGAAACAATTTATGCTGCATACAGGACAAAGACCTTTAAATTATATTCATGAAAAAAAAATCGAAAGAGCCCAGTATCTCATTGCTACCACCAGTAAAACTTTTTTAGAGATTGCTTTAGATACGGGATTCTCTAACCTGCCTCACTTTTCAAAAATATTCAAACAAATTGTAAGTCTTACTCCAGGAGAATACCGGAATCAAATAAGCCATTTGAATTAGTTCTTTTGGTTTTCCTTGCAACCTGTTTTAAAAATAATCAGCATTAATCACATACCGATCGGTATTTATTACTATATTTGTCCTGTATCGTTCAACCTCAAAAGATTACTATGAATACTTCTGAATATATTCTGGACAAAGTAGCTCCTATTTTTAACCGACAAGGGTATGTGGGAACCAGCCTTAGCGACATTACAAATGCGACCGGACTTACAAAAGGAGCTATTTATTGTAATTTTTCGAATAAAGAAGATTTGGCGTTAAAAGCTTTTCGGTTAAATGTAAGCCTCGCTATAACACCTTTATTCAAACTCGTTGCTGTAACAGAAGGCAGCCTGAATAAATTATACGCCATTACCAATTACCAAAGAAGCTATTATGATTTAGTGAAAGACAGAGGCGGTTGTCCGATGCTTCGTGTGAGTGTAGATGCCAAGTTTAACAATCCTTTGTTGTTTGAAACTGCACAGAATTTATCTTCAAAATTCACTTTAGGTTTAACCAATATTATTAAGGATGGGATCTTAAATAATGAAATTCGCCCTGACATTGATGCGGTTAAAAATGCTAAAATAATTTTATCCCAAATTGAAGGAAGCTCGCTGCTTTCTTTTATTCATAATGATCCTGACTTCATAATAAGCACAATGGATTTTATTGATTTTACTATAATAGAAAGCTTTAAAAAAGTAAAAATTTAAAAGAAAAAAATTTAACCCCTCACATACCGATCGGTATTTGATTAATATATTTTAACAATGGAAAAAATACTTAAAACCAAAAGAAAAATCAGATTTCAGGACTGCGATCCTTTCAACCATTTAAACAACTCCAAATATCTGGAGTATTTCCTGAATACCCGTGAAGACCAAATTGCAGAACATTATGACCTTGATGTTTTTCAATACATGAAAAAAACAGGTTTAAGCTGGGTAGTTGCTTCTAATCAGATAAGTTATCTCAAACCGGCTTTTACAATGGAAACAGTTTTAATTGAATCACAATTAATTCAGTATTCTGAAAATACACTGCTGGTTGAAATGAAAATGTGGGATGAAGCTGAAACCAAATTAAAAGCTATTCTATGGATAAAATTTATCGCCTTTGACCTTCAAACACAAAAAGCAGCAAACCATTCAGATGATTTGATGAAATTATTTGAATCTGTTGTCCTACCAGTCGATCAAGAGACTTTTGAGAAAAGGACTTTGGAAGTTATCCAGAAAATAAAATCTGAGGCTGTCGTGTAAACTCAAAAAAATACAAACCTCTATAAAAAGCAAAGGAGCCGTTAAACCGGCTCCTCAAATAAATTTTCTATATAAATTGATCACTATATCAAATCAAATCGATCCAGATTCATTACTTTATTCCATACAGCAACAAAATCTGTTATAAATTTTTCACCGGAATCACTCGCTGCGTAAACTTCAGCAACAGCTCTTAATTCAGAATTAGAACCAAAAACAAGATCTGCACGTGTTCCAATCCATTTTGGCTGGCCTGTACTGCGGTCGTTTCCTGCATAAAGTTCTTTATCATCCGATAACGCTTTCCATTGTGTATTCATATCCAATAAATTTACAAAGAAATCATTAGTAAGCAGCCCCGGACGGTTTGTAAATACGCCATTTTTACTTCCGTCAGTATTAATATCCAATACACGTAATCCTCCTAAAAGTACTGTTAGTTCTGGTGCTGTAAGTGTTAGTAAGTTGGCTTTATCAATAAGAAGTTCCTCTGTAGAAACTGATGATTTTGTTCTTCTGTAATTACGGAATCCATCTACCCGAGGCTCCAAATAACCGAAAGATTCAACATCTGTCTGCTCTGGAGAAGCATCGGTACGTCCTGCTGAAAATGGCACATTTACTGAATGTCCTGCATCTTTTGCTGCTTTCTCAATTCCTGCATTTCCGGCCAAAACGATTAAATCTGCCAATGAAACTTTTTTACCATTTCCCTGCGCAATATTAAATTCTGCCTGAATATTTTCAAGTTTATCCAAAACCACTTTAAGCTGAGCCGGATTATTAACCTGCCAGTCTTTTTGAGGAGCCAGTCTGATACGAGCGCCATTTGCACCTCCACGTTTATCTGATCCTCTGAAAGTTGACGCAGATGCCCATGCTGTTGCTACCAACTGTGAAACTGTTAAGCCTGAATTTAGCACTTTTTCTTTTAACTGAACAATATCGTTAGCATCAACCAAAGGATGATTTACTTCCGGAAGAGGATCCTGCCACAACAATACCTCCTGAGGAACATCAGCTCCCAGATAACGGGAACGAGGCCCCATATCACGATGGGTTAGCTTAAACCATGCGCGTGCAAAAGCATCAGCAAATTCATCCGGGTTTTCAAGGAAACGTCTGGATATTTTTTCGTAAGCAGGATCAAGTCTTAATGACAAATCTGTGGTAAGCATGGTAGGCAAATGTTTCTTATTGCTGTCAAATGCATCAGGAATAATAGGTTCTGCATTTTTGGCCACCCATTGGTGCGCACCTGCAGGGCTTTTCGAAAGTTCCCATTCAAAACCAAATAAATTTTCAAAGAAATTATTACTCCACTGTGTTGGTGTTTTTGTCCACGTCACTTCTAATCCGCTTGTTATGGTATCAGGACCTTTACCCGAACCAAAACTATTTTGCCAGCCAAAACCCTGCAACTCTATACCTGAAGCTTCAGGCTCTTTATCTACGTGGTCAGATGAGGCTGCACCATGCGTTTTCCCAAATGTATGTCCTCCGGCAATTAAAGCAACTGTTTCTTCATCGTCCATTGCCATACGCCCAAAAGTATCCCGAATATCTTTAGCAGCAGCGATAGGATCAGGATTACCGTCCGGCCCTTCAGGGTTTACATATATAAGTCCCATTTGTACCGCTGCAAGTGGCTTTTCTAAATTTCTGCTATGAATATCACCATCTGCATTGTCATCAGAAACTACTACTCCATGGTTTTCCGGCACACCTTCTGAACCGTGGTTGTAACGTTCATCACCTCCAAGCCATGTTTTTTCTGCCCCCCAGTAAACTGATTCGTCCGGTTCCCAAACGTCTGCACGGCCTCCGGCAAAACCAAAAGTCTTAAACCCCATAGACTCTAAAGCGACATTTCCCGTTAATATCATAAGGTCTGCCCAGGAAATTTTTTGTCCGTATTTTTGTTTAATTGGCCATAAAAGTCTTCTGGCTTTATCAAGGCTTACATTATCCGGCCAACTGTTAAGTGGAGCAAAACGCTGCTGTCCTGCACCTGCGCCTCCCCGACCGTCATGTACGCGATACGTTCCTGCACTATGCCATGCCATTCTGATGAAAAGTCCTCCGTAATGACCAAAATCTGCCGGCCACCAATCTTGTGAATCCGTCATCAGATCATGTAAATCTTTTTTTATCGCTTCAAGATCAAGAGTTTTAAAAGCTTCAGCATAATTAAAGTTATTACCCAACGGATCCGATAAAGAGGAATTTTGTCTCAGGATATTTACTTTTAACTGATTTGGCCACCAGTCACGATTTTTTGTCCCTGAAGCCGCTGCTTTGTCCATGCTGCCATTATGAAAAGGGCATTTACTAATGTCATTTGATTGATTTTCCATAATTTATTTTTTTGATTTTTATTATTAACCGAATTACGAATTTACGAACTAAACAAAGAGTCAGTATCAAACATCTATATTATATCAATCTACTTTAATAGATAAAATCTATATTAAGAAACTGCAAAAAATACTGAATTAAGAACGAAAGAATTTACTTTATAAAAAAAATACTCAAAATATAGATAATAAACTGAAAGATACGAAAAATACTTTTTTTATACCACTGATATTCATTAACTTGCAGTTAAATCCTAAATTATTGCGCCATGAAAAAATCTTTTTTGCCTTTTTTAGTAGTTCTAATTAGTTTATTCACGCAGCCCACTTTTTCGCAGACTGAAGATGATATTCCTGCTTTAGGTTTACCAGGAGACAATCTGGATCTTTATGCTGTATTGAGTCTTTTTCAAAAATCAAAAACTATCGAAGAATTCGAAAAAAACTTAAACCTGAAAGAAACAGGTATCAATAATCTGGATTTAAATCTGGATAAAAAAGCTGACTTTATAAAGGTCGTTACAAAAAAAGATGGTAACGCTTTTACTTTTATTCTACAGGTAAATGTTAACAAAAAAGAAACACAGGATGTAGCTGTGATTTTGGTAAATAAGGACAAAAACGGAAAGGTTTCGCTACAGATTGTAGGTGATGAAGATCTTTACGGTAAAGATTATGTTATCGAACCGGCCACAAAAGATACTCCCTCTGTAACTGCAAACCCTGCTTATACCGGTTCAAATCCGGTTACAGTAAATGTTCCCGCTACAACTACTGTTGTTGTAGAAACTCAGCCAATCGTGCAATATGTTTATTCTCCTGCTTACGTTCCGTATTATCCTCCTTATTATTATGGCTATTACCCCCCGTATTTTGCCGCGTTTACGATAATGGCAGTTGGAATATACCGTCATAATAATTGGTATCATCATGGAGGCTACTACGGTGGTCACTACCACGGCGGAAATAACACGGTGATTATTAATAACCGAAATCAAATCAATCATTATAACAGCGAGAGAAACCGATCAAATACGGTTTCTAATAACAGAGCTAACGGAAATTATAATACTGCCAGAAATAATTCGAACCGTCCCTCTGCCGGGACTTCAGATCGTCAGGGAAACAGAGGGAATTCTGCCTCTACACGTCCTTCAGCAGGAACATCAGATCGTCAAAATAACAGATCTTCTGCATCTACAAGACCTTCGACAGGAACATCAGACAGGCAGCTAGGATCTGGGTCAAGAGGATCATCAGCAACTACCCGTCCGTCTACGGGAACTTCAAATCGTTCTTTTAATTCACCATCAAGATCATCTAATTTTTCTTCTGGCCGTACAGGTGGAGGTTTTAGTGGCGGCGGGGGCTTTGGTGGCGGAGGTGGAAGAAGAAGGTAAAAGCTTTTTAATGAGGCTGTCTAAAATTGGCAGCCTCATAATGTATATAGCCAAAAAGTATTTATTTCAATTCAATATCAGAAGCGCTCATATCTCTAACACAAACATATTTGCCGTCTCTTTTTTCGAACAGACTCATGTAATTTCCTTTATTAAGAAGTGTATCTGTAGAATCTTTTACCTGAAACGTTCCTGTCTCTAAAACCTGAATACCATCACTGGATACAAAAACTTCGCCCGTTGTAAAAGAAATCTTGTTTTTAGAACCCTCAGCTAAATCTGATGTCAGAAATTCTAAAATAGATTCTTTACCTACCAGCGGTGCAGCATTAGGATAATAAGTTACTGCATCATCTGCATAATAACCAATATTTTTAATCTTACCAGAATTAT
Organism: Flavobacterium calami; assembly: GCF_038290035.1. Taxonomy (NCBI): domain Bacteria; kingdom Pseudomonadati; phylum Bacteroidota; class Flavobacteriia; order Flavobacteriales; family Flavobacteriaceae; genus Flavobacterium; species Flavobacterium calami. The sequence continues at coordinate 59,476 of NZ_JBBYHS010000016.1, forward strand.
AAGTTTCTGCAAATTCATCTTCCTTAGCCTGAATCTCTTTTTTTATCTGCTCTTTATCAATTACCGGGGTCTCTTGCTTATTACAAGCCAGCAGCAAAGCTAAAACACCAACCAACAGCACTCCTTTTAAAATACTTTTTTTCATAAATTAAAATTTTAGATCTATACCTTAAAATTAAATATAAAATTCAGAAAATCAGATGATTTGATGTAAAAAGTTTAAAAAATAAAATTTAAAAGAAACCTTTTGGCCGAAAATTTTATAAATATTATAACACCATACTATAAAATATTCTGTAGATAAAGTGCTTTCTTTACAATTGTAGCTTTAAGATACCCGACTCTTTTAATTATCAGATCATTCATAAAAACAATTAACTAATTATGAAAGACTTAGCAAAACGATTTTCCGAGAATCCATTATTAATGCCTAAAGACCTCCAGCCAAGCAGTCCGGACTTACAAATTATAAGTCTTTTAAATCCCGGTGTTTTTGTATTTGAACAAAAAACATGGCTTCTGGTAAGAGTTGCCGAAAGTATTACACAAAAAGAAGGTGTTATTTTTTTTCCGGCTATCAACGATTTAGGCAAAGTTGAAATTATTGAAATTCCACTGAATGATCCTGATCTCGTTGCTACTGATGCGCGGGTCATTCAGTATAAAGGACTTGATTATCTTACTACACTTTCACATTTAAGGCTTCTATGCAGCGACGACGGCATTCATTTTTATGCGTCCGAAGGTTATAGTTCACTATTTGGTTCAGGCATATTAGAGCAATTCGGTATTGAGGATGCCAGGGTAAGCAAACTGGAAGATACCTATTATATTACTTACACTGCCGTTTCTTCTAATGGTGTGGGTGTTGGACTTCGTACGACCAAAGACTGGAAACATTTTGAACCAAAATCGATGATATTTCCACCGCACAATAAGGACTGTGCCATTTTTGAAGAAAAAATAAATGGTAAATTTTATGCTTTGCATCGCCCATCAAGTCCACAGATTGGAGGTAATTACATCTGGCTTGCAGAGTCTCCTGACGGAATTCATTGGGGCAATCACCAATTTTTATTGGGAACCAGAAAAGGACTTTGGGACAGTGCGAGAGTGGGTGCCGGTGCAGCCCCTATTAAAACAGACAAAGGCTGGCTAGAAATTTACCATGGTGCCAATGCCGAACATCAATATTGTCTGGGTGCTTTTTTAATGGATTTAAAAGACCCTTCAAAAGTAATTGCAAGAACTCTTGAACCTATCATGATCCCTTTAGAAAATTACGAATTGAGCGGTTTTTTCGGATATGTAGTTTTTACTAATGGTCACGTTGTAGAAGGCGATAAACTAACAGTGTATTATGGAGCTGCAGATGAATTTGTGTGTGGTGCCCACTTTTCAATCAAAGAAATTTTATCTGCGCTCGAAGTTCCTTTTTGATTAAATGTTTTCCTCATATTTTAACATCTACGGGTGTTTTATATTACCTGTCTGGTGTAGTCATTAAAAACTAATTACATCGGACAGGTTTTCATTTTATAATCTTAGTTTCTTTCGTAAAAAGGGGAAAAACACCCTTACAATAAGGGCTATTGCACTCTATTCCAAAATTTTAAACAAAAGTACTTTTACTTAAAATACAACATTTAAAATGGAGGAAGCCGAAAAGCCAAAAAGAGTAGGTCTATAAAAAACTAAAATTATGAAAGCAAAAACACTATTAATTATTGGTGTTATAGCCTTTGGGTTGATATTATTTTCCCAATGCAAACCCAATAAAATGTTAGTCTACAACGACAACGGAAATTATTTGGTCGATAATAATTTCCTGATCAAGGATGTTAAGGAAATGTCTAAAGCAGATATCGAAGGACTTATCGCACTTGACAAAGAATACACCAAATTAGGAGGAGCCGGTTTTCTGAATTACATTGTTCATACACAAAGAATTCAGCACATTACCCGAATCCAAAACTGGGATAAGTTGACAAAATTCACAAAACTAAACATCATTCATAAAGGCTGTTTTGAAAGAGCCGATATCGATTGGAACTCTTTTGGTGACATCAAAGTCAGACTTGATAAAATAGTATCAAAATATAAATATGTCTCTCTTGATGGTAATATTGGAATTGAAGCGAATAAAATTGTGATCAGTGCAACCAAATTGTCTGAGAAAGACGTTAGTACTTTCAATAGGCTCTCTGTTATTGGAATTGATGAAAATAATATCTGCAATGACTACATGGGAACAAAAGCCTTTAGCAGACTTCTGACAAGAACAACCCGGGTTCCTGTAGATAAAAACCTGAATCAACAAGTTATCAATGTCATCAAACAATATCAATAATTAGAAAAACAAGGTCAATCATAAAAGTTGCCCTTGTTTTTTAACTAAAAAAGTTTCAATCAAATACATTGAAAAATGAAAAGAAAATGGCAGCTTTTGGGAATATTCCTTTTACTATTTCTAGTATTTATTATTGGATTAAAAGGGACTTTTGATGGGTATTACGGTTTTTATTATGATAAAGAAGAATATAAAAAACCATTTGTTTATGAACTTTCTAATAAAATTACTGAGTTTCAACCAGTAAGTATATTTACTACTTATACAGGTTTTGATACAGGATATGGCTTTTTTGCGCCCAATGTTGCCAGTGATTTTATATTGCTTTTTGAATTACAGGATGCTCAGGGAAATATTTTGGAAGAAAGGATTATGCCGGAATTGAAAAGCAAGGAAAGCATCGTTCGGTACACTTCTGTTTTTAATATGTTTATGGATAAAGTAGTGGCTTCTAAAAAGAAAAATGAATCTCAATACCATCAATACCTGGATATTGTGCTGAAACAAATTGCAAAAAGCGTACTTAAAGAAAACTACGGCGCTACAAAATGTACTGCCAAACTTTATTTATACGATTACCCTAGTTTGGAACGGTACAAAAAGGGAGAAAAAACAGATAACCTTATTTTAGTTAGTCAAATAAAATAAACCAATCATGAAAAAAGTCACCATCTTATATAAAAAAATAGAAGATTTCTTTTTTGTTACAAAAGGAAACAATGAGTTCCTTGGTTTCTTCAGAATCTCAACAGGGACAATGGCTTTATTACATTTTTTAGCTATTCTAAGCGACTTTGATACTTTTTTTTCCAGTAAAAGTATTATTCCACAAGATATAATGTCTGTTTTTCATCCTGAATGGCTGCTTACTTTTTCAAAAATAACCGCTTTTTTAGAATCATTCGGAGTTACAGAAAATATCGTAATTGCGGGAGCAAAAACATTATTTATCATGTTATGTTTTAACATCATTATAGGATTTTATTCGCGGCTTAGTGCTTTTGTGTTACTCCTCTTGCAGGTTTCTTTATTAAAAGGAAGTTCATTTTTTATTTATGGAGTCGATTTTTTTACCAGCATGTCGTTGTTTTATCTGATTTTACTCCCTTCGGATGCTTATTGTTCTGTTCTTCGGCTTATTTCTAAAAAGAACAGCAAAGAAGTAAACTTTATGCCTGTCAAAAGAATGTTTCAAATCCATATCAGTATAGCTTATTTTTTTTCAGGATTTGACAAATTACTGGGTTACAACTGGCGAAATGGTGAATCTATCTGGAAAGCCATTCATTTGCCTTATGCCAACAGGGATTTTAATTTTGACTTTTCCTGGATGGCAGATCATTCGTACTTATTAATTTTTATTGGCTGGGCAACTATCATCATCGAAATGCTGTATCCGGTTTTTGTATGGATTCCTAAAACACAAAAAACATGGATGATGCTCACTATTTCTATGCATCTGGGAATTGCACTGGTGTTGAATCTCTATTATTTTTCGGCCATTATGATTATCTGGAATCTTACTAATTTTAATTTTGAAAGAGAAAATGTTTCTGTAAAGTCTTCAATTTTTGAGCGCAGGCTTCATAAAAAATCCAGTTCAGTGGGAATATAAAAATAATAATCAAATAGAAATTAATAAAGGATGAGCAATATTAACTCATCCTTTATTTTTTTCTAATATCCCTTAATCGAGATCAAATATTTTTCCTAAATGCTCTTCCATAATAAAATATGGATCATTTGTCTGGGTAACAGACCTGATGTGAATTAGACTGGTTTTACTCATCATTCTAAGCATTTGCCTGCGTTCGCATTTTATAATCTCTCCATTTTCTATTCGCTGACCGGCAACAAAAGCACTTCGTCCATGCGCGCACAAATGATTGTTTACAAAAATAAGATCACCTGAATTTGGAATATAGTCGCTATTGATCAGTGTTTTAGCTTCATCCCAAAAATCCATTAAGTTATTAAGGGCTTCAGATGTCTGTCCTGCATTTTCATTAAAAATTTGCTCAGCAGCATCAAAACGAATAAATGGAAGCTCTTTATTTCCATACAATACCGGAGCCAGAGGTCCTGAATCTGCATTTTCTTCATCTTCGTAATTCGCATCTTTTGGACATTGATAAATAGGCTCGAATAGCTTTTCCATTACAGCGTTAACCTCTCCATGCGAACGTACTGAATATAAAGTAGAAGGCACCCTCTCTTCATTTCTTAAATAAAGAAAACTTAAAAAATCTGCCTGATTGCTTAGAAAAGCATCTTCAGTATGCACAAACAAATCGGTTTTAGAACCTGATCCTGTTTGGGTAGCAGCCATTTTTTCGTCCGGAATTACTGCGTGCAATATTCCTCCGCCTTTTCTTTGAGCATAATACTGTACCGGTTTAGAAGGCACTGCACCATGAAGAAGCGAACATATAAAACCGTATTTGTTTAATTTTCCATAATCAGCTTCCTGCCAGTTTGGAGGTGTGGGCCCTAAATCGTCCTGATCTACTTCTAAAAGTCCCTTAAAGACTATTGCGCCATATTGCTCAGCCGAAAAATCGGTACCAAACTGACTTAAGATTCGGGTAATTCGTTCGGGCAGTAATTGAAAAGCATGAAGATGAAGAGAAGATATGTATTCAGGATTTTCATAATTCCCAAATGCCTTCACCAAAAGGTTGCCCACATTTGATAAAATATTTCTTTCCTGAGGAGTTATCTCTATTAATAATGGTTTTGTAGGAATATCAAAAGACAATGGTTCTTTAGTAGGTCTTTCAATTGAAAGAATTGATTGTGATTTCATTTTTTAATCCGTTTTTAGGTTGTTAAAATACAATTGAAACATTAAACACAATGCACTAAAAATAAGCATTATATAAAATTAAATCTGGAACACTAATTTTATTCATGTACGGGCATTCGTATAAAATTTTTCATGTTTGTTTTTTTTATTCATTTTAATTTATACATTTGTTTTTACTTAGTCTAAATAAGATTTACTTACAAATATATTTTTAATTAATCTAAATAACAATAGTTTTCTTAGAAAAATTTTAAAAAAAACATGGAAATTAAAGACAACCTCAGTAAAAAAGGGCTCTCAGATTACTCTGGCAAACCAAAATTAATTTCAGAAAACATACGAAACAGAAGAAGTGTTTTTGGAGATCAATTCATCAAGGGGGAATTACCGAATAAACTGCTCGATGAAATTCTTATAAATGCTACCTGGGCACCCAATCACAAGATGACAGAGCCCTGGAGATTTATCGTTTTAAGAGGAAAATACCTTAAAGAATACGGTGAATACATGGCCGATTATTACAAAGAACCCTACGCAAAAGAACTTAGTCCGGAGGCATTGGAGAAAAAGCTGGATTTTCTGCGAAATTATCCTTTGAATGCCGTATGCATGATTGGAATAGTACTGGTTCGAAACATCAAGATTAATCTTCCTGAATGGGAAGAAATTGCCGCGGTATCATCTGCTGTTCAAAATATGGCTCTAACCTGTACGGCAAACAACATCGGAAGTTACTGGAGCACCAAAAATGTGGCTATTGATTACGTGAGTGAATTCGGTCTTGGTGAAAACGAAAAGTCCTTAGGCCTTCTCTATCTGGGTTATTATGATGATAACTTAAAAATATCCAAAAAAAAGAGATCTCCTTTATCAAAAAAGGTGATTTATCTGCAATAACTATTAACAAACCCTAAATGAAACCCATTATGAACAATGCATTAATGAATGAAGAAACACCAAAAAAATCGGTGCTTATTCCTGAACAGGATATTTACAAGGATATTTTTCATCAACACTCAAATGATGAATATTCCGAAGCTATACAATTGGCACAGGACCGCGTTACGGATTTTTTAAAGAACAACCTAAAGCCTTTCAGCGGAATCAGACCTGATGAAATGAAAGCCAAGGTAGAAAATGTGGATTTGGATACTCCCCTGCCTGATTATAAAAGCCTACTGAATGAAGTAGATGAATTGTATGTAAAACATGCTACAGCCTATCATTTACCGGAATATATTGCGCATTTAAATTGTCCTGTAGTAATACCTGCTTTGGCCGCCGAAGTATTAATAAGTGCTATAAATTCTTCTCAGGATACGTATGATCAAAGCGCCGGGGGAACTTTTATCGAGCGAAAACTAATCGACTGGACCAGTAAACAAATTGGCTATTCTGAAAATGCAGATGGAATTTTTACTGCCGGAGGTTCTCAAAGTAACTTAATGGGATTATTACTGGCAAGAGATTACTTTTCGCTTGAATATCAAAAATGGAACATCAAACTTGACGGACTGCCAACGGACGCCGGTAAATTCCGCGTTTTTGTTTCGGATAAAGCGCATTTCAGTAATCATAAAAACGCATGGATTCTGGGACTTGGTGAACAAGCAATTGTTCATGTGGGTGTGGATGCCAGATATAGAATGGATCCTAAACAGCTTGAAAAAGCAATTGCAGAAGAAATAGAAAAAGGTAATATCCCTATCGCGATTACAGCCACTGCGGGAACTACAGATTTTGGTAATGTGGATCCATTAACTGAAATAGCACATATTGCTAAACGCAACAATTTATGGTTACACGTTGACGCCGCTTATGGCTGCGGATTATTGCTGACAGAAAAATACAGATATCTTTTAAACGGTATCGAACTTGCAGATTCCGTAACCATTGACTATCATAAGTCTTTCTTTCAGCCGATTAGCAGCAGTGCTTTTATAGTAAAAAATAAACTGCATCTTAACATCATCAAGCATCACGCCGATTATCTGAATCCGAAAGAGCAGGATTACGATGCACTGCCGGCACAAATCAATAAATCAATTATTCAGAGTACACGTCGTTTTGATGCCCTGAAACTTTGGTTTACCCTGCGTTATATGGGCAAAGAAAAACTTGGACAATATACGGACACGATCATCGAAACAACTCAGCAAACCGCTGAATATATAGAGAAACATGAAAATCTGGAACTTTTGTGCCACTCTGATATGGGCGTATTGGTCTTCCGTTACGTCAATGGTTTGGATCAGGCCAATTATTGCAACATCAATCAGTACATCAAAGAAAAATTATTTTTTAGCGGAGAAGTTTTGGTTGCCAGCACAAAAGTAAATGGAAATTTCTATCTCAAATTCACCATTTTCAATCCTTTGACTACGCTTAATGATATCAAAAATATTCTTAAACTCATTAAACAAAACGGAAATGACTACCAACAACTCAACTAATTTTCAGCAGCTGGCAGAACAGGTGAATTTTAAGTCCCTGCTGAATTGTTATTGCAGAGAATTCGGGAACTGGAGCCGTTATGAAGGTATTCCGAAATACGATCCGGCTTTGGCTGATTATATGCAGACCATCAATCATAAATCATTTCTCCGATTTGATTTTACTGATATCGGTCAGGAAGTTTTTGCTCCTTTGACTTATTTTTCAGAAAGCGGAGTTCATTCTTTTGGATTTCCAATTGTTGCACGCAATTGTACATCTGATGAAATCAAAGAAATTAGTCCTTTTGATTTTGTCGAATTTGTTGCTGCATTTGCTAAAAAAGAATATCCGGAACTGGATGCACTGCCTACGCAAAAACGCATGCAAAATAGCATTGATAATCTGGCTTTTTATCTGGCTCAATATAAAGATAGTGACCTGACTGCCAATACTCCTGAACAATCTTTTATTGAAGCCGAACAATCTTTAATTTTAGGCCACAGTGTACATCCTTTACCTAAAAGCAGGGAAGGTTTTACTCATGAAGAACTGAAAAAATATTCTCCGGAAACGGCGGGAAAATTTCCTTTGCATTTTTTCCTTATCCATCCGGATAATGTACTCGAAAAAAGTGCCGAAGATTATCTGATGACGGATTATCTCAGAAATGAAATCTCAAAATATGCAGATAAAAGCACTAAAGAATTACTGATTTTTTATCCGGATTGGAAAGTAGTTCCAACACATCCATGGGAAGCTGAGTATTTATTAGATCAGACTGAAGTCAAAGAAATGCAGTCCAAACGACTTTTATTCAGTCTGGGACAATTTGGGCCATCTTACACTGCTACTTCATCGGTTCGTACGGTATACAATGCCGAAAGTGAATGGATGTATAAATTTTCGCTTCATGTAAAAATCACCAATTCTTATCGTGTCAATTATCTTCATGAATTAAACCGTGGTTATGATGCAGGTAAACTCATGAAAACAGAATGGGGAAAAGGAATCCAAAAAGATTATCCTGAAGTACAGCTCATTTGTGATCCGGCTTTTATTGCTGTTGTTTATAAAGATAAAGTTATTGACGGTTTTAGTACCAGCGTACGCCAAAATCCTTTTCACGGAGCTAATGCCAGAAAAAATGTAAGCATGGTGGCCTCTTTATGTCAGGATGGTGTTTTGGGCGAATCAGCCAGAATACTGAATATCATTAAAGAATCAGCAAAAAGACTGGACAAGGAAGTGACTGATACAGCCATAGACTGGTTTAAACAATATCTTAAAGTTACTTTGCATCCATTAATTGGTATCTTCAATAAATACGGATTTGGAGCTGAATTCCATCAGCAAAATATACTTATTGAATTTGATGACGATCTTTTCCCTTCCAAAATGTATTTTAGGGACAATCAGGGCTATTTTTTCCGTGAGGGAATAGTAGAAGAATTACAAAAGATAATTCCGGATTTTGGCAGCGAAAGCAGGTCGTTTATAGCCGAAAGCCGAATAATCAAACTCTGGGGATATTATTTTTTAGTAAATCATCTCTTTGGAATTGTAAATGCTTTAGGCAAAAACAAACTGGCTGATGAGTCACAACTCCTTAACCTGATATATGAAGCATTCAAAGCAGAAGAAACAACCGACACCACAGGGTTAGTTTCTCATTTTCTAAACAGCATTCAACTGTTTGCAAAATGCAATCTGCTAACGAGCCTTAACAATATGGATGAAGCGAGTGCTCCAAGAACTAATCCGGCGGTATATCTAAATTATCCAAATCCGTTAAACAAGTACTTTTTTTCTAAAAAACTGATTTATCCGAAAGGAACGGATCTGGTTTTTAGCCGATACTTCGAAAAGGAAAACACAACCATAACCTTACGTCCGGTTGATCCTGAACGTGATTTAGAGATGCTGCACGAATGGTTTCATCGTGAACATGCTCTCAAAATCTGGCAAATGAATTGGCCAATCAAGGATTTGGAACTATTTTATCGTACCCTGCTTCCGGAAGATATCTCGCACAGTTATATTGGTGAAGCCAATGGTGTTCCCACTTTTAACATGGAAGTATACTGGGCGAACCGTGACATTGTTGGCGGCTATTACGACTCTCTCCCATCTGATTACGGAACGCATTTGTTTATCGCTCCAACAGATTCCAAACTAAAATTCACTTCTGCTGTAACCCAATCTATGATGGATTTTGTATTTGCAGAAGCCAAAGTTGGAAAAATGGTGGGCGAAGGAGCTGTAGATTCAATAGCATCAATGCTGAATAAAGCACATGTTGGATTCAAAATCGAAAAAGTAATTGAAATGCCGCATAAAAAAGCCAACCTCAATTATTGCTACAGAGAATGGTATTGGGAAAAATTCCCCACAGCCAAAGACTTTCAGAACATTCCGGTTTCAGCACCCCAGGTTTAATTAAATAAAAAGTAAAATGAGCACAGAAAAAATATATTCGGTCATAGGTATTGGGATTGGTCCTTTTAATCTTGGCCTTGCCGCCCTTATGGAACCGGTAGACGAACTTTCATCCCTGTTTTTTGATCAGTCAGTCAGTTTTGACTGGCATCCGGGTCTAATGTTAAATAACGCCACACTTCAGGTTCCGTTTTTAGGAGATCTGGTCACCATGGCAGACCCTACAAGCCAATATTCATTCCTGAATTTCATCAAAGAAAGCGGACGTTTGTATAAATTCTACATCCGTGAAAATTTCTTTATTTTCAGAAGAGAATACAATGAATACTGCAAATGGGTAGCTTCTAAACTTGATAATTTAAAATTCTCTCACAAAGTCGTTTCTTTAGATTATGCTGATAGTTTATACAAAGTAATCGTCATGAATACAGAAACCTGTATCACCTCAACCTATTATGCCGAAAAAATTGTTTTAGGAACAGGAACTTCTCCATACATTCCCGATTTTATCGAGAAACAGGAACTGCCAAATGTGATTCATGCATCGAAATATTTATATTCCAAATCAAGAATCAAAAACAACAATTCGGTTACTATTATTGGTTCAGGTCAAAGTGCTGCAGAAGTATTTCGCGATCTTTTACCGGAAACTGAAAACGGTTTACAGCTCAAATGGTACACCCGTTCCTCCCACTTCTTTCCTTTGGATAACAAATCAAAACTGACGCTGGAACTTACTTCACCTGAATATGTGGATCATTTTCATAGTTTGTCTTACGAAAAACGCAAACAGCTTCTTGCAAGACAACACGGACTTTATAAAGGAATTGATCAGGAATTAATCAATGAAATATTTAACAGTCTTTATGAAATGAGTTTAGAAAACAAGCCTTTGAATGTGGAATTACGTTCCAATCTGCGCCTCGGAACTGTTACTGAAAATGCGGACAGTTCTTACACTATGGACTTTATTCATACCGAACTTGAACAGCCGTTTCAGGACCAGAGTGATTATATTATTCTGGCAACAGGTTACAGTTACAAAGAACCGGATATCATTAAAGGAATTGAAAACAAAATTAACCGTCTTGAAAACGGCTTATTCAATGTCAATCGCAATTATACCATTGACAAAGAAGGCAAAGACATTTTTGTTCAGAATGCAGAACTGCATACCCACGGTCTTTCGACTCCTGATTTGGGCATGGGACCTTATCGAAATTCCATTATTATCAACCAACTGGCAAACCGTGAAGTTTATAAAGTGGAGAAGCGTATTGCTTTCCAGGAATTTGGCGTAGTAAAATCAACAGATTTTTCACAAAAAGATCCTTTGGAAGCAGTAAACGAACCATTAGATATCGAAGCATTATTAAAATCAAACTAAGATGACAACTCCTGAAAATATATTCAAAGACGCACAACATCTTGATGCGAATATCTGGAATAAAGTAAACCGTAACCTGCTGGCAAAAAGTATTGCAGAACTGATGCGCGAAGATCTGGCAAAACCGCAAATCATAAGCGAGCAGGAAGACGGTCTTACCCATTTTAAATTAGCTACTGATAAAGAGAATATTTATTATACTTTTTCTGCTTATCCAAGATTCATTAATTACTGGCATATTGTAAAAGAAAGCATTCAAAGAAATGAAGACGGAAAAGAATCAGATATCATTGATGTCCCTAATTTCTTTATCGAACTTCAGGAAACTTTTGGCATAAATTCCTTTACACTGGCTCATTATGCAGAAGAATTGCTGCATACTTTATATGCGGATGCTTTTATCCATTCTCAAAAACGTTTATCCGCAGCCGAACTGGCAGATGCCGATTTTCAAACCATAGAACACAGTCTGGACGGCCATCCGTGGGTAATTGTAAACAAAGGACGTATTGGTTTTGATTCACAGGATTATCAAAACTTTACTCCTGAATCTGGTCAGAATACCCGTTTGGTATGGATTGCAGCACATAAAAGCCGTGCTACATTTCGTTTGTTAGAAAGTATGGATCAGCAACGTTTTTTCGAAGATGAACTGGGCAAAGAAAAAATAAACTCTTTTAGAACTGTACTGACTAAGGCAGAAGTAAATCCGGACGATTACATCTTTATTCCGTTACATTCCTGGCAATGGCAAAATAAACTTGTGATGCAGTTTGCACATGATATTGCTGCAAAATTCCTGATTCCTTTGGGACTTTCAGACGATTTGTACAGCCCTCAGCAAAGCATTCGCACTTTTTTTAACCAGAGTCAGCCACACAGACATTATGTAAAAACAGCTATGTCTATTTTAAACACCAGCCACATCAGGGGGTTATGTGCCAAGCAATTATCAATCGCACCTAAATTAACCGGCTGGATTAAAGATTTATTAGAAAAAGACCTTCATCTGCAAAACATGGGTGTTGTACTCTTAGGCGAAGTCGTTTCTGTGAGTTACACGCATCCCAGTTACAGTAAAATTGTAAATCCTCCTTATCAATACAATGAGTTTTTGGGAGCAATGTGGCGAGAAAGTCCGATTAATTTTTTAAAGCCAGGAGAAAATCTGATGACGATGGCGGCTTTATTGTATGTAGATAATCAGGGCAAAAGTCTGATTCAGGAACTGATTGAAAAATCGGGTCTTTCTACAGAGCAATGGCTTAAAGCTTATATGACCGCTTATCTTAAACCCGTATTACAAATTTATTACCAACATTCTCTATGCATCGATCCGCACGGGCAAAATGTAATTCTTATTTTAAAAGATTATGTTCCTACGCGTATCGCTTTGCAGGACTTTGTGGGCGATATCTTAATTAACGAAGAAGGGAAGAAAAAACTGCCTCAGGAATTCATTGACAATATGTTCAATGCTTCTCCAAATCCTGAAAATGCTCCGTTGGTTATTCTGATAGCGGTTTTTGATGCTTTTTTCAGATACCTCAGCGATATCTTAATCACGACTGCAGATTATTCTGAAGTTTCCTTTTGGAATTGTGTTTACGAAATTATCACGGAATATCAGGAAGAGCATCCGGAACTACAGGATATGTTTGAAAAATATGACTTGCTGATTCCGGAGTTTAAACGCCTCATTTTTAACAGCCGACGCTTGTTTAATGGATATGAAGAAACTTCAGGCTTTCCACACATGAAAAAAAGCGGTTTTATTCCCAACCCGTTGTATCAGTTGGTAACATCTGAATTGGCAACATTAAAAGAAAATTCATGAAAGAAGCCTTATTGAAAACACGTTCCTTTTTTAGCCTTTTAAGACATTCGATATCGGGTAAGGAAAGTAATTTTACCTCAGGCAGTATCAACAGAACGATTATTCTGCTATCTGTTCCGATGGTTGCCGAATTACTGATGGAATCTTTATTTGTCTGTTCCAACTTATTTTTTGTCAGCAGATTAGGAACCAATGCTATTTCTATTGCCGGTGCCACGACAACTTTTATTACATTTTGCTATTCGGTTTCCATAGGATTAGGAATTGCAGCTTCGGCTATGATTTCAAGGAGAATCGGAGAAAAGAAGTTTAAAGCAGCGGGACAAACTGCTATGCAGGTTATTTATATTACAACTCCAATAGCTGTAATAATCAGTATCGTCTGCGCTGTCTGGACATCAGAAATCATGGGCCTTATGGGACTCTCCCCTGCCATGGTTCAGGAAGGATATACTTATGGAGTGGTTATGTTTTCTTCCAGCGGGTTTTTGATTCTGCGAATCGTAATCAACGGAATATTTCGTGGAGCCGGTGATGCTTCTACAGCCATGCGGGTATTATGGGTTTCGAACGCACTGAACATCATTTTATGTCCGATTTTTATCTTCGGATGGGGCATTATTCCCGCCTTTGGTTTACTCGGAGTCGGAATCGCAACTTTAATCGCCCGATTGATTGGAGTCCTTTATCAGGCCTGGTACCTCATCATAGGTAAAACCGTAATGAAAATCGGTTTGGCACAATTGGTATTTCATTTGGATATTTTCAAAAGAATCCTCAAACTCGCTTTCAGCGGAACCGTTCAGTTTATTATTCCTGCTTCCAGCTGGGTATTTATGATTAAAATTATGTCCCATTTTGGAGAAAATGCTTTAGCAGGTTACATTTTAGCGCAAAGAGTAACCTCAATAGCCACAATGCCTGCCTGGGGACTTGGAAATGCTGCGGGCATATTAACCGGACAGAATCTCGGAGCCAGACAGCCCGATCGTGCCGAAAAATCGGTTTGGAGAGCCGGTATGCTAAATATGGGATTTTTGGTCCTGATTGGCATCTGCTGGATTTTCCTGGCTGCTCCTGTAGTCAAAATCTTTACGGACATTCCCGAAGTAATTTCCCAAAGTACCATGTATATCCATCTTATTTCGATGGCGTATGTTTTATTAGGATACACCATGGTTATTTCAAGGGCACTCAATGCTGCAGGCGAAGTAAAAGTCGTTACCTGGCTTTACATTTTGATGTTTTATATCGTCCAAATCCCACTTGCTTACGTATTGGGAATTGCTTTTAATCTTGGCTCCAACGGTGTTTTTACAGCCATCCTTCTTTCAGAAATTGTATTAGCCGTTGCCTGCATTCTCATCTTTCGAAAGGGAAAATGGAAAACAACTAAAGTTTAATAAATTTTAAATCAATTAAAAAATTATGAATACAACAGCACAATTACACAGCGTATTTTCAAGAGCTTTTGAAATACCGGTTGAAACTATAAATGACCAGTTAGAATATCAGGGAATAGCCGAATGGGATTCTATGAGCCATCTTGTACTGGTTGAAGAACTGGAAAGAACCTATAATATTTCAATAGATATGGAAGATATTCTGGATATGGGAAGTGTTGAAAAAATAAAAGGTATCCTTAAAAAACACGGATTTGAAATTAATTAGAAACCAATATGAGAATCATGGAATTATATGAATTAATCTCAAAAAACGAAAACTTAATCTTTACGGATTCTGCTACAGGTTTTTCTAAATCGATACAAGAAATACATCAGTCTCTGGAAATTGAAGACTTAAGATCTGTTGTTTTTATCTATAACGATAATCAGCTGCCGGCTGTTGAGACACTATTAAATTTTTATCAAAGTCGATACACCATAGCATTGCTCGGACAGGGAACCAATACTGATTTCAAGGAAAACTTAGAAACAAAATATACTCCTTACTATATTTATGATCCGTCACGTAATAGTATTGAAGGTTATACTGCAGTACATGTTTCTGATACTATAATGCTTTTCAGACGCAATGAAAATTCGATCTATCCGATACATCCCAAAATTAAGCTCTTACTGAGTACTTCCGGAACAACAGGCTCTCCAAAATTTGTGCGGCTTTCTGTTGAAAATCTGTTGCAAAATGCCAAATCTATCTTAGCATATCTGCCTATAAAAGGAGATGATGTAGTGCCTTTGAATGTTCCTGTTCATTCGGTATTCGGGTTATCTATTTTTCATACCAATTGTATCAAAGCACATCAGATTGTTTGTACGGATAAAGATCCTTTTCAAAAAGAATTCTGGTCAGATTTGAAGCATTATGGATATTCGACTTTAGGAGGTGTACCTTATTTTTATGAAATGCTCAATAGTATTGGTTTCTTCAGAAAAGACTATCCTTCTCTCAGATATTTCACCCATGGAGGAGGAATGCTGAGCCATAAATTGGTTGAAATCATTTCAGCATACAACGAGAAGTATGGCAAACAATTCTTCGCACAATACGGGCAAACTGAGGCTAGCGGACGCATGTCTTTTTTACCTCCAAAAGATCTCTTACGAAAAGCAACTTCTATCGGAAGAGTTATTCAAAACGGACGTTTCGAAATAGACAATGAAACTTCGGAGCTTATTTATTACGGTCCGAATATTTTTGGCGGTTATGCTGAAAGAAGAGCCGATTTACAGTTTTATGACCAGGAAGAAAAACTGCATACAGGCGATCAGGCAAGAGTAGATTCTGAAGGCTATTATTTTATTACAGGACGTTTAAAAAGAATCGTAAAACTATTTGGTACCCGTATCAATCTGGATGAAATAGAATTGCTTCTAAAAAACACTCTTGGAGGACAAACCTTTATCTGTCTGAATATTCATGACAAACATTTAGCCGTGTTGTATACTGATGAAAACGTAAACAAAGAAGTAATTATAAATGTTCTAAAAGCAAAATTGAGCCTTCATTCCAGTTCATTAAAAGTAATTTACTTAGATAATGTCCCCCTTACCGCTAATGGAAAGGTAAATTATCCTGTTATTAAAGAATCACTCGAATCTGAAATAGCGGTGTAAAAACTATAAATTATAAAACAAAAAGACCTCTATCCTTTCGAATAGAGGTCTTTTTATTGGGATAAAAACGATTAAAACTTAAACGTTAGACTTCCTAAAATAGTTGTTGGTGCCTGAGGTGCTCCCCATGTACTCCAGTATTTTTCATTAGTTAAATTATCTACCTTAAGCCCTACTCTCCATGTTGGCTGTTCGTAAAATACGGTAGCGCTGTAAATAGTGTAAGACGGAATATAAAAGGTATTTGCTGTACTCAAATAACTTTCATCTACATAATTTGCTCCAAAACCTGCACCCAAACCTTTTAACTTATTTTGAAGTTTATAAGAAGCCCAGAAGTTCACTACATTCTCAGGTGCATCCTGAGCCTTATTACCTTCAATAGCTTTATTGGCATCACTTGTTTTTTCGATACGGTTGTCATTATACGCATAACCTGCAGTAATATCTAAGCCAGGGATAGGATTCGCCAGAAATTCAAATTCAACACCCTTGCTTACTTGTTTACCATCCTGTTGATACACTAAATCTGCTTGTCTTATTAATGCATTATCATTAGTGATTTCATAATAACTCACTGTTGTGCTTAATTTTTTATTGAACAATTCAGCTTTTATTCCTGACTCCCATTGATTAGCATAAAGAGGATCCGGTACAAATTGTGCCCCGTCTGGCTGATTAACCGGCGCAATATTCTGGAAACCATTCATATAATTTCCAAACAATGATAACTGATCATCAAGAACTTCGAATACTAACCCAAATTTCGGTGATACAGATGTTTGTTTATACCCCAATACCGTACCGCTTTGTTTACGTTCGAAATCATCTAAACGTAAACTTGTCATAATGTGTAACCTGTCTGCAATACCCATAACATAAGAAGCATAGGCACTATACGTATTTTCATCTCGGCCTGCTCGTATAACCGGAGCTAATAATACCGCATCAATATCTTTTTTTCTAACCGGTACAAAGTTAGTTGTTACATCAATTGTTCTAAACGGAGCTGTTGGCGTTGGTGTAGACGAAAAAGTATCTGAATAATTTCTGTAATTCACTCCGGCAACAATTTTATGGTTTAAGATTCCCGTTTTGAATTCACCATTAATATTTTCCTGAAGATTAGTATAGTTACTAGATATAGGTCCAAACATAGTAGCACGAATCGTAGCTGTAGTCGGAGAAGTCCAGGTTGGCAAAACCTGATAACTGTACTCTACGTTCTCACTCACATAAGAAAATAAAGTGGTAGATTTCCAATTGTCTGATATTTGGTATTCTGCCTGTACGAAAGCCTTTGAAGAGGTTGATTTAGCATCGGCATCATCATGTACCAATGATTTTTTATAATCCAATTTAATATCGGCCGGGTTTGTCACACCTGATGTTGCAGATGCTGCCGGATATAAGGGTTTTGTATTTTTAGCATTATATAGCTCTGCGTCAATATTAAATTTAAGTTTATCCGTTGCTTTGAAAGTAAGACTTGGGGTAAAAGACAAAGTATTAGAATACCCATAATCAAGAAAACTTTTTGCTCTGTTTACTCCTACATTAAGTCTGAAAAGCACTTTTTTATCTTTTGTAAGCGGTGTATTGATATCAGCAGTAAGCTGATGTGTACCGTAACTTCCGGCAGTATATCCCACTTCAGTAGCTGTAGCTTCAAATGGTTTTTTAGTAACTAAATTGACTACACCTCCAAAAGAAGATGCAGAAGAACCAAATAAAGTTCCCGAAGGTCCTTTCAATACTTCAATTCGCTCAATATTTGCAATACCAACTGAAGAACGGCCTGATAACGTTTCCATTCCGTTTCTGGCATTAATACCAACCGTGAAACCTCTAAAAATAAGTGCAAAACCTCCAGAAGGATAATTAAGCGGCACTACTCCGGGTGCATTTCTCATTGCTGTAGTAATATCAACTGCTACCTGCTCCTGAAAAAGTTCTTTATGAATTACATTGTATACCTGAGGATTTTCAATATTTTTTAGTGGCATTCTTGCTACTGTTTCTGTTTTTTTTGACAGTAAACTTTTTCTACTGCTAATTACAACCTCCTGTAATTCTTTGTTAGAAACCTTCAACTGTAGATTAACCGTTGTTGTTTTATTATCTTCAACAGTAACCTCCTGTTCAGAAGTTTCATAACCTGCTAAAGATATCTGTAGCATGTAGGTATTGGCCTTAACCCTGTTTATTTCAAAACTACCATCATCATTCGTAAAAGTCCCGTATTTTGAGTTTTTAAGGATGATGTTTACATCTGCTGCTGGTTGTCCGTCAGAAGTTGTGATTTGTCCCTTTATCTTCCCTTGATTTTGTTGTCCAAAAGATGAAATGACTATAAATAAAAAGCTAATAGTAAATAAAAATTGTGATGTTCTTAAACTAAGATATTTCATTGATTTTTAAATTTGGTTAGTACATTGTTTTTATTTAGAATTAATAAAAACAGTGCAAAAGTAAAAATTAATATTAGTTTAACAAGTAAACATCATGAAATTATTTAGAATGATACTAAAGAAGTGTAGTTTTATTTAAAAATAACTATAGATTTGCAGGAAATTAAATTCTTTAAAATCCACATGAAGAAAAAATTGAAGAAAAAAATTGGACAATTACACCTTTGGTTAGGACTTGCTTCAGGTCTTATTTTATTTATAGTAGCTTTAACAGGCAGTCTTTTGGTTTTCGAAAAAGAAATTGACCAGTTTGTTAATCCAGAGTTTTATAATGTAACCACTGTGGGAACCAGTAAAAAATCAATTGATGAATGTACAGCTGCCATTCAGAAGCGATATGCCATTGAAAAGATAAACCGAATCATAGTTTACAACGATCCTAAGCGTACTATGACAATCGTAGGAAAAGACAGCGAAGGAGACAGCCAAATTTTCTCTGTAGATCCTTATACAGGAAAAATACTCGGGACTATCTCACAGGAAAACCGGTTTTTCTCTGTTGTATTAAACATACACAGGCATTTACTGATGCATGACATTGGTGAAATCATTACCGGATGTTCCTGCCTAATATTTGTTTTCATGCTGATTTCTGGTCTTGTTTTGTGGTGGCCTAAAAAAGCAAAAAATTTAAAGCAACGTCTAACTGTAAAATGGAAAGCCTCTTTTAAAAGAGTCAATTGGGACTTTCATTCCACTTTTGGATTTTACACTTTTCTTTTTTTGTTAATTATAGCCCTGACAGGTTTAACATGGTCTTTTAAATGGTTTGAAAACGGAATGTATTTCATCGCAAATGGTACTACTGAAAGACCATCTCCTAAAGTAGAAAACCCTACTAAAGTTGATCCTCAAACAGACAAAACTGCTTTTTATCAAACTTTATATCGAAAAACAGACAGTATATTTCCATACAAAGGCAATATTCAGATTAGGATGCCTGCTGATACCATTAACAGTATTCTGGTATTAAAAGAGAACTTAGAATTTAACATTCCAAACCAGTCAAGTGCTATTTATTTTGACAAATACACAGGAAAAGATATTGAAGTCAGAGCTTATGAATCCTTTTCGAAAGGAGACAAACTGAAACGGCTTATTTATCCCATCCATACCGGAAGTATTTATGGCTACCCCACTAAAATACTTGCTTTTATCGTTTGTCTTTTTGCAGTAACCTTACCTGTTACGGGATTATTTATCTGGCTAGGAAAACGAAAAAAGAAAGCAGCTAACTAATTTAAAAATTCTAATATCAAATCATAAGGTTTGCAAAAAAGTAAATCAGTAGGATTTAATCTTATCTAAGCCTTTTGCATAATTCCTAACTTTTGGATCACGATCCATATTCAGTTATAAAATGTTATAAAAAAAAAAGCTCCAGATTTCTCTGAAGCTTTTGTCTTAGTAGCGGGAACAGGACTCGAACCTGTGACCTTCGGGTTATGAGCCCGACGAGCTGCCTACTGCTCTATCCCGCGATGTTTCGGGTGCAAAGATACACACTAAATACGGTTATACAAAGAAATTTCTATTTTTTTTTATTTAACATTATTAAACTCAATATATATCTGTTTTACAGCATTTAAAAAAAATTCCTATAAAACAATTGTCATTTATCTAACACTTACTAATAGTGGATTTTTCAATTCTTGTGAAAAATGATTCAGGTATTCAAACCATTGAACTGAGTTTACGATTTCACCTGCTTTATCCCATGAAGCTCCTGTATAATAAACGATTGGCTCATTGTTTTTTACTTCTGTAATGCCTAAAATCTGCTCTTTATTTACAAACATATTCTTTACAGGAGTGGTCAAAATTGAACCAACGCCCGTTGTACCATCTTCTTTAGCCGTTGGCTCCCAATATCCCATAATGCCTTTTTGTTCCTCTAACAAAATTACACCAGACTCAGGTCTTTTAATAATTCCGACCACAACCGGCATCGACTTATTATCGTCAAAAGTATACTTATTTTCTACACGACTAAGCTGTGATCCGGCATCAAGAGAAATCGTTTTTACAGCTTTTACTTTTATACCTCCAGCATTCCATGTATCGTAAATAAGCTGAAAAGTAGACCGCAAAGGTCCATTGTCCAGTAGTTTCCACTGGTGATAATTGGCAGAATATCGAATCGTATCTTTAATAAAAGGCGCCATGTTGCCAGCACCTAATGTGTGCCCGACATGGTAATAATCCATTCCGTTGCCATTGTCTTTGTGATAATTGCCTAATTTATAACGCTCGTTAATGACCATTTTATCGGTTCTTTTTACCCAAACGTCAAAACCGTATGCATCTTCGTTGGTATTTTCTATCGCTTTTCCGTAGGTTCTAAAAGCAATTTTATCATTTTCCCAGGCAAAATCGTCTTTACGCTCCGGCACATAACGCGCATAGGTTTTAACTTCAACCGGATTTGGTTTTCCTTTTTGAATAAAAAGACTAAGCGTTGTTTTTGCCTTTACATTTACTTGTATTAGTAAATTCTGAATTTTCGGAAGTCCTTTATGTTCTAATTGATACGGAATCTGTTTTTTAGTTTCAGCATTAATTACTACAAAATTTGACGTGTCTATTTGAGGATAATGAGACAAGATGGTTTGCCAATTGATAGCCACAACAGCTTCATTTCTTTCTAAATCTGAATTATTTTGAATTTCGATAGCTGCTTTGTTTTGTGACAAAAGCATTAATGGCAACAAAAGGAAAAATAAAGAAATGCATATAATGTTTTTCATAATTGTAAAGATATAATTCTAATATATGTTTCTGAGCTAGTTTAAACTTAGTAAAGTTTAATTTTATAAAAATAGTTCAAACAGTGGGAATTGGGAATAAAAAATATCATTTATTTAAAAAATGCATTCGGAGGGACTTTTAACCGAAGAAGCATCAAACGGGTTTATCAAGAACAAAGCCTAACAAAATCAAACTGGTAGTTTAAACGATTAACCTTCGGATCAATCCGGAGCTTTTTATTTTATGAGCCTGGCTAAAATGCCTGCAAGAGTTTAGAAACACTACATAACATTAAATTGTTCTGGTAATAAACATCAAAAAAAACGCTGAAAAACCAAAAGAATATTCTTTCAAAATGAAAAATTTAAAAAAAAATAAAATTATTTGTTTTGATGAAAAAATAAAAAACTTACTTGTCCTTATTTTTAAATCCAAAACAACCAATTATTAATCAGCAAAATACATTTAGAAAAAACAGATTCAATTACGAAAGGTTATTACTTAAAATGATTTTAACAGAATAATTAAATCAAATTCTTAAAAAAACATTTTGTGTATTCTAAAATTAATTGCATTTTTGCACCCGCAATAGCAAAGCAGGTCCGTTCGTCTATCGGTTAGGACGCCAGGTTTTCATCCTGGTAAGGGGGGTTCGATTCCCCCACGGACTACTTAATAATACAAAAGCTTCAGAGAAATCTGAAGCTTTTTTTGTTTAGATTATACCACAAATGGCTGAATCTGGAACATTGTATATTAAAAATGCTAAAGAAAAGACACAAACAGCGGTTACAAGCCCACACAGCAGTACAAAAAGCCTTTTTCTTCAGGCTGATTTTAACAAAATAATCGCCATTATTTTCCCAAAAATCTCCAAAAGGATGTGAAATATTCGAAAGATTCTCCAATTGACTGATAAAAGTCATAGATTTGCCTTTAAATACCAATAAGCAATTTTATTCCTTAAATGGAGAATACCACAGAAGATATTTTATTATGGGAGCAGATCAAAAAAGGTGATATTAACGCCTTTGAAAAGCTGTATGATAGCTATGCTGATGTTTTACTTACTTTTGCTTTACAATATACTAACGAAGAATCTTTTGCCAAAGATGCAATTCATGATGTCTTTCTGGACATTTATAAGTACCGAACCGGCTTAGCTGAAACTGTAAACGTAAAATCTTATCTCTTTAAAATTACACAGCGAAATGTCTTAAAAAAGAATAAAGCTTCACAAAAAATATTTCACATTAACCGTGAATATGAATATTTTACACCCAAAGAAGCTTCTTTTGAAGAAACTTTAATTGCCGAAGAAAATACTCTGGAACTTAATTCTAAGCTGGCTTTTGCCATAGAAGAACTTACCGAAAAACAGCGTACAGCCTTATTCTACAGATTTAACGAAGACAAACCTTATGAAGAAATTGCTTCAATCTTAGACATCTCTGTTGAATCCTCCAGAACACTGATATACAGATGTTTGAAAGAACTTCGAAAAAAACTTTAAAAAAACATTATTTTTTTTGTCTATGCTTTTGACTTTTGGTTCTCTATGTAATTATAGAGAATCTAAAAGAAAAATATTTTGTACCCAAATTTCAAAATTTTACCAAAAGAAGTCAAAGCTGATTTAAAAGCAAAAATTGCAGAAAGTATTGCTTTTGAAAAAAAACGAGCCCGACGTAAAAAACTTTATGTGCTTTCATCGAGCGCCGCAGCTGTATTTTGTCTGCTTTTTGGACTTGTTACAATTTTTAAACAAAAATCACAGTCGTTAGAGATAAATGCAATTGAGGAGTTTGCAAAAAATACTGCCAATGAAGGTTCTTTTGAAAAAAGCAATAAGGTTCAGTTAGTACTCTCAGATCATGAGGCTGTAACGGTTGGAGACAGTACCACAATTGCTTATGATGCTTCAGGAAATAAAATTAATGTAAATAACAAACAGATTAAGCAGAAAGTTTCTAAAGAATCTCAATACAATACAGTTTTAGTTCCTTATGGCAAACGGGCACAGCTTAGTCTTGCAGACGGAACCCAGGTTTGGCTGAATTCAGGATCTAAATTAATTTATCCGACAACTTTTGATGCCGAAACCAGAGAAGTATTTTTAGAAGGAGAAGGAATTTTTGATGTATCACATAATGCAGCAAAACCTTTTTTTGTAAAAACTGCTAACAATTACAGTGTGCGTGTATTAGGAACCCTTTTTAATGTGAGTTGTTATGCTAAAGATGCAAAAGTTTCGACTGCTTTATTAAGAGGAAAAGTAAAAGTAGCGTATGCCAAAAAAGGTTTTTTCGGAACAGATACTATTCAGACCATTCTTAAACCAGGAATGATTGCTGCACTCGATAAAAAGAAAGAAACAATGAAAGCAGTTGTACAGGATGTTGAACCTTTGTTTTCATGGAGAAAAGGATATTATGAATTTTCACAGGAAAGATTATCGCTGGTATTAGACAAATTAACACGCTATTACAATGTCGATTTTGTTTTAAATAAAAAAATAAGTACAAACGAAACCTACTCCGGGGCTTTTAAACTGAATGATGATTTGGATAAAGTAGTTGAAACATTAGAAGCTACAACAGGTTTTGAACTTGTTTATAATGAAAGTACCCGGGAAATCACTATTAACTAATATTAACAACAAAAAACATAAATGCCTATGATTTAAATAAAGATTTGAAATAACCTAACATAACCCTACCAAAAACAAAAAAACCAAAAGATGCTGGAACATCTTTTGGCTATGTAAAATTTTAATTGCAGATGCAATTATTGATAACTAAAACAAAATTATGAATAAAAATCATGATAAAGGCTTTCTATTGCCTAAAAAAATCATCAACCTTACTTTTATTTTATTTATGAGAGTATTCATTTTATCACTGTATTTAGGAATAACCAGTATTTATGCTCACAGTGTAGAAGCGCAAAATGAAATATCGGTAAAGGTACAGGGAGCCTCTCTGAAAACCCTTTTTACGACAATTCAGCAAAAAAGCGATTACGTCTTTTTTTATAATGATGATTTGCTAAATGCTTCTAAAAAAGTGAGTATAAATCAATACAGTACTGTTCCTGAAATCTTAAATACGGCTTTAGCTAATACAGGCTTGACTTATACCATTATAGACAAGCAGATTGTAATTAAAAAAAGTAAAATTAAAACTTTATCAAACGAACTGGAACCTTATGAAATTAAAGGAATAGTAACCGATAAAAAAGGAAATCGTTTAATTGGGGTAAATGTTTTATTGGTAGGTACTCAAATTTGGGATGTAACCCGCGAAAAAGGTGATTACAGAATTGAAGTAATTGCTACAGACTCTCTTAGATTTTCTTATTTAGGATATAAAACAAAAACACTGGCTGTTAAGGATAAAAAAGTGTTAAATGTAATATTGGAACCTCAGGTTGAATTATTGAAAGATTTAGTTGTTGTAGCTTCAAACGGATATACAGATTTACCTAAAGAAAGAGCTACGGGATCATTTGGAGTTATTGGAGCCAAAGAACTCGCTGAAGTTCCAACCGTAGATATTCAGTCAAGAATTGAAGGGAAGATGGCTGGTGTAAAAGTAGATCCAAGAACAGGTTCTATAACGGTGAGAGGAACGAATAACTACAGTGGTTCAGGTAATCCTTTAATTGTGGTTGATGGTTTTCCGCAGGCAGAAGCTTTTGCATTTAGTAAAAGAGGTGTGCCGGGATCATCTATTTTAAGTTATATGAATCCGGATGATGTAGAAAGTATCACGGTTTTAAAAGATGCAGCAGCAGCTGCAATTTGGGGATCTGCCGCTTCTAATGGTGTGATTGTGGTAGTCACTAAAAAAGGTAAAAGAGGTGAACCAGTAATCAGTTTCAATACTACTACTACTATTGGTGAGAAAATGGATTTAGGCAAACTTCGTATTATGAACACAGCTCAATATATTGATTATGAGAAAGATTTAGTAAGTGGCGGGTTTGTTGTAGATAATATTAATAATTCGATTAATTCAGGTTATGCAAAAAATCCAAGTGCAGCTCAGGAAATTATGTTCAGACAGCAAAGAGGTCAAATTTCCTTGTCAGAGCGAGATCAGTTATTAGATCAGTTATCACAAAACGATAATTTGGGGCAGATTAACAGATATTTGTTAAGAAATTCACTGACAACACAATATGATTTGTCTATTAATGGAGGAACAGATAAAAGCACATATTATTTTTCTTTAGGCTACAATAATGATCAGGCAGCTATGAGAAGTAACGATTCTCAGTCTTATAATCTGACACTTAATAATACGTTTCAGCTTAAGAGTTTTTTAAAATTAAATACGGGTGTAAACTACGTAAATTCAACTTTTCAGGTAAACAATACAGCAAATGAAGCATTATCTAATGTTTCGGATTTTGCTTTGCGTCCGTATGATATGATTACTGATGCAAACGGAAATGGTATTGACCGTTATATTATTTTCAGACCTGAAGTGGCTCAAAGCTACGAAGCAAAAGGATATTTGCCATGGACGTACAATTATTTAGATGAGTTAAACTATTCTAATGTAGTAACAAAAGGGAACAATATAAGATTGAATGCTAGTTTGACAGCTACAGCTACCAAATGGTTAAATTTTGAGGTTTCTGGTATGTATACTACAATAGGAAATAAAACCAATTCGCTAAGTGAATTAGACAGTTATTATACACGAAACATGATTAATCTGGCTACTTCTGTTAGTTCAGCTGGTAAATTAGTTTACGGAATACCGGTAGGATCATATTTGTATAATACTCTATCAAATAGTGAATCTGTAACCATGCGTTTCCAAACCAATATCAATAAAAGCTTTAATGAAAATAATAGCCTTCACTTTTTAGCCGGTGCTGAAACCAGAGACATAAAAGCAGAAGGATCCAGCCAAAGATATTATGGGTATGACTTAGATACAAATTCTTCCATAGCAATAAATCCAACAACCTATTACACGACTATTTATGGATGGCAAAGTATTATCGGTAGTTCCGATACCAGCATCAGTAAATCACACGTGAGGAATTTATCTTATTATGGATTAGGCTCTTATGATTTTATGAACAAATATCATATATCTGGAAGTGCACGTTTTGATGATGCCAATATAATTGGAGCTTCAAGAAGTGAGAGAGCAAAACCTTTTTGGTCTGTAGGAGGGAAATGGGATATTAACAAAGAATTTTTCTTAAGAAATGTTAACTGGCTAAATGACCTTGCATTGAGAGTTACTTATGGAGCAGGCGGAAGTACACCAACAGCAGGATTTGGTAGCACAAAACCTATTATAACGGTAGGATCAGTAGATTATAATACAAATTTACCAACTGCTTCTATTTCTATACCGCAAAATCCAGAAATTACATGGGAGAGAACAAAAACATTAAACTTTGGTTTAGATTATGGTCTCTTTAATAATCGTTTACGTGGTTCTTTTGAATTTTATAAAAAGAAATCAGATAATATTATAGCCAATGTACCATTTAATCCAACTTACGGATGGTCGTATCTGAATTATAATGCAGCTTCATTAAAAGGACATGGTATTGATGCTACTTTGTCCGGAGTAATAGTAAACTCAGGTTTTAAATGGAACAGCAGTATTAATTTTTCATACAATACAAATGAAGTAACAGATACTCGTTATAAAATGACCTCAACCAATCAGTATTTAGCTGGGGGAGCAATGCTTGGAGAATCAATAGGAACAATATATGCTTACAATTGGGCTGGTTTAGATGCTACAGGTCAGTCAACCGTTTATAAAAAAGATGGTACAATTGTGAATGCATCTCAGGGTATAACAAATATTGATAAAGACGATCTGAAAAAAATGGGAACTACATTTGCTCCTTATTTCGGAGGATTAATGAATGATTTTTCATATAAAAATTTCAGATTAGGCGTTCAGATTACGTATTATGCTGGTCACGTATTTAGAAACCCGGTTCTGCAAAACTATCCTTCTTATTCAGGAGTTCAGTACGGAGCAGTAGCTAAAGATGAATTGATAGCACAAAGATGGAGACAAGCTGGAGATGAAGCGAATACAAATGTACCAGGACTTACTAATATCAGTTACAACAGTTTAAACCGTTATCAAATGGCAGATATTAATGTGCTTCCTGCAGACAACATCAGATTACAGCAAATTTCATTAGGTTATAATGTTCCAAATAAATGGATAGAGAATACTTTTATTAAGTCATTGAGTTTCAATTTTGCGGCAAGAAACTTAGGTTTATTATGGGTTAAAAATGATCTAGGTATTGATCCTCAATACTTGTCAAATAATAACTATAATACACTTCCGCCTCAGCGTAATTATACTTTACAGTTTAATTGTACTTTTTAATTTTAAAAAATAAAGACTTATGAAATTTCTAAAATCCACATTATATATATTTCTACCGGTACTTTTATTAAACTCATGCCGAGATTATGTTGAAGTAGAACCGGTTGGAAACAACAGAGTTTTAAAATACACTTCTGACTACAGAGGGCTGGCAAATAATTACAACAATATAACAGCATCAGGAGGAATTTATCTTTTGGCTAATGCCGATGTAGAATTCCCAACCACTTACCAAAGTAGTGTTAGTACTATTTGGGGAAACAGCTACACCTGGAAGGAGACAATCTATGATGTCTCTCAAGGAGATAGTGACTGGATAAATTTGTATAAAGCGGTTTATTACAGTAATGTAATTCTTGACGGCGTAATGAGTAGCGAAAAAGGGACTGAGGCAGAAAAGAAAGAAATTTATGCCGAAGCTTTTGTGCACAGAGCTTTTGCTTATCTGCAATTAGTTAATACTTACGGGCCACAGTTTGATCCTGCGTCTGATAATTCAGAAAAAGCAGTTCCGTTGTTATTAAAACCATTATTGTATTCTTCACTAGAGAGAAATACAGTAGGAGAGGTTTACGATCAGATTATTTCTGATTTAAAAAATGCTTTAGCAAATGATATTCAGGATAATCCGAATTTCAATGTGCTTCCTTCTAAAAGAGCAGTTTATGCATTATTAGCGAGAACTTATTTATTGATGGGGCAATATGATTTGAGTCTTGAAAATGCACAAAAAGTATTAGCGATGCAAAATACCTTAATTGATTTAAAAGGATTAGCATCTGCTTATAGTTATCCGGTTTTAATTCAGAATCAAGAAGTTATATTTTCAAAAACGCTTTTACTTACCTATAATGGTGCACCATTGGCACAGGACTTATTAAACAGTTATAGCGTCGATGATCTTCGATATAATTATTATACAGCAGCGGGAACTAGTTTTTACCCTAGTTATACTGGAAGAGGATTTGGAATTTACACGTATAGCTACACAAACGGAATTAATATCGGAGTTTCGGTTCCTGAGATGTATCTGATTCTTGCTGAATGTTATGCACGTGCCGGAAATACGCAGAGTGCTATTGATAATCTGAATATTCTTAGAGCTAAAAGATATAAAACAGGAACGGTATATGCTGTATCTGCTTCTACAAGTAAAGAAGCTTTAGATTTAGTTTTATTAGAAAGACAAAAAGAGTTTATCGGTAGAGGATTCCGTTGGTTTGATCAGCGAAGATTGAATTTGGATCCGCTTTACCAAAAAACGTATACTAGAGTTTTTAAAGGAGAGACTTATACTCTTGAACCAAACAGTGATGGATATGTATTTCCAATTCACCAAAATTACATCGATTTAAACCCGGAATTGGGTAATTAAAAAACACAAAATGTTAAAAAAAACAATAAATATCAAATTGCTGGTATTGGTCTTTTGCGCCTTTACCTTACAGGTTACAAGTCAGGAAATAAAGTCAAGATTAACAGGTATGGTGGATATCCCCATACCTGGAATGACTTTCAGCATGACGTATGATCCAAAAGGCGGTCCACTTGAAAACGTTAAAGATATCAGCGGCTATGCTTATGTATTCAATGATTACAGATGGGAAATCGAAGACCTTAAAATGAAAAAAAATGGCGCTGTTTACAGCGCCGATTTTACAGTCCCAAAAAACTGTGCTTTCATGGCTTTCAAATTCTATGGCAATACCGAAAATGGATTAGTTACCGACACTAATCAAGATACGGGATATATGCTGGTTGCCTTTAAAGAGCCAAAAGTAAAAATGCCCGGAGCAGATCTCGCTTGGGCAACGTTTAGAAACAAAGACTTCAATGGTCAGTTTGGCGGTTATTTCAAAGATTTTTCTATTGAAGGAGATGCAACAGAATATTGGTTAAAGAAAGAAGTCGCAGATCATGGAGACCGTTTTCCAGAATTTTTTGATACTTATTTTAAAGTATTAAAAGTGCAGAAACCTGAAAAATTTCAGGAATTGGGAAAAAAGTTTTTAGCCGATTTTACAAAAAACATGAAGGGGCTTCCTGAAGAAGTATACACAAAAGTACATCACATTTATTTGTTCGATCTAAACAATAAAACAAAGGCGGACTCTCTTGAAGCAGTAATCGAAAAACAGTTTCCAAAAGGAAGCCATGTAAGATTCAAAGCCTATCAAAAAATCATGCCGATTGCCGATGCTGCAGAAAG
Source organism: Flavobacterium calami (assembly GCF_038290035.1). Lineage (NCBI taxonomy): Bacteria > Pseudomonadati > Bacteroidota > Flavobacteriia > Flavobacteriales > Flavobacteriaceae > Flavobacterium > Flavobacterium calami. The sequence continues at coordinate 89,622 of NZ_JBBYHS010000016.1, forward strand.
AAACAAAGTGATAAATCAATTTCTAACCGATTTTCCATTCACTACAGATGTACCGGATTCTCAGAAATATTTCTACGATAACATTGTAAAAATGCAGTTTGGATATTATTTCGATACTAAAGATTACAAAAGCATTTTAGCTATGATTCCCACAATGAATTTTGCTAATTTAAATGATGCCTACCATCAGAATATTTCGAAAGCATTATACTTAAAAGCAGTTGATCCTGCCGTAATCGAAACTATGGCAGTGCCAATGATTCAGCAGATGCAGCAAAAAGTAAACGATATGTCTTACATGCAGGGACTTTACTGGTCGCCAAACCAGGCGACTGAGAATGCGAAAATGCAATTAAACGATGAGTTGGTAATTCAGATTCGTATGTACGATATTTTGAAAAAACACAAAGAAGTTTTAGAAACTTTTGAATTACTGCCTTTCGAAAAACGTTACGAAAAAGCAAGCATCAACGATATTCATATTAAAGCTTTAGAAACATTTAATAGACCAGTTATTGAAGTTTTGAAAAATGCGGCAAAAGCCAATACTTTATCAGAAGGTGCAACAGCTAAGCTGAAAGAATTGTATTTGAAAGAAGGCAAAAAAGAAGCTGATTTTCCCGCATATTTAGAGCAATTGAAAAAAGAAAATAAGCCGGAAGAAAAAATCGCTTTAATGGATCCAGTTCCTGCGCCCGCTATTAAAGTGCAGTCTGCAGACGAAAAAACAAAAGATTTGGCTTTAAACAGCGGTAAAATTATCGTTATCGATTTTTGGGCGACCTGGTGCGGGCCTTGTAAAAAGGCTTTTCCGGCAATGCAGCAATTAGTAAACAACTTTAAAGAAGACAAACAAGTAGAGATTAATTTTATCAGCACGCAGGAAACCAAAGAAGGCTACAAAAAAGAAGCTTTGGCGTATTTAAAAGAAAAAGGTTTAAAACTGGATACTTATTTTGATTTAGTTAAAAAAGATGGCGGAACCAATAATGAATCTTTTTCTAAATACGCTGCAATTTTTAAATCAAGCGGAATTCCAAGAAAAGTTGTGATCAAAGACGGAAAAATCCGTTTTACATCAGAAGGATATTCTGGAAATCCGGGACAATTAGTAGATGAACTTACAGAGGTTATCAATACTTTAAAGAACGAATAATTGCTTTTTGAAAATCAAAAAAAAATATGAAAAAAATAGTTTTACTATGCTCACTCGCTTTGGGTGTGCATAGTTTATCTGCACAGAAAAAAACGGTAGACGAATCGGCTTACCAATCCTGGCAGAGAATCAACAGCAAAGCTTTGTCATACAATGGAAAATGGATGTCCTACAGCACTGTTTTTCAGGATGAAGAAAAAGAAAATAACAAACAGATCATTATCCAGGAAGCTCCAAAAGGAAAACGTTTGGTATTGAACGATATTGACGATTTAAAATTCATAGGAAAAAAAGACTGGATTCAGTACAGTAAAAATGACAGCACTCTTCTGCAGAATTTAAAAACAGGAGTTAAAAAACTTTGGAAAACCAGCCATTATACAAGTCCGCTTGAAGGAACCGATTTCTTGTATTATACACGCCCGGAATCTCAAAAAGGAGAATTCCTTTTGCAGCGTTTGGTTTTTTATAATCTAGAAAGCAATGACAGTATTTCTGTAAACAACATTAAATCGTCTCGATTTTTAAAGAATAAATCGATTGTTTATGTTCAGATCGAAAAGGATCAGGTGTTTTTAAAACACGGAATTCCAGGCGGTAAACAAGAAACAGTTTATAACGGAAAAGCTTCTGACTTTGGTGATTTTCAATTAAATGACAAAGAAAACGGAGGTAGTTTCACTTTAAAAGGAAACAACAGTTCTGATTTCAACTTGGTTTATTATTTCAATTTGAATACCAATTCAACAAAAGTTTTATTCAACTATGATGAAATTACTTTAAACGATTCTGGTTTTTCGATTTCAAAAACAGCTTACAGTTTAAATGAAAATACACGTTTTATTTCGTTATTAGTGAATTCTAATAAACGACCTGAAAATACTCAGATTGCAAAATCTAATGTTGAAATCTGGAGATCGAATCAGGGAACTATGGAACGCAGACAGGAATTACTGAGAAGTTCAAAAACGCTTCCTAGCGAACAGAAATTCCTTTATGACATCCAAAATAAGAAAGTAATTAAAGTTGCTTCAACCGGCGAATTTGATCAGGTTTTAATTCCGGAATCCGGTAATTTTAAAGGTGCTTTTGCGATTGATAAAAAACCCTATGCGGTAGAAGTCGATTGGACTTTTAATGAACGTAACGATTTATATTGGATTGATGCCGAAACAGGAAAATCAACAAAAGTTCTAACTGGCGTTTTTGGAAATCCAACCTGGAATCCGCAGGGAAGTTTTGCTGTTTATTATGATGAAAAAGTAAAAGTTTGGACTGTTTTTGATCCCGCTTCTTTACAATTCAAAAACATTAGTTCACAAATTCCTTATCCGATTTCTAATGATAATGTAGACATGAAATCTTCCAATACAGCCTATGGAATTGCAGGTTGGTTAAACAATGGAAATACGGTGGTTTTATACGATCAGTTTGATTTGTGGGCAATTGATCTTACCAATCAAAAAGTCGCATATTCCATTACGAATGGTTTCGGAAGAAAAAATAGTATTGAACTGCGTTACAGCGAAAGCGGTTTTATAGGAGATTTAGACTCCAAAAAAGCAATTACATTTATTGGTTTTGATGTAATTACTAAATCTAAAGGAGTTTATAAATTAACCAATAATAGTTCTATTACAAAAGTATTTGCAAACTCTGATTATAATGTGCGAATTGAAACCGTTTCTGGTGACGATTCAAGTGTTTTATTTTCAAAAGAAAGTTATACCGTTTTTCCAGATTTATGGTGGGGAACTTCTAGTTTTGGCTCACAGACAAGAATTACAGATATCAATCCGCAGCAAAAAGAATATGCCTGGGGAACTTCAAAAGTGTTGACCTGGAAAAGCTTTAACGGAAAAGAAAATCTCGGAAATCTATATCTTCCAGATAATTACGATAGCAAAAAAACATATCCGGTAATTGTTCATTTTTATGAAAAACATACAGAAGATTTTAATGCATATCAATTGCCAGAAGTAAGCACTTCAAACATTAATATTCCGACTTATTTAAGCCAGGGATATATCGTTTTTCAGCCAGACGTGCATTATGTTTACGGCGATGTCGGCAACAGTGTTTACAATGATGTAATCAGCGGCGTTGAATATTTAATTTCAAAAGGTATTACCGAAAAAGGCAAAATTGGAATTCAAGGACACAGTTTTGGCGGTTACGAAACTTCTTTCTTAACTACAAAAACAGACCTTTTTACTTGTGCAATTGTAGGTTCTGGAGTAAGTAATTTTACTGCCAACTATCCTGTAATGCGCTCCAATGGAATTTCGACTATGTTTAAATACGAAGCCGATCAATACCGTATGGGAAGTTCTATGCATGACAACTTAGACGGATACATTAAAAATTCTCCTCTTTTTGCAGCAAAAAATATCAAAACTCCAATATTGATTTTCCACAATGACAATGACCGCGCGGTTCCTTATCAAGAAGGACAATCTTTGTTTTTTGCACTTCGTCGTTTAGGAAAACCAGCTTTGTTAATTAACTACAAAAAAGAAGGACACACTTTAGAAGATGCAGCCAACAGAAAAGATTGGACACTCAAAATGCAGCAGTATTTTGACTATTACTTAAAAGGTGCATCAAAACCAGACTGGATGTAATTTTATACTTAAAAAATTAGACACTGATTTTACTGATTCGCTATCGCGAAGACGCGGATTAAACGGATTTTATTTAAATATTTTATCTGTGTAAATCTGCGTTTTCGCAGGGCGAATCTGTTTAATCCGCGTTCCATTACAACTGTTTTTTGAAGATTTCAAATAAACAGCACAAACTTCTTATACCCATTTCAAACTAAAATTCAATCAAAAAAAAAGAACAATAACGATCAACAATGAAAGCAAAATTAATTTTAGCGCATTTCTTAATCTTGGGTTTAACTCAGGTTTCGGCGCAGTTTAAAACTACTTTTCCGCTGCCCAAAGAAGTGGCACACGGAACGCTTCCAAACGGAATGCAGTATTTCATCCTACACAACGAATGGCCGAAAGACAGAGCCGATTTTTATTTCGTTCAAAACGTTGGAGCTATTTTAGAAAATGACGATCAGGACGGATTGGCGCATTTTCTGGAGCACATGGCTTTTAACGGGACAGCACATTTTAAAGGAAAAGGAATTATCAATATGCTGGAAAAACAAGGTGTTTCTTTTGGAAAAGACATTAATGCTTACACCGCTTATGACGAAACGGTGTATAACATCAGTAATGTTCCTTCTGAAAACAAAACTTTATTAGATTCTTGTATGTATGTGCTGCACGACTGGTCAGGTTCCCTCCTGCTTGCAGACAACGAAATTGATGCCGAAAGAGGCGTAATTCGTGAAGAATGGCGCACCAGAAGAAATGCAGATTACAGAGCCGGAGAAAAAATAGACAAAGTAGTTTTTCAGGGTTCAAAATATGCCAAACGAAATGTAATCGGGGATTTGAATGTCATCAATAATTTCAAATATCAGGTTTTAAGAGATTATTATAAAAAATGGTATCAGCCGCAAAATCAGGCTGTCATTATTGTCGGGGATATCGACGTCGCTTTAATCGAAAAACGAGTAAAAGAGATTTTCAGTTCGATACCAAAACCAAAGAAAATCAACAAGAGAGAATACGAAAAAATTCCTGTTCAAAAGGAAAACCGATATGTTTTGGCTACGGATAAAGAATTACAGCGTTCCGGAATTTCACTTTCGTACACCAAATCGAAACCCATGGTTCAGGATCAGGTTGAAATGACCAAAAGCATGCAGGAAAACCTTGCAATGCAAATGATGAATACCCGTTTTAACGAATACATCATTAACAATGAAACAGCAGGGCTGGCATTCGGAATTTCAAATGATAATCTTTCGAGATTAGACAGTAAATTTTCAATGCATATTACTCCGAAAAAAGGGAAATTCATTGAAGCTTTTACCGAAGCCTACAGAGAATTTGAAAGAGCCATGCAAAACGGATTTACACAGCAGGAATTAGACCGTTTAAAAACTAAAATGCGTACCAGTCACGATAATCGTTTAGCAAATAAAGATAAAATTGGAAACGGTTATTGGGCAGAACAATTGCAATTGTATTTTTTAGAATCCAATCCGGTTTTTACAGTTGAAGGAGAACACGAATGGATCAATACGTTCCTGAACAATGTTACTTTGGCTCAGGTAAATACTGCTTTTAAAGCCTTAAACCCAAAAGATAATTTAGTATTATCGGTTTCTGCACCGGAAGATGCTGCAACAAAATTTCCTGAAGCAAATGACTATTGGAATGCAATGAAAACCATTTCAAACTCCAAATTAGAACCTTACAAAGAAGAAGAATTAACGGCTTCTTTAGTAAAAGAGCAATTGACCGAAAAAGCAATTGTAAAAACAGAAGATATCAAGCCATTCACTAATGCGAAAAAATATACTTTGGCAAATGGTGCAAAAGTTATCGTTTATCCGACCACTTTGAGCAAAGACCAGATTTTGTTTTCGGCTTACAGTGCCGGAGGAAATTCATTGGCTGACTGGCAAGATCTTCCGTCAGCTCAAATTGCATCTGCTGTGGCGGCGTATTCTGGCCTGGGCGATTATAAATTTACCGATCTGAAAAAGAAACTAACTGGAAAAACGGCTAATGTGAGTCCGTATATTGGTGGTTTGTACGAGGGTTTTAACGGAAGCAGTAACAAAGAATCGTTAACAACTTTATTACAGCTTACTTATTTGTATTTTCAGCATCCGAGGTTTGACAACAGTACTTTTGATAAAATAAAAGAGCAATATCAAAACAAACTGAATAATGCGCCAAACAGTAATGAAAAAGCCTTAAGCGATACGATTTCGGTTTTAAACACCAATTACAGCAAACGTAACTGGCTGTTAACTCAGGATTTCATCAATACTTTTGATTTAAACAAGGCTAAAAAATTCTATACTGAACGTTTCTCAAATGCAGGAGATTTCACTTTCTTCTTTGTCGGAAACGTTTCTGATCAGGATATCGCTTTAATCAATACGTATTTAGGAAATATTCCGTCTGCTCAGAAAACAGAAAATTATGTAGATCATAAAATTTCCATGAAAGACGGAAAGACTGAAAAAACAATTATCAGGACAATGGATACGCCAAAAACGACGGTTTATCTTCATTTAGAAAACAAAGATATGGTCTTCAATAAAAAGAATAGAATCTTAAGTTATATGTTATCTGAATGGTTGACAAAACGTTATTTAGAGACCATTCGCGAAGAAGAAGGCGGCAGTTACGGTGTTCAGGTTGGAACGGATTTATCGCAGTCTCCTACTCCATTATTCTCTATGGAAATCAACTTCGATTGTAATCCTGATAAAACAGATGCATTGGTGAAAATTGTACATGCAGAACTAGCAAGAGTACAAACCGAAAACATTCCTGCGAACATGCTGGAAGACATCAAACAATCTATCCTTAAAAACCATCAGGAGCAGATTAAACAGAACAATTACTGGATGAGTGTTCTGACTTCGTATGTTCGAGATAACGAAGAACCAACTGATAATGAAATCCTTAAAAACACTTTAAATAACATTACGGCAAAAGACCTAAAAGATTTCACGGTAAATGCTTTAAAGAAATCCAACAGCGTGCAGGTGCTGATGAAAGCAAAATAAGAGGCTTTTATAAACTGGTTCAGGTTTATGAACTTCTTATTGATTTTTTATTTTTTATTTTAATTAGTTTTTAAAGGCTGTCTATTCTGGACAGCCTTTATTATGAGTACAAACTGTCAATGACAAACATAACCTTTCTTTAACACAGTGATTTTGGCATTAAATTACCAAAACATTCCATATACAAAACCAACTTTCTATTAAGACTAAAAGGCCAATCCCGCCAAACGGCTATTCGTGACTGTTTTATCTTATCCAACCTACATTCTTTTTCCATTCTTCAACTTCCTGTTTTCTTTGTTCAAAGTTTATTGGTGGTGACTGATTTTCGTTTTTCGCTTGTTTTTTTATAATTTCTGTTTGTTCATCAAGTGTATTAAGTCCTAATGATTTTCTTCGTTCGTTTACTTTGGCTAAGTCATCAAAATGATTTGGACTTAGATTTCCATTTTCATCCCAATCAAATTGAGTTCCGTAAAGTTGTGGTTTGCCTTCAAAAACTGCTATTCGGTCAGTTAGATAAGCTAAACTTTTCAAGTCTGCTTTATTTTCTCTAACCGCTCTTTTTAATAGCTCTGCACTCTTTTTCATAAATTCAGGTTGTTCGATTGAGTGTTGTATTACCAACCAAGCTGCTTCGTTTGCTTCTTTACCAACTTTGTCTATTGTCGGATAACCAATTGAGTCAATTATGTCATTTAGAATTTTAGCGTTTTTGTTATGCAAGTCTTTCATTTCTTCGTTATATCCTTCGCTAATTTGTCCGCTTTCAATAAGTTTAATCCTTAATGTCAAGTCTGCATTTTTTAGATCAATGATTTTTTCAGCAATGCTTTTGTAGTCCATTTTGATGTTATTTTGTCCTTGCTAAACTGTTGCACTACAATAGCCACTAATGTCAGTCTGTGAAAAAAACTCTTCAAATTTAGAAAGTATTCGGAGAGCTACCGGAAAAAAATCTCAAATATGAGATTCTCAAGACGTTGATTTTAGTTTGTTCACAGACTGACGTTCTGGTGCTTGGTTGCGAACTTCGGAACTAATTATTTTCTGTTAAAGATAAAATTTCTTGCGAATTGTAAACGTCAATTTACTACAAAATTCGCAATATTGTCAAACGGCTTTTATTGGCAATATTTATTTTAATTAAAGTGCTTTTTCATGATTTTAGATCTGTTTTCTCTTTCGGTATTGATCATTTCAGTGATAAAGTCAGTCATTTTGTTTTCGTCTGTTTTAAGTTGACTAACTTGTAAATTTATATTCTGTGCTCCAACCATTTTATTGAGTTTTGCAGCCCATTTATATAACTTTTTCTTCATGACAAAAGACTTGTCAAGTTTGAGCGACACAAATTTTTGATTATGAATGTTTACTGGATAGGCTCTTTTAATTTGCTCCCATTTGAATTCGTCTTGCTTTGTGGTTCTATCCCAAATACCATTTTCGGTTATAATTATTTGTGGTCGTCTGTCAAAAGTTTGAAAAAGTCCAATTGGAATACCAAGCTCAAAAAAACAAGTGCAAATCCAGCCCATTATATAATCTGTTGTTCCAATTGGTTCTTTACTTATTGTAAAAATTCCAATTGCAATGAAAGGAATTGACATGGCAAAAATTTTCAGTCCTTTTAATGGTTTTTTATATAGTTTGACTTCTGTCATTTTTCAATTTTAATTTTCAACGGATTCTCTTGTAATATTGCCATTAACGTCAGTCTGTGAAAAACCTCTTCAAATTTAGAAAGTATTCGGAGAGCTACCAGAGAAGAATCTCAAATATAAGATTCTCAAGACGTTGATTTTAGTTTTTTCACAGACTGACGTTCTGGCACTACAGCGGGTTTGGGACTAAATTAAGTCCATTCTTCGGATTTGCCAAATCATCCAAATACAAAACCATCTTTCCATTAAGCCCAATTCCCAAATCCGTTGTAGTGGCTGTTGGCAGAAGTATTTTTAACTTGGCAGGTTGTGTTTATTTTTTCTTTTTATAATTAACCCATTTTATAGGTTCTTTAATTTTTATTTTGAATAGTTTATTTAGATCTGGTTTATGCAATCCTTCATCAAATGAATTTAGAATTGCATTATATGTTGCAACTTCATAAGCTATTGGTCTTGCATCGACTGGATGATGACTACTATCTATAATTTCAAATGTGAATTTCTTTAAATCGTTTCTTTCCTTTTCAACAAAGTCAAGAAATAGATTTGCAATCTTACTCACAAATATTCTATAATCAGAAGGCAATTTTTCTTCACCTATGTTCCAAATTATTTCTGAATTATTTTTAGCAGATTCGTATAATTTAAATTTTATATGCCCATAACGATCACTACCAGACCACTTTATACAAGTTCCTTCTCCAGTAAGTTCTAAATTTTCTTGATTTATTATATGCTTATCTAATTTTTCAAATAATTTGAAATAGTAATTTTTATTTATATCTTCATTTGAATTATCAACTTCTTTTGATGATTCATCAAAAATTTCTCTATTTGAAGTTTCTTCATTATTTTTTGAATTAAAGATTTTAAGAAAATCAAATATTTTCATTTGGAGTTATTTTTGGTTAATATTTCTGCCAACTAGTTTATATGCGAACCAAACATTCGCATATCTCCCTCCTTACAAGGTAGATTGGCGCTATTTCATTTCGTCTTATATTTTCTCAAAAATATAAAAAAAGTTAAGATTATTACTCTACAATCGAAGACGAGGATACAATTTTAAAATCTGCATATTGCCATGCCTTATTAAAAGCCATTTTAATTTTCAAGGCTTCTTTTTCTTTTTTCTGCTCCATTAATGAATTGTAAAGTCCAATGAGTGCCCAGCCGTTTTTGGGCCAGATTTGTAAATCTTTTAGGTAGATTTTTTCTGCTTCGTTATATTTTCCGGCTTTAAGTAATACAGCTCCTAAATAATGCCTTACCGAGAAAAACCAATCCGGTGGTTCGTTATAATTGAGCTCATCTTCAATTGAAATGGCTTCATTTAAGAGCAAGATTGCTTTGTTGAAATTATTTTTCTTTGAGGCAATACCTGCGGCAAGCACTTTTGAAGCAATATGAGCAAGATCTTCGGTAGTATTAATATCCCAAATCGTGAGTTCTTTTAAAATAATGTTTTTCGAAAGTTTATCGAGTGCGGCTAACTCCTTTTCAGCATTCAAGAGGTTGTTTTTCCCCAGGTATGCCATTCCTCTTGCGTAATGCCAGACCAGCTGTGGATAGATAAGGTCTTTGTCTGGTTTGGGTAGTGAAATAATAGTATCCCACATAGCGAATTTTACGGCAATATAATACGGAATCGTATAATAATGCTGTAAAGTACCCCAGCCGGGCTGACGCATAATTTCGGCTGAAGTATGCTCCTGAAGTCTTTTTGCTGTATTCCATGCTAATTTAGAATTTCCTTCTAAAGCTGCTGTTGCAGTTAAAAAATGATAATTATGCGGATAATACGCCAGAGGATAAGCTCCCTGAGCGTGGCATACAGTTGTATAAAGACTATCAACTTTTACAGCCTGAATATTAGAAAGTGATCCCTTATGATAATCGCCTGTACGAATGTAAATGTGCGAAGGCATGTGAACCAAATGTCCTGATCCCGGAACCAATGTTTGCAATATCTCAGCACTTTTCAAACCTTTTTCCGGAGTAGCTGAAGCCTCAATTGCATGTATATAAAAATGGTGGGCACCGGCATGTTTGGGGTTTTTAACCATCAACTCCTCTAAAATTTTCACTATTTCGGGAGTCCATTCTTTTGCTGTTCCGGTGCTTTTATCAAATAAGTCCCAGGGATGAAGATTCATTAATGATTCGGCATAAAGTGCTCCAATGTCAGGATCTGAGGGAAATTTGTTATACACTTTTTTCATCGCCGCAGCATACGCAATATCTAATGGTTTCCTGTCCGGAGGCGGATCTTTAGCATATCTGACCGTTAAGGCTTCTATTAATGCTTTTTCTTTTGGAGAACAATCTGCAATATGTTTTTTAGCTTTTTGTACCGCATCATAAGCCCGCTGAAAATTATCTTCTTCCATTCCGGCATTGTAATTTGGTCCTAAGACATAAGCAAAACCCCAATATGCCATAGCGCATTTGGGATCGAGACGAGAGGCTTCATAAAATGACCTTGCTGCTTCGGCATGATTAAAACCGTAAGCAAGCATCATTCCTTGATTAAAATACTGCTGCACTTCCTTATTACTTGCGGATATTTTGAAATAAACACCCTCTAATCCTTCCAGTTTTGGGGCTTTTTTATTCAGCGAGTACCAATCTTTGTCTGTTGTTTTTGGCGTATAACAGCCTTTTGGAGAGGTGATTTTTATTGATTTTGTTTCTGTATTTTTATTTTTACTACAGGCAAAAAGCAACAAAACAGCCAGAAGTACGTAATGTTTCATCTCAAAAATATTTGTAATTTATTAATCAGTGAAAGGCTCCGTAAAAAGAAGAAAACGTCTTTGTAATATTCAAACGCATTTATTCTATATAAAGTTACAAAAAAACATCACAACAAACTGTATTACAAATACATACAAAACAATTGACTATAAGTCTAAAAAAAAATGTGCGAAGTCATATAACATACGCACATTTTACAAAAACACTTTTCAGAAGAGTAGATTTATCTGTCCTGTTAATAAGTTTATCATTCGGAGATTGTACTTTCTATTGATAGTTCAACCGTATTGAAAATCCCCTCTACTCTTTCTGTAACCGGCCAATTGTGGATTGTATGGTTGTTAAAGTTGAAAGTCGGGGCAAATACTGCAGTCGTTTTATATTTTCCGGCAACCGGCATTTTTCTGACTGTTATATTTACATCCCCTTTTTCTCCCGGGAGAACGCCGTCAGTACCGCCAACAGGATTTGAAAGAATTGCGGTAATCGTATTGGCATCGCCTGTATAATCAAACGGGAACGTTTTGTTTTTATAACTTTCGACAGCCATCCCCCTAACCGGATGATTTCCCTGATTTGTCCATTTAACCACAGCAGGTAAAAACTGTGTCGCTGTGCCATCACCTGATTTTACATTGGGTGTAATAACAGGAAGCTGTTCAAACTTAACCGGATCTTTTACGTCCACAATTACATTATAAATTTTAGATTTAGTACCATTTGAATTTTCTGCCTGCAAATAGAACCTTTTCGGGTATTTAAAATCGACCTCCATGGTATTTGAGGTATAGAGCTTAAATTCGGTACCGGAGCTGTAATACAATTTGGCAGCATCAAAAGCTATTGTTGGAGTCAATTTAGAAAAATCGGTTCCTACAGGTACCAGTATATAAATGGCATTTTCAGAGTAGTTTTCGTACTCGATAATTTTGACGGCATTAATAGTTGACTCGAGAAAAGGATTTTTACTTTTCTCAAAACTGAAACCTGTAATTTTTGTATTGAGATTTACAGACCCTGCTTCTGCGACAACCTTTACATTATAATGAACACTTTTATTTTTATCAAAATTAGATGATATCGTGTACGTTACTGATCCTTTTGAAAAATCCTGCTGTTCACCAATAGCCGGAAAAATACTGTACTTATTGTTGTCTAAATTGAATTGTTTTAAACTCAGCATCAAACTCGTATGCGTACGCGGAATGGTGATTTCAATTTCGCCATATTTTTTTTCCTCTCCGTTTACGATTTCAGGATGTGTGATTTTGATATCCAGATAAGCAACCTCAGATAACGGAAAGCTTTTCAGCTGGGCATTTTCCAAATCCGGATTATTGGTAACCTCTTTTGAGTCATCTCCCTGACACGAGGTAATGAGAAATAAACTAATCAGCTGCAATGCTAAAAAAAATTTTACTGTTTGAGTCTTCATAATTCACTAACTTTAGTAGGTTTGTTAAAATTGCCCGCCTAATCGCAATAATGCTATTACGCCTTGTTTAAAACAAAAAAAAATAAACCGGCACCGATATACATTGACTTATGTTAAAAAATACATTTTTCTGTTACGTAACACCTACAACAAAATTAGTTTACTGTCAGATACATTCCATCATTACAAATGATGATATTTTATAATTGTACCACTAAAAACCAAAGCTTTTGAATAAATTTCATATCAAAAAAAGCTAAATCTTTCGATTTAGCTTTTTTTGATATTACTACCTCCAAACATGGAAGATAACATTTGTCTAAACGACCATGAAACGTTAAATTTTATTTTTCAAATTCAAGACTTGCTAAAATAAAAGGTCCGGTTCCTTTTCCGTCATTAGAACGGATGGCTTCATTAATGTAATATTCATAAGAACCATCTCGGTATGGTTTTCCGCCCAAACCTGCAACCGCACAGCATTTATTTAAATTAACAACACCGTTTGCCTCTACAGAAATAAGATTTTTGATAATCCCATCGTAACCTTTTTTGGCTGCTTTTTTATATGATTTAGGAAGATAGCCTTCGTTTACAGATTTTATCATTACGTAAACAAACATCGCAGAAGCCGTAGCTTCTGTATAATTGCCTTTCGCTCCGGCTTTATCCAGAACCTGATACCAAAGTCCGTTGTCTTTATCCTGAACTTTTATTACAGCATCGGTATATGATTTTATATAAGAAATTAATCTTGCCCTTCCCGGATGATCTTTTGGTAAAAAATCCAGTACATCTACCATAGCCATGCCGTACCACCCCATTGCTCTCCCCCAGAAATTAGGCGAAAGACCCGTTTTTTTGTCAGCCCAAGCCTGCTCTTTGCTCTCGTCCCATGCGTGATATAACAATCCCGTTTTTTTATCTAAAAGATTTTTTTGAACCTCATCAAATTGAAGCACTACATCATCATACGCTTTTTTTGCATCCTCGCCTTTTGTAAAATCATGTGTGTAATGTGCGTAGAATGGCATTCCCATATACAAGCCGTCAAGCCATACTTGATGAGGATATACTTTTTTATGCCAAAAAGACCCATCTTTGGTTCTCGGCTGTCCGTCAATCTGCAGACGAAGTGTCTGAAGTGCTTTTAGATACTTTTCTTTTTTCTCTTTTTCATAAAGATAAAGGAGCACATTGCCGCTGTTCAGCAGATCAATATTGTACTTTTCTAATTCGTAGGAAATAATAGTACCATCTTCATTAATCAGTTTTGCTCCAAAATCGCTGATGTAATCGTAATATTCTTTTTTACCAGTTTTGGTATATAATTTTTCTGAGGCATCCAGGACAATTGCGGCGGGGTAAGTCCATTTCGGACTTTTGCTAAAATCAAGCATCCATGACTCCGGAAATCGCTGCATTTCTGAAAGCATCATTCTTTCAGACCATTTTAAATTAGTTGGGACTACTTTTGCAGATTGCGAGTTTTCTTCTGAGGATTTTGAAACAGCTGTCTGGGCATTCCCCAAAAAAATTCCTGCACCTAAAGCAGCAAAGACAAGTACTTTTATTTTAATGAAATTCATTTATATATAATTTTAAAGTTGATTAAAACGTCTCCGTATGCCGAAATAATCATGCCAAATATATTCAAATAAAATAATGCCTTTCAAATTTTAAGAATGTAAACGAAGTGTTATTCATTAACTGTCACCCGAAAGTTTAACAAACCAATTATTCAGGCTCAAATCATCAACCTGTACTTTTTATAAAAATGCCCCAAATAGTTTTACCGTATTTGAGGCTATTCAGATTCTGTTGCAGTTTTTTAGTAAATCTTCAGAAACGGGTCGGTAACTATATAATTCTTATTCAAAATTAAATTTTTAACAGTAGAGTCTCTTTTGGATTTAACTCTATTTCCACCATTTAAAGCCAGATTCAGTAAAGTTTCGCGTATATCTCCCAAAGGAAAAACCTCCATTTCCTGTAATTCATTTAATTCAATAGTTGGACTTATGCCCGATGTATAATTTCCTTCGTTACGGGCATTAAACAATTTATAAATAACAGGATATAAAACCCATCCCCGCTTATCAGCAATCCTGTTGTCTTCTATTGCAAAACCGGCTGCATCTTTGCCTGTTGTTTTATCGCCAATAACAATAACATTCATGTAAGGTGTCAAATTATTAATGATGATTTCGGAAGCTGATGCTGTATGATTTCCGCTTAAAACATACACTTCCTGAATTGCCGGATGAGCTGCCCGAAGCGCTTCGTAATTTACCTGAGATTCGTTCATTTCCAAAGCTTCTTTGAACGTTTTGTTTACCAGCCCACCGTTTTTATTGCCTTTAAATTTGATAAACAAATCATCCGGTTTGATATTTGGAGCCAAAATAATACTTAGGGCTGCAGCAGATGATACATCCCCGCCTCCATTATATCTTAAATCAATAATTACCTTAGTTACGGACTCGTTCTGAAATTCTTTGAAAATTCGAAGAAAAGTGGCTGCCAGTCCAACATCAAAATGAGGGATTTCTACGTACCCTGCTTTTTGATTATCCGAAAGCATAACCTTATACTTTATGGGTTGTGAAAAAGTAAAACTTCTTATTAATTCAACATTTTTTATTGCTGAAAAACCTGTTGCAGAGGAATATTCTACCAATTCCAATTGTACATTGCCAGAAGCAGTCAATTCCTTGTATAAGTTTTCAAAATTGTGATGACTGACTGTTATACCATTTATACTTTTTATAAACTGTCCTCTTTTCAGACCGTTTCTCTGAGCCGGAGAATCGGTTAATACAAATAAAACAACACCAAAAGCCTGTCCGTTGTATTCGACAAACGAGATATCAAATCCATACGTATTTCTGATACTTTTTGGTGCTGTTTCAGGATCCGAAGGATTTTCAGCATAAGAAAAACGATCATCTGTATTCAATAACTTTTCAAAATAATCTTTTGGATTTAAAGACAAGTTGGTAAAAAAAGGCAATTCCTCATTCCAATAATAGTATTTCTTCATTTGTTCGAGCATCCAGATATTCGTGTACTGATTACTCGCCTTTTCGTATGATACGGGGTTATCATCACTTTGGCAGGAAATAAAGAAAATTCCAATAACAAAAAAAAGCACTATCACGGAAGAGGAATATTTTTTCATTTATCTGTACTATGTAAATTATAAAATCCTGAAAAACACAGGAAAGGTTTTAAAACGTAAAATAATCAGCCAGATTAATTGTTCCTTCTACTCCTGAAAAAACATTGCCAGTTGCTTTTTCTTCCAGGACAATCAACTTTGATTTATTATTTTGCAAAGCCATTTGAAAAATGATTTTCTTTTCAGGAACATACGATTCAGTGGTTCCATGTTTTACAATTTCTACACTGACAATAGGCGGAGAACTAAACGGAAACTCTACAAAAGAACTAAAACTAGTGTTTGTAATGTTTTCTGCTATTCCTAAAAGCTGTCCGTTTGTCTTTTTTATTATAGCATCCAGAGCACCTGAATAACCGCTTTTAGAATATAAATTGACCCCTGGAAAAATAAATCGGAATCCAGTACGTCCCGTTCCTGTCAGTTTACCTGGTTTATACGATAATACGTTTTCAATCCATATATTTTCTTTTACGTAAAAAGAAAGCGTGTCAATTGGCTTTGACTTTGTGAAATTATAAGATTTTAGTATCTCATTTGTTTTTTTATTAATGATATCAATTTTTCTGGAAATATCATTATAATATACAAACTCATAATTGTTTTCTACTTTTTTTACGAAAGCATCATGCTTAGACATTACAAGCAGTTTGCCGTTTAATGAAATCTGAACTGAATCCTGTAATGCATTGTACCCTCTTATTACAACCTTGCCGGCCTTCTGCTCCTCATACACCGGAACCAAATCATCATTGACGCAAGCTGCGCAAACAAAAGTGATAATAAAAAAGAGAGTGACTATTTTAATTGTATTCGACATGAAATGAATTCTAAAGGATTACTTCTTAATAAATTTTATCTTTTCGACTGCAGAGTCATTTCCTATCGCAAGGAAATAAACACCCGCCTGTAAATTGTCAACAGCAACAGGAGTATCGTTATTGTATTTTGATTCCTTAACCAGCATCCCGGCCGTATTGTATATTTTTATAGTTGCGCCTTCAGCAATTACAGCATCGCCCAATTGCAGGTCTAAATAATTTTCTACAGGATTTTGTTTTAAAAATATTTTCTTCTTTGCTGCTACATCATCAATGCCCAAAGTAGCCGCTGTAATAGACACTTTATCAATTTCATAACCTACAACAAAAGTCGGTGCATTTAAAAAAGCAAAATATACTTTGGATTGTCCGACAAACTGAGAAATATCTACCACATAATCTTTAAACAAATCAGCAAACATATCATCTCTTGTAATTTCGATAGTACCAATCTGAGTAAAAGATCCCGGATTTGTATCTGTTGTAGAAGCGTACACATATAAATTATCCGTTCCGTCAAAAATTGCTTTTTGTGCATTTATAATTAGCTGCATACTTCCTCCATAAAACGATAAATCCATTTCGGGAGTAATTGCCCAGTTTTTTTGTTCAATACCAAGCGGGGCACCGGTAGTCATATCGATATTATAAGTTCCTAATACATTATGAGTTCCGCCGATTATAGCAAAATTTTCATCAACCTGAATGTTTGTTCGGGCAAACCATTTTAAAGCATCTCCATCACCATCTACAAATGTCCAGTCTGATACGTCTGAATCATCAAAATCGTCTTCCCAAATTGTAAATTGTGCTGATGTAATTCCGGAAACAAGCATAAATGCCAATACAAGTAATTTATTTTTCATTTTTTAATGTTTAAAAGAGGCTGCCTAAAGAGTGAGAACTGAAGTACGAAACGTTCTACTCTTAAAAAAAAACAATAAACACACTTCAGGCAGCCCTTGATAATTAATATTTTATAACCTTTTTATTAAAAATTAGTGAACTTAGTCCAGGTATTTGTCCAGTTAGCTTCTGTCTTAAATGCTCCTGTTGCTCCTGTAAAATCTAACGCTCCATTGTTAAAGAATGGCTGAGTAAGACTCCATGCTGTTGCAGGATTTACTGTAGAAGTTACGTTACCCAAACCTAAAGCTGTACCAGTTGGCAATACAGGATTAGTAAATCCGTGGATTGATAAAGCACTCCATGTAGAATTAGAAGACAATGAAGGACTGTCCCATCTAATTCCGGTTACATATCCGGTAACTGTTACATTGTTAAGGCTTATCTGACCTAATCTGCGTACATGTATAGCGTTTTCATAAAGAGCAGCGTCTGTAGAAGAGCTGTTTCCAATGATTGATAACTGAGAAATTACGGGTCTTGTAATTAATGTTGCCGGTGTACCAGTTGTACCTGTTGCATTATTATCCAATTCGATACCGTTTGAGTCAGGACTACCTCCGCTTAAACTATGTGTAGAGTTTTTATCAGCAATAGCTATTGCTTTTGTAATAGATCCAGTATATCCCCAGTCAAAATCAAAATTGTCATCATCCGCTGCAAAAGATACTAAGTGACTAGCGTTTACTGTTCCTCCGAAGAATTCGAATGAATCATCTCTACCATACGATACCTGAACGTGGTCTACCACAGTACCTGAACCAACTCCTCCAAAAGTTAATCCGTTGATTTCAACACCTGTATCTGCATTCAAAATACGTCCTGCAAATTCGATACGAACATAATTAATATCCCCGCCATCGTGAGCATTGTTTGAACCTCCATAGTAGAAATCAGATACATTTGGCTGATCTCCCAAACCTTCAATAATATTAGTTGTTGAACCAGTATTTACCTGAGCATCACCCAAAAGAACAACTCCTCCAAAATCACCAGGAGCTGCAACGGTATTAGCATTGCCATCTAATAAGTTATAGCTTGTAAAAACAACTGGTGCATTAGTTGTACCCTGAGCGTCAATTTTACCTGCTTTTGTAATTACCAAAACTCCGGTTGCTACTCCTGCAGCCAAAGGTTTTGCTTTAATAAAAGTACCTGCTTCAATGGTTAAAGTAGCTCCCGATTTTACTCGTACCACTCCATCAATTTCCCAAACTTTGTTACTTGTCCAGGTAGTGTTTGTTGTAATATCACCACTTACAGTCTGAACTGTACCAGGATAACCCGAATAATCGGCACTGGAAGATTTCATTGCAAATGATGAATCTGACACAGCGTCATCATTTTGACAAGAATTGAAGAACATAATTGCAATCGCTAACAAAAAAACTTTTTTCATGATTATTGATTTTTAATTACCTTTGCTGCTAAGTTTTTACACTAGAGGTCTTTGGGAGGAGCAGCAAACTTTCTTCCCTCTGACCTTTCCTTTTTTTGGTAAAGTTTTTTAATAAGCTTTCCGTTTTACCGCCGGAAGCTTATCCCTATTAATCATCTTTCACTTTTAGGGCCGAAATGAAGGATCATTTTCTTTAAAAAATCAAACAACTAAATGCGGAATTATTTTTGAACGTGAAATCCAATTTTACCATATTAGCCTATTTTGACCTGGATTTTTTTGCTGATTTCTGACGTGTTAATCTTCCCCTTTATTGTTTCAGCTTTTCAAAGAATTAATTTTAAACAAATCTGGTTATAAGCAAGAATATCCTCTTATTAACTACATTAGATTTTGAAAGGCAGAAAAATCACTTGCTTTTTTATCCTTAACGGTTTCTTAATTTTAGTTATCCATTATTGCTGAAATCAATAATTTAATGTTACTAAAAAGAATAGTTCATAGAAAGACTAATGGTTCTGCCTGTCCATGCCTTGAATATTCTCTGATCAATATCCTGATCGAATTTTTTTGTTGCTCCGGGACTAAGTGAATAAAATTCTCTCGGATTTGAACCAGTTGGTGCATCTGTTGACGACCGATAGCTATTAAAATTGTTATAGGTTTCGATAGCTGAATCAAAAAGATTTTTTACACCTAATTTTACTTCTAAATTTTTCTCCTTATAAAACTTATAGCTTATTTGGGCATCTGTCACAGCATAGGGCATACGAATTTCTTCTCCATCATAACCAAATCCCACTAAAATATATTGGTCTCCAATGGCATTGTGCCTGACACTAAAGCCCATTCGGTCACCGATAAAATCAAGACCCAGATTGTAATTATAAGGCGATTGTCCGTACAAAGGGCGATTGGCTTCATAGAGTCCGCCTGTGCCATCAAAATTTTTATATCCGACAACCTTTGTATTATTGAATGAAGCGTTGGCACAGATAAAAATTTTGTTTAAAAGATCGCCTTCTCCCAGAAAAGACAAATTTTTGTAGATCTCAAATTCTACCCCAAATAGCTTAGCGCTATCAGAATTCATCATCTGGATACTTCTTGATGATTCTGAGCCAACAACTGTAACACCTTCTATTGGCTTATCAAGATTTTTATGGTAAATACCCAAAGAAATAATTTCACCCGGAGACGGAAACCATTCCGTTTTAAAATCATAACTCTCCACTATGGTAGAAACAATTCCTCCGGTAGCATTAGCAACCAATGAATTCCGTATAGGATCATAATACGGTATGAGCAGACGCTCCGCAAATTGAGGCCGTATTACCGATTTGTTGTAACCAAGCCTAAAATTTGTTTTGTTTGTGGGACTTACAGTTAAATTTACTGAAGGAAGATACTGCCACACATCATCATCCAGCTGATTGGTACCAAAATCACCAGCAGCCATTGACTGGCTGGCAATTTGGGTGTAAACATAACTTTCTGCACGCAGCCCCCATACCAATCTTACATATTGAGAAATTTTATTATCAAGCATTAAAAAAGGCGAATGAACCTTAACATCACCTATATATTCATTGCCATATTTTTTAGCACTGGTCCAGCCAAAACCACCCCAGCGATAATAAGACCCGTCTAGTAATTGTGAGTATGGAACATCTATATTAGCTCTCTCGGTGCCCTGACCGATCACCTGTAATAATGCTGTTTCCTGCTGATTTCTTGCTTTTTTATAGGTTCCGAAATAACCGGCTTTGATATTATTTTTGAACGATTCGCCAAAGTCAAAAGCATAGTTAAAATTTACCCCTGCATTATAATCTTTTTCGCTGCTTGTAATATTAGATCTTGCAAAATTGTCACTCTCATTATATATATCTGTAAAAAGCAGTACATCGTCACCAGCATATTTCCTGCCGAAGGTAACAAAAGTGGCATCTTTAGTGTCTTTTGACGTACTGGAATAAGCACCAAACCAATTGATTTCTAAATTCTCAAAACGATGATTCCCTTCTATTTTATTCTGGATAAAAGTCTGGTAGACCGGATAGTTTGACTCTCTTGTCTGAGGCAGATACTTTCCGCTCAAGATATCTTGAACATCGACTCCTAATACCCAGCCTGTAACCTGAGTTAACTGGTTGTCATACATGTGCATGTAGGAATTTCTGATGGCAATTTTGTGTTTCCCTAACTGAATACCTGCATTTAGCATTCCGCTTAAAACAGAATTGAAATTATAAGAAGCTCCTGAATTTTTAAATCCGTATTTTTCATAAGTAGAATAGCCTTTTTCCGGTGCAGGCGTAAAATAAGTATTGGGCATATTTTCTCCCCTTTCTGTATGATCTATCTGCAACTGATCCTGTCTGTTTTTAAAGTTTAGAGAACCCACAAAACCAAATCTGTTGTTGTCTTTTAAATCGTAAGTTCTACCTATTGCAAATTGCAGTGATGTTCCCGGAGCTGCATAGGTTTTATAGGTACTAAAATTATCCTGTGTAAATCTTTTGGACTGTTCTAAATATGGACCGGATTCAGCTTCTGTTGCAGGTATATCCATACTAACAATGCCAGCAGGATAATCTCTTCTGCCGTCATCATATCCAATATAATCGTATGCGCCTTGCTCCTTGGTAAGACGTTCTTTAAAAGTGCTTCGGCTGTTATAGGCAGTCCCCACATAAAATGACGTGAAATTTTTCTTAGGGATATCCTTTGTTTTGACTTCTATATATCCACCGGCAAAATTGGCATACATATCTGGAGTCGCATTTTTACTGACCACAATACTTTCTACCATAGCTGTCGGAATAATATCAAAATTAAACTGCTGTTGATTAGGGTCTGTACTTGGCAGATTGACTCCATCCATAACAGCCTGATTCCAGCGCTCAGCCATCGACCGTACCACAACATATCTTTCGTCAATAGTGGTTACCCCTGTGATTCTTTTCAGCGTACTTCCAACATCTTTATCTGGTGTTCTGGCAATTTGTTCGGCTGAAATTCCATCTGAAAACTGCGCTGCTTTTTTCTGCTGCAAAAGCATTCCCTCTATAGTAGCCGTTGCTTTTTGAAATGTTTGTGTTACGATTACTTCGTTTAGTGATTCTGCATCATCTTTAAGTGAAACATTAAGTACCACATTGGAGCCATCTACTTTTATACCTGTGATTTTTTGTGTCTGAAAAGAAACATAACTCACTTCTATGGAGTAAATTCCATCCTCGAGGTCAAAAGAATAATTTCCGTCAAAATCAGAAACTGCTGCATCGTTGGTTTCTACGACTTTTACAGAAGCCCCAGGGAGTGCCAGACCATTTTTGTCGACAATTTTTCCAGAAACAGCCCCTACTTTTTTTGCTGTTTTTTTATTGACTGCAATATTGGTATTGTTTCTTCTGAAATTTAAGTTTGTAATCGTTTGAAGTTCCTTTAATATTTCATCAATGCTTACATTATCTCTTTTAAGGGTAATGAGTGGTTTGTCTAAACCAATGTCTTTTTGATAAATGAAACGATAAGGAGTCCGCAATTCCAGATTTTCGAAAACTTCTTTTGGAGAGGCATTTTTAAAGTCTACAGACACAATGCCTGTTTGAGAATAAGCACTCGTAATTCCGAAGAAAATGCAAAAAAACAGGATTTGTATGGCAATAGGGAATTGCCTAAAATAATCATTCATAATAAATAATTTGTTTTTGGTTTTATATGTTTAAAAGATGTTTGAGTTCAAACCGGTCTGTCCTCCGCCTATCTGCTCACCACGTAAGTATCATTACCAATTGGTTTAATGGTAATTTCTAAAGCAAAAGCAAGAGTCTGCAGTATTTCTGAAACACTTTGTCTGGTATCCAGAGTCCCTTTTACCTGAAGTAATTTTAAATCTTCGCCGGTATATTGCAGTGTAAAATGGTGAGTGGCTTTCAGCTTTTCGATAACGGCTTCAAAGGTTAAACCGTCGACATCCAAAAGTGCTTTTTTCCACTCCGGTTCCAGAGTCAGTGCTTTACTTTTTTGCACCCTATTTTTTATTGGTTCAAATACTGCAGCGGTTCCTCTTTCCAGAAAAACAGCATTTTGTTCACTTTCAACTTTTACCTTTCCGGTTCTAACATTTACCTCGGCAATATTTCCGTAAGCTTTAACATCAAAAGAAGTTCCTAAAACAGTGGTTTTTATGTTTCCTGAACTAATAATAAAAGGACGTGTCGTATCTCTTGCTACCTCAAAAAAGGCTTCTCCTGTTAGTTTTACGATTCGTTCATCTGAAGCGAATTTTGCAGGGTATTCGATTTTCGTATTCTCGTTGACCCATACACGCGTTCCGTCTGATAAGCGAATCAGTCTGATATCCTTCGGAAATGTTTGTGTAATAATTTCAGGTGATACTGAAGAATTAAATTTAACATACTGATATCCTGCAATAGAAATTAAAAGTGCAGCAGAAGCCGCAATTGCTTTTCGATACCTGTTTCTTCGTCTGTTGATAGTGGCCGACAAAATAGCATTCCACATTCTAAATTTCACTTCATCCGGAAATATACCTTTCTGCGGCAGCTCATTCCATTCTTCCTGTAACCTGTTTAATTTCATTGCTAAGAGTAAAAGTTGATACTTAAAGAAAATCCTCAAAATATCCTGTTTATCTGCAATAGACCGGTTTACTCCAAAAAATCACGGGCTTTTTTACTCTTAATGATTTGTTAATACAAAAATGTGACAACACACAAATAACATCATAAAAACCAGACACTTAAAAATTAAAACCTCAAAAAAACCATTACATTTACTTTACATAACGGATACATTTATATGCAGATTCAAAAGGGCGCTGACTAAGTTTATCCTGAGCGAAGGCAAATAAACTCAGCCTGACAATATTTCTTGAAAATTATAAATGATGTCTTACTTGCAATCTACTCTTCGAATTAATTTTTTCATCAAATCAAATTTTAATCCACTTCATCCAGCAGACAAAATCATTAAAACTTAGAAAAATTAATTCTGGTAATGATTGATAAAGACCAAAGCAAACCAGTAAAGTTCATGGCTTTTTACAGAATTTTTTTTAAGATATTGCAGTGTTTTAGAAATCTGATTAGCAACAGCACTCTGAGACATCCCCATTTCTTCGGCAATCTCCTTGTAGCTCATTTCATCAAACTTATGAAGCGTGAAAATTTTTCTTCTTTTTTCGGGAATCTGCTGTAACAAATGTTCGATTTTTTCCAGCTTTGAAGAAAATTCCTGCTCAATTTCTTCCTTATTATCCAGTTCCCTGATTAATTGTTCGTCTTCAATTGAAAAAATTCTGTTCTGTTTTTTGTACCATTTTGAAATTTCCTGCTTACAGCTTTTAAACAAGATGGCATCCAGCTCTGTTGAAGGTTCAATTTTGTTACGATATTTCCAAAGATGTATAAAAACGTTTTGCGTTATATCTTCTGCATCTGTTTGCTGAGCTGCATATTTTTTCACAAAACAAAATACTTTAAAATGATATAATTCGTAGATTTCCTTAAAACAAGCATCATCGCCGTTTTGTAATCTTGTAATCAAAACAGTACTCATAATATAATTTTAAATTTGGAAGGAATCCTTACAAAATTACCGCAAACTGTCTTTCCTTATTTTGTTCCAATATTTATTTAATGATTTATTAATATTGTCTTCAGGAGAAATCTGATTTTTTTATGCCTAAAGCAAAAACCTCACACAAAAAAAGGTCCGGATATACCCGAACCTTTCTACATATTGCTGTAAGATACAGCATAACTATTATTTACAAAACCTTAGAAGCCTCAACCAGACGTTTTAATTTGGCATGCGTGATTTCAATGGGCACATGTCCAAATCCGCATTCGCTGGTCAGTATCAGACGATCGGCCGGAAAGTAATCTAAGGCAGGTTTTATACGTTCTCTGATTTCCTCAACCGATTCCAGTTCGTCACTGCGCTGATCTATTACTCCAAGTGCCAGATCACCTTTAAAATCCCAAATATCAAACAATTCGAGCATATTGTAATCGAGTGTACAATGTTCCAGCATCAGTTCATCTACAGGAACCGTTTTAAATGCTTCAACCAAATCAGTGTATTTGGTGAAGTAAACTCTTTTACGCCTCGGATTTCCTCCGCAGACATGCAATCCTACACGTATCTTTTTAGGCAGAGATGCTATTAATTCTGCAAGAATTTCAGCTGCCCAAAGGCTTTCTTCGGGAGATTCTGTCCACATGGGTTCGTCAAATTGTACGTGTTCACATCCCAGTTTTATAGCTTCTACTATTTCCTCTCTTAAAACATTTGCCCAGGCACGACATAAGGCCTGCGCGTCTGGATAAAGGTCTTTACGTTCGTTTACACTAAAGCGATATAATACATGAGGTCCTGTTACGGTCAGTTTCACATCTACATCTGCCGGGGCTGCATCACGAGCTATTTTCCAGTTACGGGCTGTACCAAAACGCGGATTTTTGAGTTCGCCAATTACCCTTGGACACTCAATTCCAAAACCCGCTGTACCGAATGTAACCTTCGGCATATCCTCAAATGTGATACCGTCAATTCGCTTTTGATAGAAATAGTACATATTTTCACGGTAGCCTTCTCCATCGGTTATGGTATCCAATCCAAGACTGGCCTGGTCTTTTGCAGCCCAGTTGATGTAATCGTCTACCTCCTGCTGATTCATTACCGGACGTTTCATGGTATCCTCCAATTTTTCCGGACGGGGATAACTACCCACTACTGTATTGCGAAATCCTGACATATAATATAGTATTTAGAAAATATAATTTTTTTAATAATTAACCTGTAGCTGCCTGTTTCGGGCTTCTTCAATCTGAGACCTCACTCCTTCTTCCAGCGAACGAGGGACAAAACCGATCTCCTGTTCCAGACGTGTACTGTCGCAACGATCTATGAGAGCCGTACGGGATACACTTTCGTCAAATTCGTATTCTGCATTAGGAATGATACGCTCAACAGTCTGCATCAGTTCTTGCGCGGTTACAGAATGTCCTCCGTTGTTATAGGCAAAATGACTGAGTTTTTCTTTCAGCGCCAGACGAACAAACTGCTCGGCTACATCATCTACATAAATCCAACAGTCACGAGAATCTTTTGAGAATGGCAGTTTAGCTTTTTTTCCAAGTGCAGGATTTGTAGCAAACTCGCAAGCCCAAAGAACAGATCCTCTCATACGTCCGTCACCGTATACAATTGGCGGACGCATGGCTGCAATGCTTGCTCCTTTGTTTTTAATATATTTTTGAGCTGTAAATTCGTTGAGCATTTTCATTACCCCATAGGTATAAAAATGATCGTCAAGCGAACAGTAATCACTTTCTTTTACCGCATAATTTTCGTCGCCATAAGCACTATGATTTGCTCCGTATATGGTTTCGCTACTGGCAAAAACCAGACGGGAAAGCTTGTGGTCAACCACCATATCGAACATATTAATCATTCCGAGCATGTTTACAGAAGCGCCGCGATGATGATCGGCTTCTACTTCGGCACTCATCAGATACGCCAAATGAATTACGTGTGTGATATCTGAAAATTTAAGAAACACATTATTAACCTGTTCTTTATTGGAAACATCAAGATTAATAAATGTGGTCTGCTCTATTTGCTCCTGCATTTCAGCAAGTCTGGCTGAATCTTTTTGATGTTTTAAAAGAGCTATTTGTTTTGTCCATTCTATATTCAGATTCAAATCGGCTACTACTACGGGAATTTTGCGTTCCCACAGGTTGACTACTACACGTGCTCCAATAAATCCTGTGCCTCCGGTAACTAAAAATTTCATAAAATTATTCCTGTATTAGGTTAAACAATTTCCTATTTAGGCATGTTTAAGCAAAAAGAAGAAGGTGGGAAATACAAATATCTTTAGATACGGATACACCAAACCTAACCGGTTTTTAGAATCTGCATTACAGACATTGATCTGACCTAAGCTTCATATCGCGAAAGCATCGTCAATACAGATTAGGCAGGTATCCTGACTTGTAACAGTTTTTATCGTCCTTCCCGCTTTGGCAGTGGAACACCTGGATAAAAACCTTCGGGTTACTTACAGTTGCGCGACAGTTCGTGATTTTCACACGATTCCCTTTTGATTCACAGCTAAGTAAAACCTAATCCAATCGATAAATAGTTAAAGAATTTCTACTATTGCAATAGTTTTATATTCTTTGCAAAATTAGTTTACATTCATCAATAATCTATTAATAAACCTAAAATAGGATTATTTAGCTATTAAATAACCTATAATCAGTATTATTAACTTTTTTAAATGTATTTTTGACACTTAAAAAGACTTTTATACCATGGAAGAACTTGATAAAACCGATTTACTCCTTTTAAAAATCCTCGGAAATAATTCCAGTTACACCATAAAAGAGCTGGCGACACAGGTAAACCTATCACCTACACCCGTATTACAGCGTGTAAAAAGACTGGAAACAAGCGGATATATCAAAAAGTATATTGCGTTACTGGACCACGAAAAATTCAGTCATGGGTTTATTGTTTTTTGCAATATCAAACTCAAACAACACGACCGTACCATTGGCCACCGTTTTGTAGAAGATATCATGAAAATTGATGAAGTTGTAGAATGCTACAATATTTCGGGAGATTATGATTTTATCTTAAAGGTATTCGCTAAGGACATGAAACACTATCAGGATTTTGTTTTTAACAAATTAGGCTCTGTTGAAAGTATTGGCAGCACACAAAGCACTTTTGTTATGGCGGAGATTAAAAATTTGCATAATATTAGTGTTTGAGGATTGTGCTTTCACATCTGCGTGTTCATGTTTGCGTGAGCGAGAGGTACCGTCTATTATTAATGTATTAAAATAATTTATTTTCTTGATTTTCGTTCCTTTAAATTTTGAAAATATATGTTATAATTAAATACTTGTTTTAGCTGATTATCTTTATATAAATTAACATAGATTTGACCTTTAATTTTAACTATTGAATCCCCAACTTCTACTTCATCCCAAAAACTATTTTCTAAAGGAACACTTACATTGTGTGTAAATTTTAGCATTGGCGTACAATGTTGAGATGAATCAATATATTTTTCAATCACAATACCTGAATAAGATTCTTCTTTCCTGTTTTCAAGTGCCCTTTTATAAAAAAATTCATTTCCTGAAAGATAGTTAACCCAAAAAACCAACTGCAACCATACAACTGCTAAAACTAGTAACTTAAAAATATTCCCTTTATTTTTTACCAACTTAATTTATTTTAAAAATCTCGCTCTGCGAAGTTTTAAACAATCAAATAATCATGCAATGCAATCCCGAAAGCTCTCTGAACTGCCTTTATGCTACCCATTAAAGTTTACATGAGAAAATGAAAAAATCTACAAGTTCCTGACTTTATTCTTCAGAAGGTCTAAAACTCCCTTCATCAGGATATTGAATACTATTCTTTAATTCCTCAATTCGTTTGGGATCAAAATTAGGCAATTGCAATTGATTCTCATTTTTCCATTTCTTAACGATTTCTGAAACTTCTGCAGATTTTTCATCAGAAGAAGAAATATCACGAGCCATATAAATAGTCTGAGACGGATAAGCCAGCGAAGTACCACTTTTTTCTATTATATCCATCATTCGCAACAATAGATCTTCCTGCACTTCCTGTGATTTTTCAAAATTTACCGCTTCAATATATGCAGTAACTTCCACTTTCAAGGCATCGGCAGTTATACCTGTAAATCTAACTATTGGCGGTGAATCTAATACCGAAGGATGGGCGTAAAGCAAAGACCGGATCTCTACCAATAAATAACGCATCTGGTCCGGAGTTGTTTCCATTCTAAAACCTAATATCGGATTAAATATAAAACGATCACGATGTGCATAATTCTCTATTTTGCTGGCTGATAATTGTCCGTTGGGAATCGTTACAATAGTTCGTGCCGCAGTTCGCAGTGTTGTAGAACGCATTCCGATTGATTCTACAGTTCCTTTGATATCATCTACTCTGCAATAATCGCCTACACGTAGTGGCTGGTCGGCAATAAGACTCACGCTTCCCACAAAATTTTCTATGGTTTTTTGTGCTCCCAGTGCCAAAGCGATACCCCCGATTCCTAATGCTGCAAGTCCGGCTGTAACATCTACACCAATAATTCCAAGTATAGCAATAATTCCGATAACAATAATAGCAGCTTTAGTAGTACGATTTAAAAATAAAATAGTCGAAACGGCCGAGATACGCCCACTCAGACTCATTCTCTTGCGGGTAAATGTACTCACAAAGTCTGTCAGCCTCCAGAGCAGTATCAAAAAAGCAATTATTCCGATAGTGATTATAATGATACTATAGCGCTGGCGCACTACAATAGAAATCCCCATACGCTGTGTAAGCACGACAAATAAAATTACGCCAAGAAACATGTGAATAGGTAATTCAAAAGCTTCAACTATGGCTCTGCCTCTGTCACTCTCGGCTTTTTTCCATAATTTTTGTACCACAAATACAAATGCAAACAACAGCATTCTGGAAAACAAATAGGATATTACCATCATAATTACGACTACTGCCCAATGTCCCAAAGGAACATTGCCTAGTTTCTTTTCTAATAAAATATTAGGCAAAACTCTGTCTAAAAAAGTCTTTTCGCTTGTAACATCAGCTGAGACGATCTCTTCTACTGTTTCTGCAGAAAAAAGCCATAAAGCTGGCTGGCTGTCATCTGACTGGTTTTCTACATAAAGCTGTATTACTATTTTATTGGTAGATATATTTCCGACAAGATCTACACCAATTGCCAGATCGTCATCTGTACGCCCAGTTTCTTTATTGCTGATAATAGACGAAGGAGACAAATTACCACCCTGATCTAAAAGCTGCTGAAAAGTCTTTGCAATTTTAATCCTCTCGGCTGTTTTACGATACGCACGTTTACTCAATACAAAATACTGACTGGCACGCAAATAATTTTGATCTGCAATAGCTTTGATAAATCCGTTTACAGTTCCTTGAGGTGTTCTTCTCCCAAGAGAATCTTCTGGTATTTTTTCAGGTTCTTCTGTAACTGTTTTAGCAGAACCTAATAATTGAGAAGATACTGTGTTGGGCATAACCAACAAGGCCATCAATAGCAGAAAATTAGACAGAAAACGCTTGGTACCTAAAATCATAAAATTCTATTTTAGCAGTTTAATCTCCTAAAAATAAGAAATATACAAACCAAAAGAAATCTTTCTTTAAGAAAAAATAATAAACCTGATTAGGAATATTCAAATCTTCTTTAAAATTTATTCGCAGGAAACATCGATTTTAGTACTGATTATCTAATTAAAAAAAGATCAAACATTCTTAAATATTTGATCTTTTAAAGTACATTTTCATGATATTTTACTGCTTCAAAATACAATTAGTGACCATCAAATTCTTTTCGGTTATAAAAAGCATCATCATCGCTGTCTGACACAATTCGAGATTCATTATCAGGATAATAAGAATTCAACACCCTTCTTTCATAGTTTCTGTCGAAATTATTCTGCAGGTTATATCTGCTTGTTTTTCGAAATGTATCATATCCTATATTATTTGCCATGACAGTCTTTGTATCTTTATTTATACTTACAGAACCAATTGGTATTATGATATGACTATCTCCGTCTTTATATATAAATTCCTTTCCATTATCATTCGCAATAGCATCATGTACCTCAATACGGCTGTCTTCTATTAATTTTTTATCCACATTTACATCCAGATAAACGACGCGCTGCATATCTTTATTCACCCATAGGTTATCAATTTTCCCTATAGTCTGGTTGTCGGCGTCTACTATTTTCCATCCTCTTACATCAGAATAGTTCGAAGCAATTTTATAATCAGAAAGCTCGTCCAGTCTATATAAGTTTCTATCTTTATTTTCCATAAATTTTATTTTAATATTATAAATTTATTTTGTCTTCTAAGCTGATTTACAGAAATGTTAGCTATTTTCGTAATCCTTTTAAAAGAATTAGATTATTTTACTTCTGCTTTTTTTAGGATCAATTTCCTGTAGTATCTGTACTTGTAGTGTTTTCGATTTCTACTGTGTTCTCGCTATGTCCTTCGTTATCTTTTAAATAAACGTAGTAAACAACTGATGCGATTAAAAGTATTGCTACAATCCATGGCCATATTGGCTTCTTTTTTACAATTTTAATTTCTGCCATAACATATTAGTTTTTATTATACATGTTTAACTTCAGAATAAAGGTACAAATGAGGGAGAACTGCCGCAGTATTTAATTTCGGTCATAAGTTATACAATTCCCAGTTTATTGAAGATATCCGGCAAGGTTTTCAACCTGTAGCTATGAATATCTGCAAGGTCACAAAAAAGACCTCGCAGGAACA
This sequence comes from Flavobacterium calami, assembly GCF_038290035.1. NCBI lineage: Bacteria > Pseudomonadati > Bacteroidota > Flavobacteriia > Flavobacteriales > Flavobacteriaceae > Flavobacterium > Flavobacterium calami. The sequence goes on from NZ_JBBYHS010000016.1 coordinate 121,017, forward strand.
TGAACTGATTTAATTGGTTTGTAAACACGTTCTGTGATGTATTCATCTAACTCAGTTTGAAAAATTATCATAAACAGAAACAGGTATTCCATACAAAAAACATCCTGAAAAAGACATTTTGTGTATGGAATACCTGTAATTATATAAACAGACAAATACGGCTCTTTTCAGAATACCGTATTTATCCAACTAATTCAACCTTTACAGACTTGCTTTTACTTCACCGCAAGTCAGCATATTTTTAGGATAGTAAGGGTTTTTGATTTCCTTACTGTCGCTTGTCCAGACAGCCCCGGTCATTGGGCATACCTGAAGATATAATGTGGCATCTTCAGCTTTAAATTTTGGAGCTAAGTCCCAGAATTTAACTGAAAGTTCCTGAGCAATTTTTCTTTGTTTATTGATGTTTTTTGTTGCTGCTACCTGAGTGGCAAGATCAATAATTTCTTTTCTTTTTGTAGTAGCCTCATTCATTTTTTCAAGGCTCAGCTTTTTAAACTTAAAGTCTTTTAATGAAGCCTTTAACGCATCTGCACTTTTAACAACAGCAAGACTATCTGAAATTATAAGGCCGTTTTTTAAGTTCAGGTAATTTTTTGTGATTTCCTTTTTTTGTGTTTCACGTTTTTCAACCAGATCCGGAGTTACTTCTTCTTTTGATTTCAATTGAGCTTGTCCCAAAGTACTTAAGCAGATGAGTGCTATAACTAATATTCTTTTCATATATCGGTTTTATTTAGTTTTGAAATAATTTTATCAATTTCTATCAGGATACTTTCGAAATGCTCTTTATTAAGTCCTGTTGATGTATTCATTAATTTGGTAACATCAGTTCTTAATTTTACTAAATGCTGCTTTCCATACAACCTGACATCACTGCGTTGTGCTGTGTTCAAAGCTCTGTTGCCCTCTGCTTCTTTAGGCAGTAATAACAAGTAAAGTTTATCAACATAGCTGCGCTGCAAAGCTCTTCTGTAATAATCCTGTTTTGCATCACCTGTAAAGTTTACCCATACTGTTTTTTGCACATCGTTTAAAAACTCAGGAACGGTGTAAGCTCCTTCAAACTGCATCGATTTAAGACTGATATTATAAAGTATACCTGAACTCAGCAATATATTTAATACCTGATTCTGCTGATCTGAAATCTGTTCCTCTGTTTTTAAAGAAATAAGCTGATCAATATTTTGCGGATACATCCAAAGAGGTGCTACAAACAATTGTCTTCCTACATAGTCGATAGCTGCTTTTACTTTTGCTTTTGGAACAGGCTGGTTTACGATACCTTTTTCATCAACAGTTCTTTTAGTGATATAATTATTACCAATATATTTCAGCACATGATATAAGTACCTTGAATATTGTCCTACGACTGCTTTATGCATCTCTTCCAAATTGTTATAAGCATCGTTTGGTTCGTAAGTCCATTGTACAAGATTTGGTACTACACGTTTTAAGTTTTTGATTCCGTAATCGCTGGCAAGTACTGCATCATCACCCAAATCTTCTGACTGGCTGCGCGGATCTTCGTCTTTACCTTCGCCACCAAACCATAATTTAGGATTCGCAGTCAGACTGTCTGTAGTCATTTTGCTAAGTATTTTTTCTTCCTCAAACTCATCTTTAGCGTTTGGAAGATAGCTGTAGCCCCATTTAACTGCCCATTTATCGTACATTCCGATACGAGGGTAAATTCCCACCGGATCAATATTATCTTCTGGCTGTGCCACATAATTAAAGCGTGCATAATCCATGATAGAAACGGTATGACCATTTGCTTCAACCCAGTTTTTATCACGAAGTTTTTCTACCGGAGTAGCACTGCTCGCTCCCATGTTGTGACGCAAACCAATTGTATGTCCGATTTCATGAGAAGAAACAAAACGGATTAACTGCCCCATTAACTCATCATCCAACTGCATTTTTCTGGCTCTCGGATCTAAAGGCCCTGCCTGAATCATGTACCATTTTTGTACTAATTTCATCACATTATGATACCAGCCTACGTGGCTCTCCATAATTTCCCCGCTTCTCGGATCACTAATTCTCGGACCGTAAGCATTTGGTGTTTCAGAAGCCAGATATCGTACTACAGAATACCTTGCATCTTCCAGACTCATTGTTTTATCATCTTCCGGCCATTCTTTTCCCACAATGGCATTTTTAAAACCTGCAGCTTCAAAAGCTTTCTGCCAGTCATTGATTCCTGCAATTAAGTATGGTCTCCATTTTTTTGGCGTAGCCGGGTCAATATAATAAACGATTTGTTTTTTTGGTTCAACCAGTTCACCTCTTAAGTATTTCTTGATGTCTTTGTCTTTGGGTTCCAGACGGTAACGCTGAATAATAAATTTTTTCTCAGCACGTTGCTTGTCGTCATCAAACAAAACATATTTATTGGCAAAATAGCCTACTCTTTCGTCTGCAAAACGTTTGCGCATCGGCGTTTTTGGAAGCAATACGATCGACGTATTTAACCTTAATGTCACGGTTCCGCTGCTCGCCGTAGAGCTTGTGTACGTTCGTGTTGATTTTACTTCAATATTAATCGGATAAGTATCTATACTTTCAATAAAAGATTTATCATCAGCAAGAGCTGTTAATTTTTTTTCTGTTTTCTCTTTGCTTTCCAGAGAGAACATGGCATTGTCTTTTTTGAAAGCATCTGTTACATCAATAACAACATATCCATTATCCGGATTGGTTGTTTTTATTGGAAAAGCTGCCACAATTGGATTTTCGTTACTGCCAGCCAATGCTTTTGCCAGCATAGAGTCTGGATTACGCACATCCTGTCTGTATTGTAATGATCTTAAAAAAACGGTATTATTAGACCCTTTTTCAAAGTAAATAGTCTGTTCATTCGCTTTTTCGCCACCAAAAACTCCCATACCTTCAGGCGTAGAAAGATAACGGGTTACTACCAGCATATATCTGTTGAACAAACTGTCGGGAACCTGAAAATAGTATTTCGTATCTACCTGACTTACTGTAAAAAGACCTGTTTTGCTTTTGGCTTTGTCGGTAATTACTTTGTTGTAAGCCTGCATTCCTTTCGGCTGTGTACTTGTACTGGTACTATCTGCTTTTTTTTCTGCAGTGTTTTGAGAAAAACCATGCTGCTGCGTGGCCAGCAGCATGATTAAAATTATAAATAATTTATTCATCAGGATTAAAATGGGACTTTTTCGTCTGTGTTTAATGTAAGTTTTGGATTTTTCATCATAACTGATAAAGGAAACGGAATAATATATAATCTTGAGTTAGGTAATAAAGTATACGTTTTTTGAGGAACTGTCTTATTCACGATTGGAAATACTCTTGTAATCGTTTTTGCATATTCAGTTTCAGTATTTAACCTCTTAAGATCAAAAAAACGATTAAAACCTAAAAGTAATTCTTTTCTGCGTTCATTTATAACAAGTCCCATGGTTTCTTTTCGGGTAGCCGGAACAGTTAAATTTACAGTTCCTGATAAAATACGTTTTGCTCTTAATGTATTTAAAATATCAACCGCTTCTGTAAGCTTATCTTCTCTGGCATAACATTCTGCCAGCATCAAATATACCTCTGTAGTTTTCATTCCAACAGTAGGATAAAAGAATCTTGTATATACAGTAGCCCAATACGCTGTATTTGATCCCTGATCCAGATTTGTTGTACTGGTTGTATTAAAAAACAAATTAAAACGTGCATCATTTGTACCAAATAAAGTTCTCAGCTCGGGGCTTATGATATTTTGATATGCAAAATTCATCTCATTATAACCTGTCATATACTGGTAGCTTAGTACTTCTATATTATTTGCTGCCGGTACAGAAAGTACATTTGGTCCTCCTTGTGCACTGTAAGCAACCAGGTCAAATATTTTATTATTATAACTTAGTGATTTTTCGGCAGCCTCTTTTGCAAGAGCAATTTCACGTTTAAATAAATGAACTTTTGCTTTGAAAGCATAAGCAAATGCCAGAGACGGGTGGTATACATCACGTGGTTTTTCCTGAAGATACGGCAATGCATCTTCAATATCTTTTTGAATAAAATCGTAAACCTGCGCAACAGTAGATTTTGATGGCTGCGCCTCTAAATCGAATTTATCCATAATGCAAATACCTCCATCAGTAGCAGCAGTTTGCGGGTCATATCCTTTTGCATAGTGGTTTACTAATAAAAAGTGATCGTATGCCCTGTTAATTTTGGCTTCTGCTTTTGCTAATTGTTTGGTACTAGCTTCTCCCTTACTGTCATCAACTAATGTAATAATGGTATTCCATCTGTTGATATAGGTATAAGCCTGATTATAAAAACTTGAATTGTTTATTAAAGAAACCCTATCCGTAGTCTCGTCAAAAGTAAAATTGATCGTATTGATATTAGGCGTTACTCCTATTACATTCGATTCTTTCATCCATTGATCATCAACCAGATACTGAAAGTTATTTATGGGATAACCTCTGTTTGGCAAAGACACCATTTCATAAAATTGATCTGCAGTTTCTACTACTAAAGCTCCTTTAGGGGTAAGATCTGTATATTCTTCGCAGGCCGCTACAGTTAGCAGGATTAGCGATAGTATTATGGTATGTAAATGTTTCATTTTTTTAAAGGGTTAGATTAAAACCAAATAAGTACGTTTTAGGCAATGGTAAATTACGTATGCCTGAGTTCGCAGAATAAACTTCCGGATCAATACGGTTTCCGGCTGCACTCCAATACCAGATATTGTTTACCTGGAAAGTAAATTTAGCAGATTCCATTTTGATTTTGTTGGCAAAAGATTTTGGAAGGCTGTAACCTAATGAAATATTTCTAAGTTTAATATAATCTCCATCTACAACATTTACATCCGAATTTCTCCACTGGCTACTGATTGTTCCTGCATAACTCCTCACATTTTCTGCTAAATCTACATATAAACGTGTATTGTCATTTGGATTTGCATCTGTATAACGATCGGCAATACCTGAAAGATTTACTGCATCAGTACTCATATCTATAGTTTCTTTACGCATTACGTTACCTCCTGAGAAAATAAACATCATATTCAAATCGAATCCTTTATATGAGAATCGCTGTGAAAGTGAACCTGTGTAAGTTGGGGCTAAACTTCCCATTTTTACAAGAGCATTCGGATTACTAACTGTTTTTATACTTGTTGATATCGGATTTCCATTAGCATCAAAAGTGATTGACGGATTTCCGTTTTCATCCAGAACATAAGGGTATCCATTGGTTGTACCTCCATATTTATAAGCATAAAGAGTATTGAAAACATCTCCTTCAAAAAAGTAATTTGTTGGAGAACTAACATACACTGATGAAGTTGATTGTGCTCTGGTAACTTTGTCAATCGTAGTTTTGTTGTAACCAAAAACCACATTAGTATTAATACGGAAATTACCATTATTATACCATTCAGAACCAACAGTAAATTCAACCCCTCTGTTCAGTAAAGCTCCTGCGTTGATTCTTCTGCTTGTTGCTCCAACAGTAGGATCTAAATCGGTTGTTGCCAATAAATCACTGCTCAGTTTGCGATACACATCAATGCTCCCTGTTAGTTTATGTCCTAATACAGTATAATCTAAACCTAAGTTAGTAGTTTGTGTTTTTTCCCATCTCAACATTGGATTAGGCTGTGAAGAAATACTTATGTATTGTAAAGACTGATATAAGTTATCATTTTTTCTCGTAGCAGTTACGTACGGAGTTGTGCTTTGATCGATATTTCCGCTCACACCATAAGTTGCTCTGAATTTAAGCATGTTAACCCATTTCACATCTTTCATAAAGTCTTCATTACTAATGTTCCATCCTAAACCTGCTGACCACAATGGACGGTTTTTATATTTAGAATCTACTCCAAATAAATCTGCACGATCCACACGGTAACTTCCTGTAACGTTATATTTAGATAAATAAGTATAACCTGCTGTACTAAAAACAGAAAAATAATGATGTAAAACTTCTGTCTGTGTTCTTGAAATAGCGGCTAAAGTCGCATTATTTCCATAGATATAACTTGGAACTCCTGTTTGACTTAATGCAAGGTTATTCAAAGTTGCTGAAGTAAGTGTAACCGGGTCATAACCGTATCGCAACTGCTCAATACCTCTTGGAACAAAAGTTTCGCGCATCTCAAAACCGGCTATAGCGTTTACCGAATGTTTCCCTTCACTAAAGTCCTGGTTAAAATCTAATTGGTTTCTAAATGAATAATTGCTTGCCTGACTGCTCCATTGTTTGTAACGCCCTCCTGCAGAAAAACCGTCAACATAAGTGTAAACATTTGTAGTAGGATTATATCCGGTTAAGGCATTAATAGCATAACGCATTTTATAAGAGTCCACAGCATAATACTGCTCGTTATCATTTTTTCTTAATTCGTACTGAAATTGTGTATTAAAGCTTAAACCTTTCCAGATTTTGGCACGAATGTTTGCAAAAGTTCTTAAACTTAAAGAGTTTTCATGTGTAATGCCTTCGTTAAGAGCATCTAGTACATTAAAGTTTACTGATTTGAAACCACTTAAACTGTTGATTTTTGCAGCCATAGCTGGATTAAGAACACTGCTTCCTGTAAAACCATCTCTTATTCCAACAAATGGTGATATTACAAGATCTCCGTTGTCATCAGTAATACGCTCGTATCTTTTTTGGATATCATAATTACCAAAATCAGAATCAGTAACATCGTCATTCGTATAAGTTGAGTTTAATCCAAAAGTAGCACTTAACCAGTTGTTGATCTGAAAACTGCTCTTTGCATAAAGATTAAACGACTGACTGGTGTTGTTTACGATACGATTATCTGCAGCGTCATAATTTAACGACACATAAGTGTTTTGTTTGCTCGTACTTCCTGAAAACGCTACATTATAACGTTGTCTGAATTCGTTTTGCCATACATTATCACGATAATCTTTTATGTAATCGTTTTTTCTCCATTGAGCGATAGTAGTATCATAATCTGCACTACTAACTTTCCCGTCTTCCAAATCTCTGTTTAGCTGGTATAAAGGGCTGTAATATTTTGGGCTGCTGGTTCCAATATCTCCGTAAGCGTTGAACATCGTAGTTGTATTGGCAAATCTGGCTCTTTCTCTGTTATATACTGCTTGTTCAAAGTCAATAATATCACTGGTAGAAGCGTAATTCATATCTTTAAGATTTGGTTTGGTACCAATAAAGAAATCAGAATTTATGCTCACTTTTAACTTACCGTTTCCTTTTTTGGTAGTCAAAACAATAATACCATTTGCAGCTCTTGAACCATAAATAGAACCGGCTGCGGCATCTTTAAGAACGTTTACACTTTCAATATCATAAGGATTAATCTGGTCAAGGGTCAATTCGGTTGGCAGACCGTCAATAACCAAAAGCGGACTATACCCTACTTCTGCAACAGAAAAAGTACCAATACCTCTTAATATAGGTGTATCAGCAGAAGCTCCTGTTGGATTTTTCTGAAACATCAAACCTGCTACACGACCTTCAAGGGCAGAGGCAAGATTGGTATTAATATTTTCATTCAAAACTTTTTCACTCACCTGAGCGATTGCACCTGTAGAATGGCTTCTGGTAAGGGTTTGAAAACCTGTAATCACCACCTCTTTCATGGCAGACACTTTGTCTTCAACAACCAAATTCAATGTACTGCGACCACTGATACCAAACGATTTTTTTTCAATAGTTAACCCCGAACACTCAAGAATACCATCTAAGGGTGCGTTCTCAAAAGAAAAGCTACCGTCAAAATCGGTAATCGTATGCTGATTCGTTCCCGCAATCGTAACGTTTACGCCCGGAAACGGCTCATTTTTACTATTTAATACTTTTCCCTGTATTCTTCCTGATCCGTTTCCCCGTACTTCCTCTTTTGCGGCAGTTACCACAATTGTCTGGTTCGTAATCGAATATTTCAAATTTTGAGAACCAAAGATCTGGTTCAGAGTTTCTTTTAAAGTAGCATTCTTAACATTAATTGTTACTGGACTTGAGTCTTTCAGCAGTTTCTGCGTATAAAAAACTTCATAATTAGCCTGCTTTGCTACTTCTTTTAGCACTTTTTCAAGAGGTGCGTCTTTAAAATTAACAGTTACATTTTGTGCTTGTCCCGTATAGCTGCAAAACAGCATAAAAAGGGCGCTTAACATCCAGAAATGAATGGAAAAATCAATTCCTAAATTTTTTCTGAGTTTTTTGTAAGGTTTTTTTTGTTGTAAATTAAATTTCATACATTTACACTTGGTTTTAGTTAAACAATGGTGAACAACTTATATTTGAACTACTACCTTTTAACAACCAGAAGCATCGCAACTGCCTCTGGTTTTTTAGTTTATAGTTCCCATATAACCGGGTAAATCCAAAATCTTAAGGATATACAATAATTGTTTTTCCTTCGACTTTAAATTTGATATTGCTAAGCTCAAGTACTTTTAATACTTCAGATAAATTTTTATTCATAAACGTACCGCCGTTAAATCTCACATCCGATACATCGCCACGATATTCTACTTTGATTCCGTACCAGCGTTCCAATTGTTTCATTACCGATTTCAAATCGGCATTATCAAATTTAAATCGGCCGTTTTTCCAGGCAATTGCTGATTCGGTATCCACCTGTCGAATTGCAATCCTGTTGAATTTATCAGACACATTTGACTGTTGTCCTGGTTTTAAAACCGCTTTTTGATTTTTATAGGTAACTGCTACGCTTCCTTCCAGCAAAGTAGTTTTTACAATCGGCTCATTATTATAAGCATGTATGTTAAAGTGAGTTCCAAGAACTTCTATAGCCTGATTTTCTGATTTTACGATAAAAGGTTTCTCTTTATTTTTGGCTACTTCAAAATAAGCCTCTCCCTCTAACTCCACCACTCTCTGATCTCCATTAAAGCGCGTTGGATATTTGATAGAGGAAACAGTATTCAGAAATACTTTGGTCCCGTCTGCCAAAACGATATTGTATTGTCCTCCTGTTGGTGTCGAAAGTGTATTGAAAGAATTAGCATCATCTGCCGATACCTCTGCATCCGGATTTATAACATAAGTGATAACTCCGTTTGCATCCATCTTAATAGTAACTTCATCCCCTTCTTTAGCAATTGTATCTTTTGCCGAAATATCAGACAGTACAATTTGCTTTCCGTTCGAAAGTGTTAAAATTCCTCTGGTTCCTCCCGGAGCAATGTCCTTTGGTTTTTCTACTACCTGATGAAGCTGTTGTTCTTTTGGTTTTGCAAAATAAAACACACCTGTACCTAACAACAATGCTATTGAAGCGGCAACGGCTACACGTGGCCAAAGACTGATTACTTTTGGCTCAGTATATAAAGGTAATTTCGATTTTAGATGTTCATAACTATCTTCCAGCTCATATTCACTAAGCTGGCTGTTGCTGTTAGAGGCTTTATGCAAATACCATGCATCCAGTTTATCCTTATCTGTATCAGATAAAGTACCTTCACTGTGTTTTTGCAGCAACATTAAGATTTCAGTTTCATTCATAATTACAACACGAAATTTTGTCCCGTTTTAAGTAAGACAGTTAAAAATGACTTTTGTCATAGATGATGACAAAAAAATATTAAAAAAATATTATCAGATTGTTAAAAAACCAATATGGAATTTTATTTTTATATTTGTTAATGAACACATTACACTAAAATAGAAGTGAAAAATTTAACATAAAATATTTTTAAATTTTACCAAATAAAAACATTCATTAACGATTTTAGCTTCTCTCTTAAGATCTTTAGCGAATTATAAACCTGTTGTTTGGCTGTTTTGTCGGTGATATTCAACTGAAGTGCAATTTCATCGTATGAAAGTTCTTCTACCTTTCTTAAAAGAAAAACTTCACGCATTTTTGCCGGAAGCAAAGCAACTTCTTTCTCAATAATAGCTTCTAATTCTTTTTCTCTCAGATTAGAATCTGCTACCACATAATCGTTTTCAATAAAGTTTGAAATAGAATCAGCATAACGCGAAACCACCTTTTCGTGGGCGATATGATTGAGTATTCTGTTTTTTACAGCCTTATATAAATAGGCAGAAAGAGAACCTGTGACCGTTAATTCCTGGCGTTTGTTCCAGATATAGAGAAAAACTTCCTGAACCACATCGTTGGCTTCATCAGGATTGCCAAGGATTTTATAAGCATGGTTGACCAAAATTCTGGAGTATCTTTCGAAGATTTCTGTATACGCCAACTGATCATCTTGCTTAAGAAGATTTAGTAAAATATGATCAGCATATTTGCTATAAACAGACATTATTTAAAAAAGTGATAATCAGGAAGCAATATTAATCATTTTTTATATCAAAAACTAAAACCGATCCGGTTTGACAAAATTGCCCTGCCTTAATACTCCGTTTGAAATTTCGCGTGTCTTAAAATTACTCATTATATTTACGAAAACAAAAATAATCCATTTAAAAAAAATAGAATTCATAAATGAAAAACCTTCTATTTCATAAATCCTTAATTGTCTTTTTATTTATTATTTGTATAAATAATTTGAATTCTCAGGTAAAATGTAAAATTGATGTAAAATCAAGAATTACCCTATAAATATCCCTTTGGATACGGGTCTGAAATCCATATCCACATTCCATTATAATAATAGTGATTGAGATTCGAATTATTATAACCCATAAATATTAATTCGGGAAAACTTTTTTCAGGAAATTATCGATGTATTGAACAGTTGGTTCAAACCACGGATTAAAAAGACAAAAGGTGTGTGGTGAATTTTCGAACTCATGGACTTCTGAATAAATACCGTTTTGATCCAAAACCTTTCTGAAATCGTCTCGTCCAGCGTGCATTCTGGCAACCGAACTGTTAATAAACAATGTCGGAGGCGTATTGGCACTTACATAACTTAATGGCGAAGCAGCTTCCCAAAGCACAGGGTTTTCTTTTCTTGAATAGCCGGACCAATAAGTCCCTGCAGATATTTTCTTGCTGTCATCCCCCTCTCCTGATTCCGGATGAACAAATGACAAAGTTCCGTCAATATCGACTACAGCATTTACCTGTGATTTTGAATTGGAATTGGTAATAACACCTTCGAAAAGAGGCATATTTCCTGTTGTTCCCATAAAAGCAGCTAATTCACCACCTGCCGAAAAGCCAAGTGATACGATTTGGTTTGGATTGACATTGTATGCTTTTGCATTTTCACGAACCCAGCGGATAGCAGCTTTTAGATCATAAACAGCTGCCGGAAAAAGTGCTTCGGTCGAAAGACGATATTCAGGCGTAAAACATACATAACCTAAACTCGCCAGCTTTTGTGCCAGCTGATGGTGCTGCTGTCTGTTTCCCGAACGCCAGCCACCACCATGAATGATGATGATTGCCGTTTGGGTTTTCTTTTCATTTTTAGAAAAAAAAGCATCAAGCCTCATCTTACGCTTTCCATAAGAACAGTACACAATATCATTTTTTTGTTTTACAAAATCAAAATGCATTTCCGGAACCATGGTAATATTTGGAAAATTTTTCTGTGTTTTTTTGAAAGCTGTATATGTAGCAAAAGAAGTGTCTCTTACATTTGTTACACCTTCAAGGTGTTGTGCATTTAAACTTTGAAAAAAAATTAGCAGAAAAAACATTATTTTCAGGCTTTTACTTTTATAAAACTTTTGTGCTATTCTCATCATTATTATTAATCAGTTATTATTATATATTTTTAGATGCTGTACCAAAGCCTATTAAAGATATCTGTTCGTTTTTTCCGTACCAAGAATACACTTTCCGTTTACTATTTCAGCTAAATTTATTTTCGAATTTCCGTCATGCCCAAAAACAAAGATAAGTTATTTTGTAAATCATAAAATATCACTCAGATTACATTTCCTTGTGAAGACAAAATAATTATATCCAGACCAAAAAGCATTTTACAACCTCTTACCAGTACAAGAAACTACAAAATTTTAAAATCAGAAGCCGATAAAAAATTCATCTCTTCTTTTGTCATGAAAAAAAACTGAATGGTGCATTTATCAAATGGAAGAAAAAATATTTCCGAAACTGGAAAAAGAAAAATATTTCCGATGTGATTTATAAGTATGGAAAACATTAAAGGAAAGAGAATCAAAACCGCTGCAGACCATTGAAAGAAAGTAGTCTTTTGAATTTAAAAATAAGGTAAAAAAAAGCCCTACGAATTTTTTCGAGGGCTGCTAAAAACGGTAATTCTTAAAGTAATTTTTAACTCATAAAAGAAAAATAATTTATTTAAAAATAGTTACAGTATCTGTAAGCTGTGCCTTACTGATAAAGGCATTTATAAAATTCTGAACCTCAGTTCTGTTTTCAACAGACGTTTCAAATGAATTCATGTGGAATTCATCATCGTAATCGTTGATGTGTATTATTTCGGTATAGCCATTAGAAATTAAACTGCCCTTCAACTTTATTACATTCAATTGCTGTTGGCCGTTCAACTCTTTTCTGATCTGCAGTTTTATAGCTTTTTCCATATCAGTATTTTTTAAATTATAATTGATAGCACTACCTCATAAAATTAGAAAATTAATACACTAAAAAAAAAAAATTAACATCAAGTCAATCAACAATTTATCAACATTCTTAAAATTAATCCAAAAACTACGAATACAATTATTTTTGATGGTAAATTATCAATTTATATTAAAAAAAATCAGAATTACTGCTTTATTTTTGTAATACTCCAACTACAATATTATAAAAAACAGTAACAATAGCAAGGGCTTTTTTTTGTACTACAGCCTTCCAACATTAAAAAAAAATATTCAGACATGGTAATTATGTAAGAATTATTCGGAATAGTATAAACACGTTAATATATTCATAGTTTAATTTTAACATAAACCACTAATAATCAATGTCATGAACAACTCAACAAACTCAACAGCCCAAAAAAATGATGATTTACGAATCAACATTAGCCAAATGTATGAATTACAGTATTGGTCGCAAAAACTCAGTGTAACTACGGTAGAATTAAGACAAGCTGTAAAAGCCGTAGGTTATAATCTTAATGAGATTACAACGTATCTCACAAAAAAACAGCAGCCTACCGCATAAATCACCTGCCTTAGAAAATGGTCTCTACACGTACATTGATAAAATGAGACCCCGATTAATCTTACAATAAATCCTGAAAAAAAGCTGTATTTAAAAACAGTCGGTTTTTTTCAGGATTTATTTTATTTATGAAACAATATCTTTTATTGAATCCACTGTGCATTTTTTATGAAAAGTTTTAAAAGTTTTGCACTAAAACAAACGACACACAATTTTAACTTTATTTGAAACAAAACGTACTTAAAATTCCTGATTTTAGGAATCCATATTTTTTTTGCATTGAAAAAAATAATACACAAAATACTACTAATTAATCATTTACAATTATTAAATTTGAATACACCTGAAATAATAATAGGTAAATAGTGCAGGTATATCTTAAGGTTACAGCTCAAAACAACACATCATTATTTATTAAGAACTATTTGATTTTTACGACACAATCTTTATTCAATCAGTATGGAAAAAAATACACTAATTCAGACCGATGCCTGGGAAATTGCCTTATTGCTTTTTATATTAATGTTAATTTCTATATTTATAGGAATTAAAACCGGAAATTTTGTCCGCAAAAGAAAACCAGCAAAAGAAAAATCGAGTGAGACATCGTCTCTCATTGCCTTACTTTTTTTCTTATTGGCTTTTACATTCGGAATGAGCAGCGACCGTTACGATTCGAGAAGAAAAATTGTCATAGAAGAAGCAAATGACATAGGTACAGCGATATTAAGAAGCGATTTATACCCTGATTCGACAAGAACATTATTTCGTAAGGATTTTAAAGATTATGTAGAAGCCCGAATCGATTATTACGAAAGTGGCCCAAATATTAAAGGCATTCTAAAAGCCGACAGCCTCACTCAGGTAATTTCGGCAAAACTGTGGAAAAGAGCCAGTGACTTATCCAAAGATCCTTCTAATTTGGCAGCTACTCAACAGATGATTCCCGCATTGAACACTATGATTGATGTCACAACTTCACGACTTTCGGGAGAGAAAGCAAAAGTTCCGCAAAGCATCCTCATAATGTTATTTTTTCTGTCTGTAATAATTGCCTTTTACAGTGGTTATTCAGACGGACGAAATGGCCGGGCTGACTGGCTAGTCCAAATTGGATTTTGTCTATTGGTTTCTTTAGTAATTTTATTTACTTTAGATTTAGACAGACCCCGAAGAGGTTTTATAAATCTGGACATGCCCAACCAGACCATAATCGATTTGAGAAAAAAACTTTGAATAACTTATTTTTTATCTTCATTATTCAGTTTATCATCAAAATCCGGTTCTTTGCCTTTAAACTTTTTTGTATCGGCATCATAATTTTCATCATTAGTTAAAACTTCATCGTGATCCTGATACTGGTGCTTCCTTGTATCGGTACGATGATCAGAACTTCTGTTCTTTTTTTTCGGAGTTTGATTATTAGTGTCCATAATTTAAAGTTTTAAATGTTTTTACTAAAATTACCCGAAATATGGGTCGGTTTTTTACACAATCATTTCAAAAAATTATAAAATACACTGTAGATTTGTTTGAGGAATGAAACGCGTGACTGATTAAAATGTATATGAAAAAATTGAATGGATTTAACGTAAGAACTTATGCTATCTGCGAGAATGACAATAAAATTTTAGCTCTTTATGAATACCACAAAGGCAAAATTTTCTGCAAACTTCCGGGCGGCGGTGTAGAATTTGGCGAAGGCGTACTGGACTGCCTCCACAGGGAATTCTCAGAAGAACTAAATGTCAAAATTGAAATCATTGAGCATTTATATACCCAGGAATATTTTGTAGAATCCATTATTGATGATGGAAGACAATTGCTGTTGATTTTCTACGTCGTAAAAATTATTAATATTGAGGATATGATTGTAAACAGTCCCGATATTAATCGTTTTGAGTGGATTGATTTAGATACCGATCCTTTTGTATTGCCGGTAGACAAAATTGCTTTTAACAAATACAAAGAAAAGTTTGGATTTATAAACAGTTAAAATTTAATCTTAAAACCCGTTGGTGAAATTAAAATAAGTGTCAGGCTGAGCGGAATCGAAGACCATTTGAGTTCTTAAGCCTTCGATTCCGCTCAGCCTGACCTCAATTCTTTACGTTATAAATGATGTTTTACTTGCTATTTTATACTTTTAATTCATTTTTAAATCAATTTCAACCAACTGGTTCTTAAACTTCATTTATAAAATATCTCTCGTCCAAAAATCTTTTGGAGCTTTCGTCTTTAAAGATCTTTCTGTACATTTGACATCAATCTGTACCCGTTAAAAAACATTTTTCTGTATCTGTATCTAAGCACCTAATTGCTTTAATTTTACTAAAAAAAAAGCAGTTATGAAATCACAAACACCAAAAGAAAAACTAAAATTTAGCGAAGTATTTATATCTGATATAAAAATCCTGAAAGACATTTTCAATCAGGTCACAGATGCTAATTCGGTAGATCAGAAATCTTTTGGAGTCCCTTTTTTGCTGGCTAAGAAAAAAGATAAAATAATTGCTTTCGCAAGTTTAATTGTTGACAAAAACAATAAAATCAGTTTTGTCGTTTACCACAATGGAATCCATGATGATGATAAAACAGATTTTAATCAATACGCGTCTAATTTTTTAAAGAAAAAGAAAGAAGCAACTTTTAATAATGCCGAACTGCTGATAAAAAATGCAGCACGCATAACCCAGTGGCTTAATTTTTAAGCGCATAACCAAAAGCAAAATGAAGAACAATGAAACATTATATTTAAAAATTGCCAAAATCATTGAAGATCAGATTCATCATGAAACTCTGGTAATGGGAGACAAACTGCCTTCGGTACGCAGTGCGCAGAAGCTTTATAATGTGAGTTTGAACACTATTAAACAGGCTTATCTGGAATTAGAAAGCCGTTCTCTGATAGAATCACGTCCGAAAACGGGTTATTATGTGAGTAAAAGTGCTCTGAGAAGCATGGCGCTCCCCACAATTGCCAATATAAACCATTTTGAATCAAAAAATACGCCTGAGGATTTGATTGATAAGGTTTTTGGCACCATCAGCAAATCAGATGTAACGCAATTTGCTCTTGGTATTCCGGGCAGTAATTTTCTGCCTATTGCCAAACTAAATAAAGGAATTATGAACGCTGTTCGTATTCGAAGCGATGCCGGAACTGCTTATGAACCGGTTCAGGGTACTGAAGAACTTCGGCGTGCGATTGCAAAATGGGCACTTGTAATGGAGAGGAAAATTACCGAAGATGATCTTGTGATTACCTCCGGTGCTATGAGTGCTATTTACAACGCTCTCATGGCAACTACTTCTCCCGGCGATAGTGTGGCGGTAGAAAGTCCAGCCTATTTCGGAATTCTTCAGGCGATTAAAATGCTGGGGCTAAAAGCCGTTGAGATACCAACTCATCCTTTGTATGGCTTAGATCTTGATGCTTTAAAAAAGGTAATGCCCGAAATTGCAGCCTGCTGTTTTGTGAGCAATTTTAATAATCCGATGGGTTTTCAAATGCCTGATGAGAATAAAAGAGAACTCGTCAGAATGATAACAGCTTATAATATTCCCTTGATTGAAGATGATATTTACGGAAACCTATATTTTGGTGCCGAACGCCCAAAACCCTGCAAATTTTATGATGAAGCTGGTCTGGTATTATGGATTGGATCTGTTTCGAAAACACTGGCACCCGGATACAGAGTCGGATGGATTGCTCCCGGAAAATTTAAAGACAAAATAATACGTCAAAAACTGGTTCAGACGGTCTGCAATTCTTCTTTATATTCTGATGTGATTACAGATTTCTTAGAGCACGGACGTTATGACCACCATCTTAGAACATTTCGCAATAAACTTTATTCGAATTACCTTCAGATCAACCGTGCTGTCGAATCTTATTTCCCCGATAGCACCAAAATATCACAGCCAAAAGGAGGTTTCATGTTATGGCTGGAACTGGATGAAAGAATATCGACCACAGATTTGCACCATACAGCTCTGGCTCAGAAAATCAATTTTGCACCCGGCAGAATTTTTTCGCAGCACAACCAATACAACAACTGCATGAGACTGACGTATGCGCTGGAATGGAATGAACGTGTAGAAAATGATTTAAAAAAATTAGGGCGATTAGCCAAAAACAGTATATAATTTACAATATGAATAATGATTTAATACAAATAGTAACCTACAATCCTAAATACAAAAAATCTTTTAAAGACCTCAATACAGAATGGATTTCACATTATTTTGAAATTGAACCCAGTGATCTTAAAGCCCTGGATCACCCAAAGGAATATATTATCGACAAAGGAGGCGAAATTTTTACTGCAATATCCGACGATGAAGTTATGGGTGTCTGCGCACTGCTGAAAAGCGACAATAAAGATTTTGATTACGAATTGGTAAAAATGGCTGTAAGCCCCAAAGCACAAGGAAAAGGAATCGGACAGTTACTAGCCAGATCTGCTATAAAGTGGGCTATTGAAAGAGGGGCTTCAAAAATTTATCTGGAAAGCAGTACCAAACTTAAAACCGCCATTAAGTTATATGAAAAATTGGGTTTTAAGGAGATAAAAGGTGTGCCTTCACCCTACAAAAGAGCGGATATTCAAATGCTTCTTGATATTAATTCTTAGTTTTTTATTAAAAGCAAAGCCCTTAAACGGATACTGGTTAGGGTTTTACTTTTGAATTTAGAATTATAAAATAAGTAATTCTTTTCTGAAATGAAATTAGTTATATATTAGCAATTAGAACTAAAGCATGAATTTCAAATAAAGAAGAAAATGATAACACTACCTGGTGAAAATAGCATTTGTAAAGACAAAAATGTTCTTATTGTTTGTAAAGAAAATATAGAAGTTACCTCCGAATTATATTATCTAATTGAAAAATTTTGCGGAATAATTGTCAAAAATATTTCTGAAATCCGGACTCCTTTAGATGATAAAATAATTTATGCCTGCGGAGATATTGAGCAGCTTCAATATGATGGTACTCCTTTGAATATCATTAAGGAACTCTCTGAAAACTTTGAAAACCTAAATGACAAAAACATTCAGTTTACAACACTTGGAAAAGTCCCGGTTGTAATTAGTAATGCCGGAGTCTATTACAGGGATTTATTTAATGACAATGACTATTTCGAAACCATTAAATCAGAGCACGCTTTTCAGTATTTAACGGAATCGAACAAGGAATCCAAAGCGTTAAGAACCGGAATCTATTTAACAGAAATTCAAAAAGAAGAAACCGAAGATAAAAACGACGTCCTGAATTTTCGCCTTTTAAGGTGCTCCAGTAATTTTACAGGACCAACTGACAATTTCAGGACTACTGATCATATTATAATAAATACATTAAATAGTGCGATTCAATATACTTTCGAAAAACAAATAAAACTCAATCATGTTCTGGCGCAAATTTATGAGAATAAATTAAAAAGTGAAGACAATGCAAAAGAAGTAAAATCGAAAATAAAAGCACATTCGGACAAAACAAAGGATATGCCAAAAGATGGCATTATTGCCTTTTGCACCTTCTATGACAAATCTAATTTTAACCAGCTGACCCAATCAAAAACAGACCGATATGACTGGTGTTATAAAAAATCGAGCGGATTTACCCGACTTCATTTCAAATTAAAAAGTACGGTCAGTGATTCTACTTTAGAAAAAGAATTCAGTGTCACATTATATCCAAATTCTGCTTTTTTAATACCGCTTTCTACAAACAGATTGTATACTCATGAAATTAAACCTTCTGTGTTAAATGTTGATCAAATTCCGATTAGGATGGGTTATGTGGCACGTTGTTCTAATTTAGAAGCTGTTTATATGAACAATCAGACTTTCATTAAAGAAAACGGTGAATTGATTAAACTTGAGCAAATGACTTCAGAAACTATGGTTGATTTAAGAAACACCTATTATGAAGAAAACATTAGCGAAAAGAACGTAGAATATGGGAAAATTCATTTTAGTATGAACTCCGGTGATTATGAAAAACCAATATACTAATCTGGCAGAATAATTAAATCAATGAACAATTCCGGTTTTTATAAAATTACGCTTCCATTCGAGAATAACTTATTCGATGAATTATCACATTCTGTCAATTTCGAAAATATTACCAAAGGCAGAATTGGCAATCATTTAGTTTTTTTGAATAATGACACTGTTTCCATTGTCAGGACTACGACTGTTTATACTATTCCTGCACATAATTTTTCTTCAATCCATCATCAGATAATAGAAAGTCTTAATATTGAAATTCAAAATACTTCTTTCGATAATTTATCTCTTTTAGATTTTAATAATGCATTAATTGAAGTATATGACAGTAATTATGCAACTATGAAATATCATTCAGACCAAGCGATGGATTTAGAAGCAGATACCTATATCGGTCTTTTTACCTGCTATGAAAAACCCAATGAATTAACTGAAAAAAATATTCGAAAACTGAAAATCAAAGATAAATTTACTGATGAAGAATTTGATATTCCACTGACACATAATTCCATTGTTCTGTTTTCATTATTTACGAATAAAAAGTATCTGCACAAAATTGTACTGGAATCGGTTCCAGGTCAAAAAAAATTGGAATCAGACAATAAATGGCTGGGTATAACTTTTCGAAAATCTAAAACATTCATACAATTTAAAGATAATATACCTTACTTCACGGATGGAGAATTGTTGACACTGGCAAATGATGATGAGAAAAAAGAGTTTTTCAAATTAAGAG
This sequence comes from Flavobacterium calami, assembly GCF_038290035.1. Taxonomy (NCBI): domain Bacteria; kingdom Pseudomonadati; phylum Bacteroidota; class Flavobacteriia; order Flavobacteriales; family Flavobacteriaceae; genus Flavobacterium; species Flavobacterium calami. Next base: position 140,848 of record NZ_JBBYHS010000016.1, read on the forward strand.
GAGAAGAAAATAATAATATGAATTTTGAGTATCCTAAATTAAAATATACTTTGAGTATAGGTGATACTATAATGCCTGAGAGATGATAGAAAATTTTGTGATTTTAGCATTCGATACTTACTATTTTGACGGAAAAGCCAAAACAGTTTGTATTGAATTTAGTCAATGGAACCAAAGTAAAAACTATAAAGTTTATACTGAAACCATTGAGAATGTTGAAGAATATATCCCTGGTGAATTTTACAGAAGAGAACTGCCTTGTATCCTAAGCCTTTTGAATCGAATTGGTTCAACAAATATTGACGCTATAGTTGTTGATGGATTTGTTTATTTAGATGATAATAAAAAACATGGTCTGGGAGGGCATTTATATGAAAAATTAGGTGGAAACATTCCTATAATTGGTGTTGCCAAAACTAATTTTGCAGCCATTAATAAAGATAAAAAAGCTTTATTAAGAGGAGACAGTCAAAAGCCATTATTTATAACATCAATCGGAATCGACTTAGAAGATGCCTTCCAAAGAATTGAAAGCATGGCTGGTGAGTTTAGAATTCCAACTTTATTAAAAGAATTAGACAGGCTTACAAAAGAAATATAGATTTAATGTCATCAATATTTATTTCTGCTCAAAATAAAAAACAATCTCACTTAATGTAACATTTTTCCATATCAGCGTCAAAGTATAAAATTAAATTGCGGTTCTTTGCAGTTCTATTTAAAGTCAGTCATTTTCTAAAATGCAATAATATTCAGGTCAATGAGTTTAGACTAAGTAAAATTGACTGCGCTATTCGGTATGGACAATAAAAAATTTATTTTAAGTTTAAAAAAGGGTAATGAAGCAGCCTTCAAAGAGGTTTACTTCAATTACTATGATAAACTGATAAACATTGCCAGACGCTTTAACTTCACGGTTCTTACTCCCGAAGACTTTGTTCAGGAAACTTTTTTAAGACTCTACAACAAAAGAGAATTGCTCAATGAAGAGGTTTTGTTTGACAAACAATTGTTTACCATCTGCAAAAACATCATCATCAATCATGTGAACAGAGAAAACAAAATAATTCAGTTTGATCCTGCTCAGGCTGACATTATAGAGGAAGAAACCGACTCAGATTTGTTTGAAGAAAGACAGGAAAAATTACAAAACTTCATCAATCAGCTTCCCGAGCAACAGCAAAAAATATTCACTTTACACAAACTGGAAAACCTTAGTTATAAGGAGATTGCAGAAATTACGGATCTTTCTGAAAAGACCATTGCCAATCATATTTATCTCGCCAGTAAATTTATTCGAAAAAAAATCGAAAACCATTAGGAACTTTTCCGTTCTCGTTTGTTATCTATAAAAACGAGACCAAAAAATGCATATTGAAGCCTATAAAACGAATGTAAGAACAAAGAAAGACGCAAGCCTTCTGGTGGCTCTTTTACAATTCATCATTTCTGATTGTATCATAAAATTTGATTTCAAAAACCGCGAAAGAATTCTCAGAATCGAAACCAACAGAGACATTCAGGAAATGGTTTATGGTGTTTTTACGAAACAAGGATTTTATTGTAAAAAACTTACTCCCTAAAAATCATGGACAAGGAAAAATTAGATAATGAATTTGAAAAATTATGGAACGAAACTCCTGCTTCGCATTCTGTCAGCGAAAAAGAAGCTTCGTGGGAGCAATTTCATTCTAAAACTTTTACAGCCAAAAAACGAAAGTTCAAACCATGGCGCTACTATGCTGCAGCATCTGTTTTACTTTTTGTATTGATCGGAACCGGAATTTATTTTACCGGTAAACCTGTAACTGAAACTGCTGTTATGGCTGAAAATATTATTGAAAACACTTCTGCAAAAATAAAATTAGTTGTCTTGCCCGATAGCTCAAAAGTAGAACTGAGCCCGAATTCTAAAATTATTTACGGACAAAATTTTGCTTTAAACAGAAAAATTGAAATTGTTGGTGAGGCTTATTTCAAAGTAAAAAAAGACAAGCAGCATCCTTTTCAGGTTTTTTGTAATGCAACTACAACGACCGTTTTAGGAACTTCTTTTATTGTGAAAGAATCTGAAAAAGAAGCAGTAACAGTTGAGCTTTACGAAGGAAGCGTTCAGATGAATGTAAAAGGTCAGGAAAAGAAATGGATATTAAAACCGGGCGAAAAATTTACTTACGGGAACGAGTCTGCATCAGTAACAGAATTCAGCCGTTTTATCGATTTTGACAACGAAAAACTTTCTGCTGTCAGTGAGTATATCGAAGAAAATTATGGTTACAAAGTGATTCTTCCAAAAGATCATCTTAATCAGAAGATTACCATCCGAATCAATAAAAAAGAAGATTTAAAAACAATTTTACAATTAATATCAGAAATGTATAACCTAAACTTTGAACTAAATGAAGATTTAAAACAGATTACTTTTCAATAGAAAAGAAAAAGGATGCAAGCCGCGAAACTACACATCCTCCTTATAGTCAGGATAACACGAGGTTATTCCAATTAATAAATTCAAAAATACAAAATTTCATGAAGCATATAATTTCAGCATGCTTTTTTTTATTCAGTTTATGTATGTCTGCCCAGAATGTTACCGTAACTGTAGATCAAAATGTAACCTTAAAAGAGTTCTTCAAACAGATTGAAAACCAATCTGATTTCAAATTTGCCTTTACAGATAAAATTGATACCAATCAAAAGTATTTCACAAAAAAAACTACTTACAAACAGATTGAAGTCGAGAAAGTGATCTCTGAATTAAACAAAAATGCAACAGTGCAATTCTCTATTGTCGGTAATAATATTTTCGTAAAACAGAAATCTCAATCTGTAAAAACGACTAAAAAAAAAAGTAAGCTGACCGGACAGGTTTTTGATGATACCAAACAATCCGTTATTGGTGCCAATGTGTATATCCAGCAACTGGAGGTAGGCGCCGTAACGGATTCAAACGGAAAATTCAGTCTTGAAATTCCAACCGGAACTTATACCGTTTCCATTAGTTATATTGGTTTAAAAAACAAAGAAAAGCAAATTACGGTTTCTGATGATGTTACCATAAATTTTAATATGGAATCTGACAGCCAGCAATTAGGAGAAGTAATTGTAACCACCACTAAAGCAGCAGATATCAAAACACCTCAAATGAGTGTCAACAAACTTTCTATGCAGGAAATTAAAAAAATTCCTGTGGCAATGGGAGAATCCGATCCTTTAAAATCAATTCTGACCCTGCCCGGAGTAACCAATGCCGGAGAAGCATCATCGGGTTTTAATGTTCGCGGAGGTGCTGCAGACCAAAACCTGATTCTTCTGGACGGTGCCCCTGTTTATGGCGACTCACACATGTTTGGTTTTTTCTCTATTTTTAATGCTGATGTTGTGAATGGTCTAGAATTATACAAAGGTGGAATCCCTTCAAAATATGGAGGGCGTGTTTCATCTGTTTTGGATGTTACCCAACAAACTGGAGATTTTGAAAACTATAAAGTAAATGGAGGAATTGGTGTTATTTCGAGCCGTCTTTTGGTTCAGGGGCCTTTGCAAAAAGGAAAAGGCTCATTCCTTGTTTCGGGTCGTACTTCGTATGCACATTTATTTCTCAAACTGGCTGACAATAAAAATTCTGCAATGTTTTACGATTTAAATGCCAAATTGAATTATCGCTTTAACGCTAATAATACACTGGCTTTTTCGGGGTATTTTGGAAATGATGTATTTGATATCAACGACCGTTTTTCAAGCAAATACGGCAATACTATGGGGATCCTGAGCTGGAAACACACATTCTCTGACCGTTTGAATTCTAATTTATCTGCTTTCTACAGTGATTATAAATTCAATCTGGGGATACCGATTGAAAGTTTTGAATGGGATAGCAATATCAAAAGCTACGGACTTAAATATAACTGGAATTCTTTAATATCTGAAAAATTTAAAATTAATTACGGAATTGACGGTTTATACTACGATTTTAATCCTGGTGTAGTAAAACCAACAAGTACAGACTCACAGTTCAATTACAAACAGCTGGATAAAAAACACGCTTTGGAGGCCTCTGCTTTTATTGATTTTGAAAACCAAATTACAGAAAAACTAAATATTCGTTACGGACTTCGTTACAGCATGTTTTATCGTTTGGGTGCAGAAGAAATCAGTACCTATGAAAATGGTCAGTCGGTAATTTATAATCCTTTATATAATATTTATGAAGAAGCAACGCCAACCGGAACCATTTCTTACGGAAGGGGTGAAACCATCAGTAAATTTGATAACCTTGAACCGCGACTGGCTTTGTCCTATGCTTTTGATGATAACACTTCTGTAAAAGCCAGCTATAACCGAATGGCGCAGTACATTCATATTTTATCTAATACACAATCACCACTGCCTATGAGCATCTGGACACCGAGTGGTCCTTTTACCAAACCACAAATGCTCGATCAGTATGCTTTGGGATATTTTAAAAATTTTAAAGAAGGGGATTATTCTCTTGAAGGGGAACTATTTTATAAAAATGTTCAAAACCGAATTGACTACATTGACGGAGCTGATATTCTGGCAAACAATAATATAGAACAGGTGATTTTAAATGGTAAAGCCAGATCGTATGGAATGGAATTACTATTTAGAAAAAACACCGGAAAATTTACCGGATGGGTTTCTTACACCTTATCAAGAGCTGAACAAAAAACACCCGGAAGAACTGCCCAAGAGCCCGGAATAGCAAATGGCGACTGGTATTTATCTGGCTATGACAAACTGCACAATTTAAGTATTGTAGGCAGCTATGAATTCAGTCCTAAATGGTCCTTCAACGGAAATTTTACTTTACAGTCGGGTCAGCCGGTTACTTATGCGAATAGTTATTATGAATTTGGCGAAATCAATGTCCCAAATTATTCTTTGAGAAACGAAAACAGACTGCCGCTTTTTCATCATCTGGATCTTGCTGCAACTTACACCCCTAAGCCTGAAAAGAAAAAAGGATGGCAAAGCTACTGGGTATTCAGCATATACAACATTTACAACAGAAAAAATGCTGCCTCGATTACTTTTAGCGCTAATGAAGATACCGGAGCAAATGAAACCAGAAGACTTTCTATTTTCGGAATTGTTCCCGGGGTTTCTTATAATTTTAAATTTTAACGCAATGAAAAGATTAAAAAAATACAATATAATGAATAGAGCACTTGCATTCTTAAGTCTTATTTTTGTTTTGCCTTTTATTTCCTGTGAAGACGTAGTAACACTTGACCTGGAAACAGATGAAGCTAAAATCGTAATAGATGCTGAAATAATTTGGAAAAAAGGAACCAACGGTAGCGAACAAACTATAAAAATAAGTAAAATGGCTCCTTATTACAGTGCTACAACCCCAAAAGTTTCCGGGGCACAGGTAAGGGTAGAAAATAACAATGGTGATGTTTTTACTTTTAGCGAAACTCAGCCCGGATTCTACACCTGTACCAATTTTGTTCCTGTTCTTAACATGGAGTATAAATTACTTGTAGAGGCCGAAGGACAAAGTTTTACTGCCACTGAAAAACTAACCTCAGCAACTCCAATCAATAAAATTGAGCAAAACCTTGTTCCGGATTTTGGCGGTGGTGAAGATGTAATTGAACTTACTTTTTACTACACCGATCCTGCAGATCAGACCAATTTTTACCTGACCGATTACAAAAGTTCTTTTCTGGTATTTCCCGAATATGAATTAACTGATGATGAATTATTCAACGGAAACGAAATGAACACGCGTTTCTCTCATGAAGACATGAAACCCGGAAATACCGTAAACATCACACATAGAGGTATTTCCAAAAATTTCTACAATTATATGAAATTAGTACTGGAAGCTTCCGGTTCAAATCCTTTTGCGGTACCGCCTGGAAATATCAGAGGGAATATTGTAAATACTAAAGATGCTAATAACTTTGCTTTAGGCTATTTTAGACTTTGTGAAGCAGATGCTGTTTCTTATGTGGTGAAATAAAAATAGATTTTAATAAAATTTTGTTTATAAATTTTAGAAAAGCTTTGGAGAAATCTGAAGCTTTTTTCGTACCTTTAAATCAGTTTTAAACTAACTACAAACGATAATCTAACAATAAGATAAATTCAATTTCACGGAACTGTTTTTGGAAAAAACATTGAATCTTATCTTATGCTCTGGTTATCGTTTTTTTTTATTCAAATTATCACTAGTGTCCACTAAAAATTAAAATAAGTTCTTTGAAATTATTGTAAATCTGTATTTTAAGAGTCATTTTAGAGCGTGACGATTTGAAATGATTATTATGTTCGTAAATCAATATTACGAAT